>NZ_JAMYLR010000009.1:0-211334 GCF_040318155.1 Mesorhizobium sp. M1307 | reverse complement strand
ACACCCCTATTATGCGGCCCCCGCTTCAGTCTTTAATAACCACCACCGCGCCCAACCCGCCACGGAGAGGGGAACCGCGCTCTACGAAGCCCCCTCTCCGGCCGCTTCGCGGCCACCTCTCCCCCGCTTCGCGGAGGGCGAGGAACCCAGGTCCTGAGAGTTCGAGGATCACCCTGCGTCGCAGAGGCGCGTTTCGACCATTTCGCACAAATGGTGGTAGAGGCACAAATGCCCCTGCTGGATGATCGGCGTCGAGGTCGAGGGTACGTTGAGCAGGATGTCGGAGAGCGGCTTCAGCTTGCCGCCGGTGTCGCCGGTCAGGCTGACCACCGTCATGCCCATCATGCGCGCCTGTTGGGCGGCGGCGAGGATGCTTGGCGAATTGCCGCTGGTCGAGATGGCGAGCAGCACGGCGCCCGCCGAACCATGCGCCTCGACCTGGCGCGCAAACACCGTGTCGAAGCCGTAATCATTGCCCCAGGCGGTCAGCACCGCCGCGTTGGCCGGCAGCGCGATGACGTTGTAGGCCTTGCGCTCCCTGAGGAAGCGGCCGACCAGCTCGCCGGCAATGTGGATGGCATCGCTGGCCGAGCCGCCATTGCCGGCTATCAGCAGCGCCTTGCCCTGCGAAAGCGCGGCGACGACGGCGCTGACGGCCCGCTCCATCTCGCTGGTCAGGTCGCGCTCGACCATCGCCGAAATCGCGGCCGCCGAGCGGGCCAGGTAATCGTTCAGTTCGGACATGAAACCCTCAGTTCCCGGCGCGCAATCTGCCGATAGTGCCGGTCGTGCTCTTGCCGGCGACGAGGTCGACCAGCACGACGCGTCCGCCGGCCTTCTGCACGACATCGGCGCCAACCACCTGATCGACCGTATAGTCGGCGCCCTTGACCAGTATGTCGGGGCTCAGCGCCTCGATCAGCGAAAGCGGCGTATCCTCCTCGAAGATGACGACGGCGTCGACCGAGGCAAGTGCTGCAAGCACGCAGGCCCGGTCATGCTGGTCATTGACCGGGCGTCCCGGCCCTTTCAGCCGGCGCACCGAGGCATCGCTGTTGAGGCCGAGCACCAGCCGGTCGCACTGGCTGCGCGCCGCATGCAGCAGGCTGACATGGCCGGCATGCAGGATATCGAAACAGCCATTGGTGAAGCCGACGCTCAAGCCCTCGTCTTTCCAGCCCGCCACCAGCCGCGCAGCGGCGGCGGCATCGAGGATCGCATCCAAGTGGGCGACCGGACCATGCGAGCGAAACAGCGCACCGGTGAGTTCCTCGATCGTCAGCCGCGCCGTGCCGCGCTTGCCGACGACAACACCGCCGGCGGCGTTGGCGATCGATCCGGCCATGACACGATCAGCCCCTGCTGCAAGAGCCAGCGCGAAGGTCGCGATTACCGTGTCGCCGGCGCCCGAAACGTCGAACACTTCGCGCGCCTGCGTGGCGATATGGCGGGCGTCGTCCGCACCGATGACGCTCATGCCCTTTTCGCTGCGCGTCGCGACGACGAAATCGAAACCGTGCGCCGAAATCAGCTGGCGTGCCGCCGCCTCGATTTCGTCATCGGCAAACACTGCGCGGCCGACCGCCTCGCCGAGTTCCTTGCGGTTGGGCGTGATTGCCGTCGCGCCGGCATAACGCGCATAGTCGCGGCCCTTCGGGTCGACCAGCACCGGCTTGCCCGCTTGCCGACAGATCGAGATCAGCTCGCCGGCGACGCCGTCGAGCAGCACGCCCTTGCCATAGTCGGACAGGATGACGATGTCGGCGCGTGCCAGCGCTTCGCGAAAATGCCCGACCAATGTCGCGCGCTCGGCATCGCCCAGCGGCTTGATTTCCTCTTCGTCGAAACGCAGCACCTGCTGGTTGAGCGCGCTGAAGCGGCTTTTGGACGACGTCATGCGATCGGCATCCTGCGCCAGCCCGCCGGTGTCGACGCCAAATTCGCCGAGCATGCGCACGAGGTTCTTGCCGGCCTCGTCAGCGCCGATCACCGAGACCGGTATGACGGCAGCGCCGAGCGAAACGATGTTGGCGACGACATTGCCGGCGCCGCCCATCGCCAGCGTTTCGCCGCGCCCGTGCAGCACGGGGATCGGCGCTTCCGGCGAAATGCGCTCGATCACGCCGTTGACGAAACGGTCGAGGATGAAATCGCCGACCACCAGCACGGTGGCGCCGCCGAAGCGCGAGATGGCGCGGTGAAGAGGTTCGGGAGAGGGCAGCTTGATCATGTCAACGCGCGGGAGGGCCGATTTTCGGTGACGGGAAATTCAATTGGCAGGGCGGGCCGTTCATGGCGATGCCGATATACCGCAATTTCAGCCGACGCAACGGCGGGCCTTCGACCGATCGCGGCGGCGAGACAGTGCGTCAGCTTTTCTGCAACGCGACATGCACGCCCAGTCCGACAAGCACCGCACCGCCGGCGCGCCGCATCAGGCGCTGCGCCCGGCTCGACTGCCGCAGCCTGGCAATCACCGCGCCGGCCAGTATCACGCAAACAATGTCGGCCGACGAGAACATCAAATTGACGATCGTTCCAAGCACGACGAACTGCAGCCAGACCGGAAACGCTGCCGAGGCATCGATGAATTGCGGCAGGAACGCCATGAAGAAAATCGCCGTTTTCGGGTTGAGCACCTCGACGGCGACGCTCTCGAAAAACGCGCGGCGGGCGGATTTCGGCTGAATTCCCGGCAAGACAACCTCGCCTTGCGCCTTGGCGCGAAACAAAGAAACACCGAGCCAGACCAGATACAGCGCACCGACCAGCTTGACCGCCATGTAAAGCGCCGGCACGGCATGGAAAAGCACCGACAGGCCGACGGCGGCGGCGAAGACATGAACGTAGCCGCCGAGATGGATGCCGAGCGCCGCCATCAGCCCGGACCAGCGGCCGCGCGCCATGGTTTGCGCGGCGGCATAGAGCATGGCGGGGCCGGGGATATAGGCGAAGATCGCCGTGGTGGCGAAAAAGGCGACAAGCAGTTCGGTTGACGGCATTACCTTGCTCCTGTCGCCGGTCGGCCGGCAGGCCGACTGAAACGTGACGTTTGCGGCGCCACTATGGCGCTCATCCGGCCGCCCAGCCACCTGCTTTGTCGACAGCCCGGCCCGCCTCCCCTATAAGGCCAGAATCCCACAAGGGCTACAACCGGCACAAGGTACCAGAGGCTTTCATGATCATCGTCACGGGCGGCGCCGGCATGATCGGTTCCAACATCGTCGCCGCGCTCAACGCCGAGGGTTTCAGCGACATCCTCGTCGTCGACGACCTCACCGACGGCCACAAGATCGCCAACCTCGCCGATCTCGAGATCGCCGATTATCTCGACAAGGACGATTTTCTGGCGCGGATGGAGGCCGGTGACCTCGGCCGCATCGAGGCGGTCTTCCACCAGGGCGCCTGCTCGACCACCACCGAATGGAACGGCAAGTTCATGATGGAGGTCAACTACGCCTATTCGAAGCGCCTGCTGCACGCCTGCCTGGCCCTGCGCGTGCCGTTCCTCTATGCCTCCTCCGCTTCGGTCTATGGCAGCGGCGCCGAGTTCCGCGAGGAGCCGCAATGCGAACGGCCGCTGAACGTCTATGCCTATTCGAAAAAACTGTTCGACGACTATGTCCGCCGCACCGTTTTCGATACCGATCACTCGCCGGTCGCGGGCCTGCGTTATTTCAACGTCTATGGACCGCGCGAGGCGCATAAGGGCGCCATGGCCTCTGTCGCCTTCCATCT
The DNA here is from genome assembly GCF_040318155.1 of Mesorhizobium sp. M1307. NCBI lineage: Bacteria > Pseudomonadati > Pseudomonadota > Alphaproteobacteria > Hyphomicrobiales > Phyllobacteriaceae > Mesorhizobium > Mesorhizobium sp. M1307. Next base: position 207,596 of record NZ_JAMYLR010000009.1, on the reverse strand, counting down.
GTTCAACCAGGTCGAGCAAGGCCAGAACCCGAAACTGTTCGGCGCCTATGGTGGTTTCGGGCCCGGCGAGCAGAGCCGCGACTTCATCCATGTCGGCGATGTCGCCGACGTCAATCTGTGGCTGTGGAAACGCGGCTCGAGCGGCATCTTCAACTGCGGCACCGGCAAGGCCCAGCCGTTCCGCGCCATTGCCGAAACGGTGATCGATACGCTCGGCCAAGGCCAGATCGAATTCATCGAGTTTCCCGACCACCTCAAGGGCAGCTACCAGAGCTTTACGCAAGCTGATATGTCCCGCTTGCGCGCAGCCGGTTACAATGGCCAGTTCCGCACAGTGGAAACCGGCGTCAGAGACTATGTCGAATGGCTGAAAGCCCAACGATCCTCGTGATCGGCCCACGCTGGGTGGGCGACATGGTGATGGCGCAGTGCCTGTTCCAGGCGCTGAGGGAGCTTCATCCGGATGCCGCCATCGACGTGCTGGCGCCGGCCTGGGCAGCACCGCTGGTCAAGCGCATGCCCGAAATCCGCCAGCAGATCGACCTGCCGCTGCAATCCGGCGCGTTCGAATTCCGCATCCGAAGGCGCTTCGGCCGCCTGCTGCGCGGCCGCTACGACACGGCCTTTGTCCTGCCGGGAAGCTGGAAGTCGGCGCTGATCCCGTTCTTTGCCGGCATTCCGCGCCGTGTCGGCCATCTCAAGGAAATGCGTTACGGGCTGCTGACCGACATCGTGCCGTTGCCCGATCGCCTGAAACGGCGCACCGCGCAGGCCTATTTCAGCCTTGCCCGTGGTGGCGCCTTCCAGGCGCCGAAGCTCGCCGTCGATCAAGCCAGCCAGGCGGCACTGCTCAGCCGTTTCGGGCTGACGGCGGCGAAATTCGTGGCAGTCATGCCCGGCGCAGAATTCGGCCCGGCCAAGCGCTGGCCGAGCGAACACTATGCCGGCCTTGCCCGCGAGATGATGGCGAAAGGGTTTGGCGTCGCGCTGTTCGGGTCGAAGAACGACGCTGAGGTGACGGCGGAAATCGCCGCGCTGGCTCCGGGCGCCGTCGATCTTGCCGGCCAGACGCGGCTCGAGGATGCCATCGACCTGATCGCGGCGGCGAGGCTCGCCGTCTCCAACGACAGCGGGCTGATGCATGTCGCCGCCGCCGTCGGCACGCCGGTCGTCGCCGTCTACGGCTCGACCTCGCCGCAGAACACGCCGCCGCTCGCCGAGCGCCGCGAACTGGTCTGGCTCGGCCTGTCCTGTTCGCCCTGCCACAAAAAAATCTGCCCGCTCGGTCATCTCAACTGCCTGAAGACGCTGGAGGTCGAACGCGTCGTGGCGGCGGCGGAGCGGCTGCTGGAAATGCCGGCCGCCGCATGAAAGTGCTGATCGTCAAGACATCGTCCATGGGCGACGTCATCCACACCTTCCCGGCGATCGAGGACGCGCGCCGCGCTCGGCCGGATATCTCCTTCGACTGGTGTGTCGAAGAGGCATTTGCCGGCATCGTGGCGCTGCATCCAGCCATCCAAACCATCCACAGCGTGGCGATCCGGCGCTGGCGCAGGAAGCTGCTCGAGCCCGGCACATGGCGGGAAGTGGTCGGCTTGCGCCGGGCCTTGCGCGATTGCCGCTACGACCTCGTCCTCGATGCACAAGGCTTGCTGAAATCGGCGCTGGTGGCGCGGCTGACGGCAGCACCGATCGCCGGGTTCGATCGGTCGAGCGCCCGCGAGCCTTCGGCAAGCCTGTTTTATGGCCATCGCTTCGCCGTGCCGCGCGGCCTGCATGCTATCGAGCGCACGAGACGCCTGTTCGGCCTGGCGCTCGGCTACGAGCCGGATTTTTCCAGGCTTGAATCGGGTATCGCGCCGCCAGCCGGAAGATCGATTCTTGCCGGCGAAAAGACCGCCTTCCTGCTGCACGGCACCAGCCGCGAGGACAAGAAATGGCCGGTCGCGGACTGGATCGAAATCGCCAGGCTTCTCGTGGCACGAGGGATGACCCCGGTCACCACCTGGTCGAACGACCGGGAACAGGCGGTTGCCGAAGCGATCGCCCACGCCGTTTCGCAAACCGTGGTGGTTCCCAGGTCGCCGCTAGCCGAGATCGCCGCCGTCATCGGCGGCTCGGCGCTGGTCATCGGCGCCGACACCGGCCTGACCCATCTCGCCAGCGCTTTCGGCCTGCCGACGGTGGCGATATTCCTCGCTACCGAGCCTGGCCTGACCGGCCCGCGCGGGCCATTCTCATCGACGCTGCTGGCCAGGCCCGGCCACAGCGTCACGCCGCCGGAGGTGATGGCGGAAGCCGAGAGATTGCTGGCGCTTCGGGGGACCGGTCAGGTCAAGGTCGGTAGAGGATAGTCCTGAAAGTTGGCGCTGCCCCTCATCTGGCTACCGCCATCTTCTCCCCGTATAGGGACGGGGAGAAGGACGCCTTCACCGAAGATTTCGCCAATCGGTGGCGTTGCAGGAAACGGCGCCGAGGTTCCGGACGGCCCCTTCTCCCCGTCACTATACGGGGAGAAGTGCCCGGCAGGGCGATGAGGGGCGGCGCTACCTGACGGGATTAGGGCTCGCCTCAGATTCCTCAGATGAACTGCACCTGGACGATCTCGTAGCCCCTGGCGCCGCCTGGCGCATTGACCTCGATGGCGTCGCCGACTTCCTTGCCGATCAGGGCGCGCGCGATCGGCGAGGAGATCGAGATGCGGCCGGACTTCACGTCGGCTTCCTGGTCGCCGACGATCTGGTAGGTCTTTTTCTCCTCGGTATCCTCGTCGACCAGCACCACGGTGGCGCCGAACTTGACCTTGTCGCCGCTGAGCTTGGTGACGTCGATCACCTCGGCCCGCGCGATCAGGTCCTCGAGTTCGTTGACCCGGCCCTCATTGAGGCTCTGTGCCTCTTTTGCCGCGTGATATTCGGCATTTTCGGATAGGTCGCCATGCGAGCGCGCTTCGGAAATCGCCTCGATGATACGCGGCCGCTCCTGTTGCTGGCGCCAGCGCAGTTCTTCCTTCAATGACGCGAACCCCTCGCCTGTCATCGGGACCTTGTTCATAATGCCTGACCTTTCCTGCCGCCGCCCCCGCAATCGGGAGCGACCTTGTCGATGGTACAAAAAGAAAACGGTCCGGCAGCCTCGGGCTAACGGAACCGTCTCACCACAATTTCGCAAGATATAGCAATCTTCGCGGGTTTTTCACGTCCAAAAAGTCGGTTTTTGAAAAATCATCCACCGATTGCACGGCTGACCCCACGTCAAGCGGGGGTTTCCAAGATCGTATCGTGTACCGTGATGCCAAATCTCGGTTGTGGCCAACATGTGCAGCACAGCAAAAAACCGGCTGCGATCGCTCACAGCCGGTTATGAGGAGCGTTCCGGAGGATCAGCTCCTCATGAAATGATCGATCTGCTCCGACAGCATGCCGTATTCGCGAGACCCCTTGCCCGTGCGCTTCTCGATCTCGCGGAGCTGTTCCTGGGCGCCGGCAAGATCGCCGATCTGCAGGTGCGCCTCGCCGAGATATTCGCGCACCAGCGTGTAGTTCGGGTCGATGCGCAGCGCTTCCTCGTAATAGCCGAGGCCGACGGTGACGCGGCCGGAATGGCGGTGCGAATAGCCGAGATAATTGAGGATGCGCGGATCCTGCTTGTTGGCGGCGAGGCTGAGCACGGCGATCGCCTCGTCGTAGCGTCCATCCATCGCCAGCGCGCGACCGGCATCGTAGATGCTGTCGTCGTCCAGCATGCCTTGCTTCGGCGAGACGCATTTCTTCTGTTTCTTGTCCCACGCCTCCCCCTTCTTGCACTGGGACTGGCCGCCGCCATTGCCGCCGCCATTGCCGCCGCCACCGCCACCTCCCCCGCCTTCACCAGCCGAAAACGCCGGAGCCGCAATCAGCGGCAGGGCGGCGATGGCCATGGCGTAAATCAGCAATCGTCTGCGCATCGAATTCTCCTTTGAACCTGACAATGCAACACTAACGCCGGGCCAACGCCGTTTCGTCCCGGAAAATGTCATCCTATCTCAAAACCGCGATCTCTCCCAGCAAGGCCATCTTATCCCGGGAAGAGTGGGCATCGGAAATCATGCTTCACGATCAACGCCGCCGCGCAAGATAATGTGACGAGCGCTGCAAATCCGCTATCATCGGGCCGACCGAGCACGAAGCAGGGAGACGGCCGGTGCAGCAACGCGTTGAACGAGACTGGGAGCTTTCGATCGGTCCCGACACCGTGCGCCTGTTCATCCTGAAGGCGAAGGCGCTCAGCGCCGCCGTCAACGAAGACTATGCCGACGGCGCCGAGCACGAGGTAGAGCTCGACGGCAACGCGCACGACAACCACCATCATGACGGCCTTGCCGAGGAAAGCTCCGAAGATCTCACCGAAGAAGAACTGCGCGAGCTGATCGATGATCTCAATGTCGACGAAGCGGCTGAACTGATTGCGTTGGCCTGGGTCGGCCGCGGCGACTATGACGCGACGGAATGGACGGACGCGCTGTCCGCCGCCCGCGAGCGCGCCAACAAGCGCACGGCAAAATATCTGCTCGGCATGCCGCTGCTGGCGGACTGGCTCGAGGAAGGCCTGGAAGCGATCGGCGCGTGACGGCGCGGTTACCGATTGTGATCGGCCGCCCCCCTCGCTCAAGGCAACTTCCCTGCATTCTGGCCGTTGCGATGTAATGGCGGCGTTTGGCTTTTTCAGATTGGGCAGATTGCTGCTGGCCGTTGCGGCTACGCCGCTGGCGGGACCCGTTTTAGCCAAGGCACCCGACCTACCGCAAACTGCACCGGTTCCGCAGCTCAACCAGCAAGTCACTCCGCCCCCACCAACCGAGATCCCGGTCCCCGAACCGCGCCCGGAGGATGCTCCGGAGCCGCCGGCGATTGCACCGCAGCCGCCCGAAAAGCCGGCACGGGCTGAGCCGCCGGCAAGCCCACCAGGCGCGCCACCAATCCCGGCCGAGGCAGACGAGAAGGCGGAGCAAAAAATCCTTCCTGATCCTCGATCGGCCGCCATTGCCGGGAAAGAAATGCCGGCCGAGGAATTGGCCTGCCGCAGGCGGCTGAAATCGATGGGCGTCGATTTCGAGGAGCGCAAGCCCGAGCATGATACGGCGGTCGGTTGCTCGATCCCCTACCCGATCGTGCTGAGGACGCTCGGCAAATCCATCGCCATCGGCCCGGAGCCCGAGCTGAATTGCCAGATGGCGGAAGCGGCCGCACGCTTTGCTGCTTCGGTCATCCAGCCTGCCGCAAAGGCCGAGTTCGGCGCGGATATTAAATCGATCGGCCAGGCCTCCGCCTTTGTCTGCCGGTCGCGCAATGGCGGCGGCAAATTGTCGGAGCACGCCTTCGGCAACGCGCTCGATATCGCCAGCTTCAAGCTTTCGGACGGGAAGGAGATCGATGTCGGCCCCGCGCCGCCGGAAAAGGACGCGAAATTCCTGGATACAGTGCGCAAGGCGGCCTGCGGGCCGTTCAAGACCGTGCTTGGCCCCGGCAGCGATGCCGATCATTCGCTGCATCTCCACTTCGATCTCGAACCGCGCCGCAATGGCGGCACGTTTTGCCAATGACCTTGCCTATGGGGGCGCCGCAATTTGGCCGCAGGCGTGAACGGCGCCGCTGATTTTTCCTTTACTCTTCAGGTTTAGAGTCTGTGCCATCTAGGGACAGGAACCCTTCCGATGGCCGGGCTATTTCGCGCTGCGCTTGCCGCTGTGCGGCACACAGAATGCGCGCGCATAGCCGGCAGGCTTGCCGCCCTGCTTGCCATTGCGGGGGTCTCCGCCTGCAATACCGGCAGCGTGCTGTCGCTGCAGCCGGCCGTCGATGTCGGCAGCCAGACCGCTGCCGTCCCGCCCAATTCCGACCCGCAATATTCCGGCGCGCAAGATTCCGGGCCGCAATATTCGGGTATGCAGCGCCTCGTCCCGTCCAATCCCTTTATGACGGCCGCCTATCCGCGCCTGGACAACCCGATGTCGCCGGCCGAACAGCTGCCGGCCACAGAGATCGATTGCCGAAAGGAGCTGAAACGCCTCGGCGTCGTCTACACCGACGTTGCACCGATCCATGAAGGCCAGTGCGGCATCGACTATCCGGTCAAGGTCTCGGCCATCGGCAGTGTCGAGATGAAGCCGGCCGCGACGCTGACCTGCGACATGGCCGCCACCTTTGCCGGCTGGACCAGGAACGAACTCGTGCCGTCGGCCCGCTGGCGCTATTTCTCAGGCGTCAAGACCATCCACCAGGGCTCGAGCTATTCCTGCCGCAGGATTGCCGGCGAAGGTGTTTTGTCGGAACACGGCAAGGGCAATGCGCTCGACGTGATGAGCATCGAGCTTAACAATGGCGACGACATCGACGTCCGCAAGCCCGGCCTGTTCGCCTTCCGCACGCGCGGCTTCCTCAACAATGTCCGCGCCGATGGCTGCCAGTATTTCACCACCGTGCTCGGCCCCGGCTACAACTACGACCACCGCAACCATTTCCATTTCGACATCAAGAACCGCAAGAACGGCTATCGCGCCTGCCGCTGATTGCAGCCCCTGCCCAAGACTTGCTGCGCCGGTTAAGATGGTGCGCAGACGCTTGGGTGGTGCCTCTTGAGCCAACGAAGCCTTCGACGACGTGCAACGACCTGGCTGGTGGCATGCTGTGCCGCTTATCTTTCGCTCGCCTATTTCGCCGCGCCTGAGTTCTGGACGTTACGGGACCGCAATTTTCGCAATCAGCAATTCGAGATGGTGACGCACACGCCGCAAGGCATTCCGGGCGATCCGATCAATGTCGGCCTGGTCGGCATGAAGAAGGAGCTTGTCCATGCTTTTGCCGTCGCCGGCTGGGATACGGCAGACGCGATCACGCTGAAGACGGCGATCGAGATCGGCGAAAGCGTGCTGTTTAACCGCCCCTATCCCGACGCGCCGGTCAGCCGGCTGCTGTTCGAAGGCCGCGCCCAGGACCTAGCCTTCGAAAAGCCGGTCGGCGACAGCGCCGATCGGCGCCACCACGTCCGCTTCTGGCAGACCGATGCGACCGGAGACGACGGCCGGCCGCTTTGGCTTGGCTCTGCAAGCTTTGACCGCGGCGTCGGCCTCAGCCATGACACCGGCGCGATCACCCATCATATCGGCCCCGACATCGACGCCGAGCGCGACGGGCTGATGCGCGACCTCTCCGCCGCCGGCATGCTGATCTCGACCAGCGAGATACCAGGCGTCGGCGCCACGAAGACCGGGCGCAACGGCGAAGGCGATCCCTATTTCACCGACGGCAAGGCCATCATCGGGATCCTGCTGCAACTGCCGTAGGCGCGCAATCGGCCTTCCCGTCTGACAGCCATTTCGTCCCGACGGGTTCAGGGCACGGTGATCACGATCTTGCCGAACGGTCCTGTCTCCAGACGCTCAAATGCCTGCGGCACCTCGTCGAAGCCAAACACCTTGTCGATCACCGGCTTGATGGCAAGCGTCTCGATCGCCTGGTTCATTCGCTCGAAAGCGCGGCGGTGGCCGATCGATATGCCTTGTACGACGATCCGATTGCGCAGGAACGGAATGATCGGGAAACTGAGCTCCATGCTGCCGAGAAGGCCGATGAGCGACAGCCTGCCGTCGGCGCCCAGCGCATTGAGCGAGCGCCGCGCATTGTCGCCGCCAACCATTTCCAGCACATGGCTGACGCCGGCCCCGTTTGTCAGTTCGCGCGCCGCCTCGTCCCATGCCGGCTGGCTGCGATAATTGATCCTCTTCCAGGCGCCGAGCGCCTTCGCCCGCTCGAGCTTCTCGTCGCTGCTCGAGGTGATGATGGTGCGCAGGCCGAAGGCGGCGGCAAATTGCAGCGCAAACAGCGACACGCCGCCGGTGCCCTGGATGAGAACGGTTTCGCCCGGGATCGGCTTGGCCTCCTCGACCAGCGCGAACCACGCCGTCAGCGCCGCAATCGGCAGCGTCGATGCCTCGACGTCGCTGAGCTGCGGCGGCGCCGCCACGGCGGCATCCTCATGAAAAAGCACATGCTCGGACAGCATGCCGGGCAGTGACGAACCAAGCGTATGCTTGTGCAGCACCGGCGGGGCGTCGCCGTCCGGCCAGTCGGCGATCACCTGGCCGAGCACGCGCTGCCCGATGCCGAAGCGGCTGACTTCGCTGCCGGTGGCGACTACTTCGCCTACCGCGTCCGATGTCGGCACGAACGGAAAGCTGAGGTCCGGTATCAGCACGCCATCGACGATCATCCTGTCCTTGTAATTCAGCGATACCGCTGTGACTCGTACCAGAAGATCATGCGGCCCGGGTTGGGGCAGCTTTCCATCAGCCGGCTTCAACCCTGGACAGGCCGAAACCGTTCATCTGCCAGGATCTGTTTTCGGTGCTCATTTGGTTCGCGCTCCGTGGTTGATGATTGCGCGAGACATTTACGCCGTTTCACTATGGAGAAAAGTGCTTCCATGTGGCATGTTCTGCAACAGATTAAGGAGCAAAACTCTACAATAGGAGCGCTTCATTGGAATCAGCCAATTTGCAAGGCATCGTCGCATTCGCTCACGCGGTGGAGGCCGGCAGCTTCACCGGCGCTGGCGCACGGCTGCATGTCACCAAATCGGCGGTCGGCAAGTCGATCGCGCAGCTGGAACAGCGATTGGGCGTCCGCCTGCTCAACCGCACCACCCGCAGCCTCAGCCCGACCAGCGAAGGTCTGAGCTATTACGAAGCCTGCGTCAGGGCGCTGGCCGAAATCGAAGCCGCCCAGTCACTACTCGCTTCCCGCAAGCAGGTGCCTTCCGGGCGGCTGCGCGTCGACCTGCCTTTGGCCTTCGGCCGGCGATGCGTCGCCCCGGTGCTGTTCGACATTTCGAAGCGCTTCCCGGATCTGACTATGGAAATCTCGTTCAACGACCGGCGCGTCGACCTGATCGAGGAAGGCATCGACCTGGCGGTGCGTATGGGCGACCTCGACGACAGCTTGTCGATCGCCGCGCGCCGCATCTATGCCCAACGTTCGGCCATCTGCGCCGCCCCCGCCTATCTCGACGCCCATGGCAGGCCGCAATCGATCGAGGACCTGGCCAGGCACAGCCTCATCGGCTACGGCCGCGACGGCACGGTCCATCCCTGGACCGTCAGGCATGTCGACGGCCGTCTCGAAAAATTCGCGCCCAAGGCGCGGCTGGTGCTCGGCCACGGCGAACCGATGCTCGATGCGGTACTGGCCGGCTGCGGCATCGTCTATCTGCCGACATGGCTGACGGCCGACAGCATCAGGCGCGGCGAGCTCGAAATGGTTCTGTCGGACTGTCTTGTCGAAAACACCGTGGTGCATGCCATCTGGCCGGTAACACGCAATCTCGCGCCAAAGGTGCGCGTCGTCGTCGACGCCCTGATCGAGCATTTTTCCGCGCCGCCCTGGGATGCGGCATGGGTGCCGCCTGATTGCCCGGCTCGCTAAATTTAAAAAGCGCGACCCGTCCTATTTTCGAAAACCGCGCGGCAATGCTATGGACCCGGCATGCTTTATGCTGAAATTGCCATCGTGGTCGTCCTCATCTGCGTGAACGGCCTTCTGTCGATGTCCGAGCTCGCCATCGTCTCGTCGCGGCCGGCGCGCCTTAAGACGATGATCGACCGCAACGTCAAGGGTGCCGGCCGGGCCCTGGCGCTCGGCGCCAATCCGGGAAAATTCCTGTCTTCGGTGCAGATCGGCATCACTTTGGTCGGCGTCTTGTCCGGTGCCTTTTCCGGCGCCACGCTCGGCGAGCGGCTGGCCACCTCCCTGGCGTCGGCCGGCATCCGCGAAAGCCTCGCCGATCCGCTCGGCGTCGGCATCGTCGTCGCCCTCATCACCTATGGCTCGCTGATCATCGGCGAACTGGTGCCCAAGCAGATCGCATTGCGCGACCCCGAAAGGGTAGCCGTCAGGGTCGCCCCGGCAATGACCATCCTCGCCAGCGTCTCGGCGCCGCTGGTCTTCCTGCTCGATTTTTCCGGCCGCGCCCTCCTGTGGCTGCTTGGCCAGCGCGGTCAGAGCGAGGATAAGGTCACCGACGAGGAGATCAAGATGCTGGTCGCCGAAGCCGAGCACCACGGCACCATCGAATCCGACGAACGGCGGATGATCGCCGGCGTCATGCGGCTCGGTGATCGTGCTGTGCGCGCGGTGATGACGCCGCGCACCGAGGTCGACTGGATCAATCTGCAATCCGACGAGGCGGCCATCAGGAAGCTGCTGATGGACACCCAGCATTCGCGCCTGCCGGCCGGCGACGGCGGCGTCGACGCCATGATCGGCGTCGTCCAGACCCGCGACGTGCTGGCCGCAATGCTTGCCGGCCGCGCTCTCGACCCGCGCCGGCACGTGCGGGCCGCGCCAATCGTGCATGACCAGGCCGACGCTCTGGACGTGCTTGCGACGCTGAAGGAATCCGACGTGCCGATGGCGCTGGTGCATGACGAATACGGCCATTTCGAAGGCATCGTCACCCCGGCCGACATACTGGAAGCGATCACCGGCGTATTCCGTTCCGACCTCGACGCCGGCGACGAGGAAAACGCGGTCAAGCGCGAGGACGGCTCATGGCTGCTCGCCGGCTATATGCAGGCCGACGAGATGGCAGAGGTCCTCGGCATCGACCTGCCTGAGAGCCGCGATTACGAAACCGTCGCCGGCTATGTGCTGTCGCATTTGCACCATCTGCCGGCGACCGGCGAATGTGTCGACGCGCAAGGCTGGCGCTTCGAGGTCGTCGACCTCGACGGCCGCCGCATCGACAAGCTCATCGCCACCCGCCTGCCCGGCCGCCACCGCGAGGTGGTGCGGTAACGATCGACGCGACTTATGGGCTATATGCTGGCGGCGACACCGCTCGCACGTCAAAGTTGATTGGGAATACCGCCTATGGTCGACCACCTTTTCGCCGACCCATATCTCGCTGCCGTCTACGATGCCTGGCACCCGAGATCTGCGCGCGACGACTATGATTTCTACCTGCCCCGCATTCTAACAGCAGACGCGGTGCTTGATGTCGGATGTGGAACGGGCACCCTCCTTCACGAGGCACGCTTGGCCGGACATTCAGGGCGGCTCTGCGGCATCGACCCAGCACCCGGCGTGTTGGATCGCGCACGAACGCGCGCGGATATCGAATGGGTTCTCGGCGATCTCCAATCGGCCGGCTGGACAGCCGAGTTTGATCTCATTGTGATGACGGGGCACGCATTCCAGGCCCTTGTCAGCGACGAAGACCTGAGGGATTTCATGGCGGCTGTCCGACACGCCCTTGTGCCAGGCGGATGCTTCGCGTTCGAAACGCGGAACCCTTCGGTGCGGGCGTGGGAGCACTGGACACCCGAAAATGCGGTGGTCGTTGAGCTGCCTGACGGGTCGCTGGTGCAGATCACAACAGAGGTGATCACGCCGTTCGATGGACAGACGGTGACATTCACCCACAGGTTCGGCGGAAAGCATCCGAGCCTTCCGCAAGTTAGTCGCAGCACCTTGCGATTCCTCGAGACGGACGCCTTATCGAGCCTGCTGGGGAACGCGGGGCTACGGATCGAACAGCAATTCGGCGGCTTTGACGGCAGCCCACTTGGCCCTTCGAGCCCAGAGATCATCACGTTCGCGACGAGATGAAAAGGAGCATCCGCTCTCCAGCCCTGCAAGCAACGACAACTCGCGGACCCATTGCGGACGTGGAGCCGTATTTCGCGGGGACTGCCGCCGACCGCAAGTCAGAGCCAAGCTTGGCAATCGCAGGACTCAGCGATCAATCGATTGCCTCGATGCCTTGTGCCTTCAGCCGTTCGAGATGGTCCTTCATCTCTTTCAGCCGCTCGGGCGAGTGGCCCTGCCACTCGGTGACCTCGCCGGTGATCCTGAGCGGCTCGCGGCAGCGATAGGACTGCGTCGGATTGCCGGGAAATTTCTTGTCCGTAAGATTGGGGTCGTCCATGATCGGGCCGGTTGTTTCCACGATGTAGATCCTTTCGCGTCCGTCACCGGCGGCCAGTTCTGCACCCCAGATAGCCGCATCCAGAGTGCCGGTTAGATAGACCCAGGCTGCCTGCTTTCGCACGCCGTAATTGGAGCTGTAGCCGGCTTCGATCAGGTCTCCCGGCTTAAGATCGGCCCGGGTGCCGTGGTAGAATTGGCGCGGCTTCGCGGGGGCTGTCATCGGCTCATCCTCGCTGTCTCAGGCGTCATGGTGTTGTGGTGCGCACTATTTCATGCACGTCATCGAATCAACCGTCTGGCCGTGCGGTTATCGGACGTCCTCTCATTCCGGTCGTCCCGCCCAAAGTACGCTACCAGTCGGCTGCCGGTGCGGGTATTATCGGCGCCCTGTACGTCACTATGGTGGAAAAATGGATCTGCAAGCCTTCAGGGATTCGATTGCAAAACCACAGCCGCCAGCCGGCTTGAGCCCTGCCCTGGAGGCGCTGTGGTGGGATGCAAAGGGCGATTGGGCTAAGGCGCACGAGTGCGCGCAGCAGCGCGACGACACGGCGGGCATGCACGTGCATGCCTATCTCCACCGCAAGGAAGGCGACCAGTCGAATGCGGAATATTGGTATCGCCGCAGCAACGCGGCGCCGTCGACCTTAACGCTTGACGAGGAATGGCAAGAGCTGGCACGTACACTTTTGCAGCAAAGCTGACGCTTGCTCAGTCATCGTAAAATAGCCGGTCCTGCATCCACTCTCCGGGGTTTCAGCTGGCGCCCTGTGGCTTGTCCCTGCCGTTCCATTCCGCATTGCGCGCCTGCGCCTCTTCGGCGATCAGCTTGAACTCCCGCATCTTCGCAGCTTCGATGGCGAATGCGCGGCTTGGCAGGACGCCAGGGTCCTCCTGACTGTTCTGAAACTGAAAACGGGCCTCCAGTTCGGCCCATATTCGCTCGGGTGCCGTATCCTTGCTGGCAAGCAGCGCAACGACCAGCGCCAGAGTCTCGCGCTGGGCGTTCAGCCGCCCTTCGATCTCTTCATTCGGCAATTCGGGCATGCGGGTCGCTTCCGGTTTCTGGCTCAACGGCAAAATCGCACCCTTGTTCCGGAATTCGGGGCTGGCGCGGTCCGGCTGGGCAGCAGATGCTCGCAATCGCAATCGAGATGACCTCTCCTCCTCGATCCTGTTGACTCGGCCGATGGCACTTCTCGCGCCGCTTGCGTCCAGCCTCTTCGAATGCAGCATGCGGACAAATCTTGAGAGCCTGAAGCGAATTGTCGAGATCGCAGCAGGTGATGCTTTGTTGCAGACTGACCCGCAGCCGACGCTCGGCGGTCTGCCCCGCAACGATCAAAGCCTGTCATCGAGAACGACCATAGGCTGCTGCGAGCACCGGAACAGCTGAGAAGCCTTGGCGTTGTTGGCATCTGGGATCTCGAGCGGACGCTATGAAACCTTCTGATTTTTAAGCCGTTATCGCCGGATGCCCGAGGCTAAATTTAAGCTGAAATCGGTTGACGGCGCCCAATCGCGCGATGCCGAGAAGTCGCGCCACGAGAAACAATCGCCTGTCGAAGTCGCGTCCGAGGTCGTCGGCGAGCCCGCGCCGCCGCCGGATGTCACCGAACCCGATCCTGAGCTGACACCTGAAGAGGCCGAGCGGGCGCGCAAGAGATACCTGCTCAAGCGCTTCTGGATCAGCGCGCGCGGTTACTGGGGCGGCAGTGGCGACAAGGTCGCCTGGCCGTTGACGATCGGGCTGTTGGTCCTGATCGTCGCCAATGTCGGCTTCCAGTATGGGATCAATGTCTGGAATCGCGCAATTTTCGACGCCATTGAGCAACGCAATGCCCACACCGTATATTGGCTGAGCGCCGTATTCCTGCCACTCGTGCTCGGAAGCGCCAGCCTTGTGGTGGCGCAAGTCTTCTTTCGCATGAGGATACAGCGCCGCTGGCGTTCCTGGCTCACCACCGCGGTCATCGCGCGCTGGCTCGCAAGCGGCCGCTACTATCAGCTGAACCTCGTCGGCGGCGATCATAGCAACCCCGAAGCCCGCATCGCCGAGGATTTGCGGATTGCCACCGAATCGCCCGTCGATTTCATCGCCGGTGTCATCGTCGCATTTCTGTCGGCCTCGACCTTCATCGTGGTGCTCTGGACGATCGGCGGCGCCCTGACCCTGACGATTGCAGGTTCGACCGTCACCGTTCCCGGCTTCCTGGTCATCACCGCAGTGCTCTATTCCGCGATCACGTCCACTTCGATGGCGGTCATTGGCCGCCATTTCGTCCACCTCTCCGAGGGAAAAAATCAGGCGGAAGCCGAGTTCCGCTACACGCTGACGCGCGTGCGGGAAAACGGCGAGAGCATCGCATTGCTCGGCGGCGAGGAGGAGGAGCGCAGCGGCGTGGACAAGACATTTGCCCATGTGCTCAGGCAATGGGCGCTCCTTGCAGGTCAGCACATGCGCACGGCGCTGGTGTCTCAGGGGTCGAGCCTGTTTGCGCCTGTCGTGCCGGTCTTGCTTTGCGCTCCAAAGTTCCTCGAAGGCAGCATGACACTTGGACAGGTCATGCAGGCTGCCTCGGCCTTTGCCATCGTGCAGGGCGCGTTCGGATGGCTGGTCGACAACTATCCCCGTCTCGCCGATTGGAACGCCTGTGCACGGCGCATCGCCTCGCTGATGATGTCGCTCGACGGGCTCGAGCGGGCGGAACAGAGCAACACGCTGGGACGCATAAAGCGCGGCGAGACCGGCGGCGATGCGATGCTCAGCCTGAACAATCTCTCCGTGTCGCTCGACGACGGCACCGCCGTGGTCAAGGAAACCGAGGTCGTGATCGAACCAGGCGAGCGGGTGCTCGTCGCCGGCGAATCCGGCTCGGGCAAGAGTACGCTGGTGCGGGCCGTCGCGGGTCTGTGGCCATGGGGTAGCGGCAGCGTCAACATCCGCGCCGACAGACGGTTGTTTATGTTGCCGCAACGGCCCTACATCCCGACCGGGACGCTTCGCCGCGCTGTCGCCTATCCAGGCGCCGCCGACAACTGGACGCTGGATAAGATCAAGGCTGCCCTCGACAAGGTGGGACTCGACTACCTCAACGACCGGATCGAGGAGGACGCGCCATGGGACCAGATCTTGTCGGGTGGCGAAAAGCAGCGCCTCGCCTTCGCGCGTCTTCTGCTGCACCGCCCCGATATCATCGTGCTGGACGAGGCAACGTCGGCACTCGATGAGAAGAGCCAGGACAAGATGATGGAGATGATTATTCGCGAATTGCCGAAGGTCACCATCATAAGCGTAGCGCACCGCGCCGAGCTGGAGGCCTTCCACAGCCGCAAGATCACATTGGAGCGGCACAAGGGCGGGGCAAAACTTGTCAGCGATATCGAACTCGTCCCGCGCAAGGACAGACGGAACTTGCTCATGCGCCTTCTGAGGCAACGGCGCGCCAACGGAAAGCCAGCGCGACCTTGAGCAAAGCGGCGCTGCCCTACGCAAAGAGTGAGGCCGCCAGTCGGACCAGGCGGACCATCGCCGGTTCGAGTCACTGCCCGCATCTGGTCCTGAAAGCACCAGCCGTGGTACCTTATTCCGGGCAGCTGCTGCTGTCGGAACGTCGATGGCACGAGCGCATTTCCATGTCCGGTGCAACGCCGAGGCCAGCTGTGAAAAACCCGGGTTGATTTCAAAAGCCCAGATTGATTTCGAAAGCAAAGGGACCAGCAATGACAATCGCCAAGAACACGATCTGCCTTTGGTACGACAAGGACGCCGAGGCTGCGGCCCGCTTCTATTCCGAGATTTTTCCCGACAGTTCGGTGAAATCCGTCCACCGCGCTCCCAGCGACTACCCGTCCGGCAAGGCAGGCGACGTGCTGACGGTCGAGTTCACGGTCGCCGGCATCCCCTGTCTCGGCCTCAATGGCGGGCCCGCGTTTAAACACAACGAAGCCTTCTCCTTCCAGATCGCCACCGACGATCAGCAGGAGACCGACCGCTATTGGAACGCAATCGTCGGCAATGGCGGCCAGGAAAGTGCCTGCGGCTGGTGCAAGGACAAATGGGGCATCTCCTGGCAAATCACGCCGCGCGTGCTGACCGAAGCCATGGCCGCCGGCGGCGATGAAGCAAAGCGCGCATTCGAGGCGATGATGGAGATGAAGAAAATCGACGTTGCAGCGATCGAGGCGGCGCGGCGCGGCTGACAGTTCGGGGGTGGCCCGACGCGAAAAGATCAGGGCAGAGCGGCCGGAAATGCTGCCGGCCCATCATCTCCAGGCAGGCGTGCGATGGTGCTGAACTGCGCTGCGTTTTACGACGCCGAACTGCGACGGCACAACGAGGTCTTCAGGGCTGCGGTCAAGGTGGGAACGCGCGATCGCGTGCTCGATATCGGATGCGGTTCGGGACAATCCTCTCGTGATGCTGCCCGTGTCGCGGTGGAAGGCAGCGTGCTCGGCGTGGACGTATCGGCCGAGATGCTCGAGATCGCCCGGAAGTGTAGCGCGAAAGAGGGATTGCGAAACGTCGCCTTTGAGCGGGGCGATGCGCAATTGTTGGTATTTCCGCCTGCCGGTTTCGATCTGTGCATTAGTCGATTTGGAGTGATGTTCTTTGCCGACCCCGCGGCGGCGTTCGCCAACATCGGCCGGGCGTTGCGACCAGGGGCGCGTCTTGTATGGATGGTATGGCAGTGCGAGGGCCGCAACGAGTGGGCGACTACCATTCAGCGGGCGATTGCGCCGGGGACCGCCATATCGGCGGGCGCCGCCACCCCGTTTTCGCTTGGCGACCCCGCCATCACCGCGGAGATCTTGCGTGCATCCGGTTTTGTTTCGGTGGACTTTGCCGAAGTGCATGAGCCGGTCTTCTACGGCCAGGACGTCGATGCGGCCTATGACGCTTTGCTTGGCCTGCAACTGGTCAAGGATCCGCTCGCCCGCGCGGATGTGGATGTCGACGCGGCGCTGCGGCGGTTGCGCGATCTGCTCGACGCACATTTGACCGCGGACGGTGTGCTTTTCGACTCGCGTGCCTGGATCGTCACCGCGTTTCGGGCGAGCGGATAGTAACCACTCGATGTAGACGATCCTGTTCTCTCGGCCTTCCCGTCAGTCCATTTGCGGCGCGACTTCTGAGAGCAGCCAATCCCGAAAAGCCTTGACTTTGCGCTGACGGATCGCCTCTGGCGGGTAGACGAAATAGAAGCTGGAGGGGGATTTCAGGGCGTGGCCGAAGGGGCGGACGAGTCGCCCGGCGGCAAGGTCGGCCGCAACGAGCATGGTCCGGCCGAGCACCACCCCCTCGCCTTGTGCGGCCGACTCCATGGCAAAGGTGGCAGAGTCGAAGGTAATCCCGCTCTGCGGGTCCACGCCCTCGACCCCGGCGCTTGCTAGCCAGGTCGCCCAGTCGATCGGAAAGCTGTCGCGGATCAGCGTGTGGTGTTTGAGGTCCTGAGGCGTGCGGAGCGGATGTGCACCCTCAAGAAGCTTTGGGCTGCACACTGGAAACACCTCCTCGCCGGTGAGGAACTCTGACGTGAGCCCCGGATAGTTTCCGTTGCCATAACGGACGGCGACATCGATGCCGTCGCCGAGGAAGTTGGTCAGCTTCCCGCTTGTCGAAACCCGCACATCGACGTCGCCATGCGCACGGTGAAAGCGATAGAGGCGCGGCACCAGCCATCTGCCCGCGAAGCCATCGGAGGTGCTGACGTTCAATGTCGAGCTCGAATAGCGGGCTGTTGCTGCCGCGGTGGCGGTGGCCAACTGGGCGAGCGCCTCGCGCACCGCCCGCGCATAGGGCTCGCCAACGGCTGTCAGACTCACCGAACGCGTACCGCGCTCGAACAGCTGCACACCGAGCTGATCCTCAAGATTCTTGATCGCCCGGCTGATCGCACCGTGGGTGACATGAAGTTCCTCTGCCGCCTTGGAGAAACTCAACAGGCGCGCCGCAGCCTCGAAACTTGGCAAAGTGGTGAGGGGAGGCAGCTTCCGGGGCATGGATCGATACCTGTACGTGTGAGTGATGCTCACAGATTGTCGCCGATAAGTCGTTTGTCGTCCAGGCCAGAAGCCGGCATGTTTGCTCGCGTAATCAGTCATTCACCGCCGCTGCAAAAGGCGAGTTTGATGTGACTGATACTCTCGCTGACGAAAGTCGCGGGGCAACTGCTGAAACCAAAACTGCCGCCACTCTGGGAGAGCACCATGAACGCCAAACGAGTTGAACCCATCGTCGACGTCCTGACCGGCATGGCCGGCCGCATTCTCGCCTCGAGCAGCCGGCGCCGGACCGGGCGGCAGATTGCACGCTTCTCGACCCGCCGGCTCGAAGACCTCGGGTTTGCCCGCGACTGGGACGGTTCGGTCTATCGGCCGTCGGACCACCGCTAGCCTGAACGAAAGCAACAGCGGACAGGCTCTTCGCCAAAGATCGCTGTCGCAAGGAATTAATGGAGAACGGACATGGCCACCATCCACCCATTCCTCTGGTTCAACATCGACGCGGAGCAAGCCCGCGATTTCTATCTCTCGGTCTTCAAGAACAGCAAAGCGCTCCAGACCATCGAATACACCGA
This sequence comes from Mesorhizobium sp. M1307, assembly GCF_040318155.1. NCBI lineage: Bacteria > Pseudomonadati > Pseudomonadota > Alphaproteobacteria > Hyphomicrobiales > Phyllobacteriaceae > Mesorhizobium > Mesorhizobium sp. M1307. Next base: position 189,049 of record NZ_JAMYLR010000009.1, on the reverse strand, counting down.
CTGGGTGTCCGGAACCAACAAGACGGTCCCGCATGCCACCTTCGATTTCGAGCTCGAAGGACTGCACCTTACTGCGCTCAATGCCGGGCCGCAGCCGCCCTTCAACGAGCGGCTCTCGCTTTACATCGAGACCAGGGACCAGGCCGAGACCGACTACTACTATGAGGCGCTCACCGCCGGCGGCGGCAAGGCACAACCCTGCGGCTGGCTCACCGACAGATACGGCGTCTACTGGCAGGTCATCCCGGAAATCCTGCCGCGGCTCAGTGCCGATCCGGATCGCGAAAAGGCCAACCGCGTCCGGCAGGCGATGTACGGGATGCGCAAGATCATCATCGCCGACCTCGAAGCCGCCTATGCGGGCAAGGCCTGACCCTCACCGCAATCGCAACGAACGGAGAACCCTCATGACATCGCTCGTGGACAGGAAAGTCATCGTCGGCGGCGGTAGTTCCGGCATCGGTCTCGGCGTCGCGGAAGCTGCTCTCAACGGCGGAGCGAAGGTCGTGATCGTCGGACGCTCGCCCGAGAAACTGCTGGCTGCCGAACGGACGCTCAATGCGGGCCGCGTGACCAGCGTGGTCGCCGACATGACCGACGAAGCGGACGTCGCTCGCCTGTTCGACGAGGTCGGTCCCTTCGATCACCTCGTATCGACCGCCGGAACACTGCCGCCCGGCGATCCGATCGGCAGTACCGACATGGAGGCTGTGCGAGGCTTCGTCGATAACAAGCTGATTGGCGCTGTCATGCTCTCCAAGCATGCTGTGCGCACCCTGAAAGCCGGCGGCTCGATGACCTTCACCTCGGGAATAAATAAGGATCGGCCGCCGGTGCCGGGAGGCTCGGTCGTCTCCGCGATTGCCGGTTCATTCAGCTACTTCGCCCGCGCCCTGGCGCTCGAACTGGCCCCGACGCGCGTCAATGTCGTGTCGCCCGGATGGGTCGATACACCGATGTGGGACATTGTTGGAGAAGCCAAATCCAGCTTCTTTGCCGACATGGCTGCCCGGTTGCCATCGAGAAAAATTCCGACCGCTGCGGACGTCGCCGCCGCCTACCTCTACCTCATGGAAAGCGACTTCACGACCGGCGAGACGATCCGCATCGATGGCGGCCATAACCTGATCTAGCCGCCATTTGCACGCCGCCTGGATGGGCTGAGCCGGCATGACTGCTAGACCGGTGCACTGCTGCCGAAGGCGACGAACGCCGGCGGGTCATGCCGGCGTCGCGCAATCGGGGTTTACATCGGCAGCCAGGTCCCTAGTTTTAGCGTTTCGCGCCGCGCACCTAAGTGTGTGGATGATCGAGGACGGGACCGTGAGCTCTGGCCGGCCCCTCGAAACTTTCAAAGGATGGCTATCATGACACAGGCCAAGAATGGCGACACCGTGCGCATCAATTACAATGGCCGCCTGGCTGACGGCACTCAGTTCGATTCTTCCGGCAACGAACCGCTGCAATTCACGTTGGGTGAAGGACAAGTGATCGCCGGTCTCGAAACCCATGTCGAGGGTATGGAGGTGGGCGCGAAAAGCACCGTCACCATTCCCGCCGACGCCGCCTATGGCCCCCACCGCCCCGAAGCGGTCATGACCGTCGACCGCGCCCGCGTACCAGACAACATCAATGTCGATATCGGCGCTCGACTGCAGGTCAGAACCCCGGAAGGGCGCCCGATGCCGGTAACAGTCGTCGGCGTGGACGACACCAGCGTCAAGCTCGACGGCAATCATCCGTTGGCCGGGCGCGATCTCGTGTTCGACGTTGAACTGGTCGAGATCGTTCAGGCGGCGTAGGGCACGGCAAAGCGCGTGACGGCCATGATTTTCGGGTGACGCATTTCGACCGGCGGTTCCGGCGGTGCGTCACCTGTTTGGAGGCAAAGACCGCGACGGCGGAAATCGTGTAGCGTGCAGCAACCCATAGAGACATTCGGCATCTGGAATGTCCAATTCAGCGTCGCGGTCTCGAGGACCTGTGGAAGGGTAGTGTCTCAGTTTGAAATTAAGACGACGGTCCATCGTAGTCAGGCGGTGGCGGCGTGCCTGGCCACCGAAGCACGACTTCCTCGCAGGAGTCTTGCATGCGCATGACGCGGACGGCGTTGCCGATCACATCGGCGGGGCGCTTCTGGCCTTTAGGTCCGGTGGGCAATTGCTGCCTCCTGAATTGGCCAGCGCTTATACGCGACGACCCAGAGAATGATTATCATTCCCAACGGGACCACAGAGAGAAGCACCCACGCCCGAGACATTCTTAGTCGCCCAAACAGCACCCACGCGGGGATTGCTGTGAGGACTGTCAACAAGGCGAATGGTAGCAACTGAATCGGATCTGACATTGGGTGCCTTCCATGCTTTCCGCTGAGCACATAGGCGGTTTCGCCTAGGCGAGCAAACCGGGATAGGCGCTTTCGCATATTTCAAATTTCAAACTGAGACACTACCTTTGGAAGACCTCGCTTGACAGCCGACTTCTCGTGACAGCAAAGTCTCGTGATGCGGGCGATTGGTTGGAATAGAATTGCGCGTGCCGGGGCAATCGTGCTGATGATTGGCACAAATGTTCCTGCGCCGGCACGTTCCGACTCGCTCCTTCTCACAAGCCCGTCCCAGCCAGCCAATGTCGGCGATGCGATGCTGGCGGCTGCCAATTATCATGATTCCGGCGACTATGACCGCGACCTTGCCGCTGTGGCGAAGCAGGCAGGCGACTGGGTCATCAAGCGCGCAATGGAGGTGCCTCGCCCCGCACTGGTGCTCGATATCGACGAGACGGCTTTGGCCAACTGGGAAGTGATCACACGTGACAATTTCGGCCGCCCGATCGGCGGCGCCTGCGACATCGCAATCGATGGTCCCTGTGGCTGGGCCGCCTGGGATCAGCTTGCGAAGGATCCGGCCATCGACGCCGTGCTGGAGGTTTTCCGGCAGGCGCGAACGGCGAAAGTCGCGGTGTTCTTCATCACCGGACGTCCGGAGGACCAGCGTCAGGCAACCGAACAGAACCTGCAGTCGGCCGGCTATGCCGGCTACGAGCACCTTTACATGGTCCAGCCTGGGGCCAAATACGGCTCCGCCGCAGATTTCAAGGCACCCATAAGGGCCGAAATCGAAAAGGCCGGCTACACGATAATTGCCAATGTCGGTGACCAGCCATCCGACCTGTTCGGGGGGCATGCGGAGAAGCTGTTCCTGCTGCCAAATCCGTTCTACCGGGTTCGCTGACGGCCTGTACGGCACAACCCCGGATCCTTGCGGAGCACCTACTAAGGTATCAAGACGACCTTGCCGGTCGCGCTGCGCTCCTCCAGCAGGCGATGCGCCTGGCTGGCCTGGTCGAGCGGGAAGCGGCCACCTTTGGTCACCACAAGCTGACCACCAGCGGCCAGACCGAAAAGCTCCAAAAGGCCGTCACGGAGCCCGTCCGTAGACAGCAACGGCAGCAGGGCAAAACCCTTCAGCGACTGGTTGCGGCCGATCATCGCCTCCATCTCCGGGGCGCCGAGCGCGTATCTGCCAAGTGCTGCAAACACCAACTCTCCGCGAGGTGCCAGAGCCTCCAGCGCAACCGCCGTCAGCGGGCCGCCGACAATGTCGTAGATGATGTCGACGCCGGCGCCGTCTGTGGCTGCCCGGACGTGCACCGGCCAATCCGTGTTGCTGTAGTCGACGGCAGCATCGGCTCCCAGCGACAAAGCAAGGTCGAGCTTGGCCTTGCTGCCGGCTGCCGCGATGACACGGCTCGCGCCGGCGCGCTTGGCAAGCTGGACGAGCAACGAACCGACGCCGCCCGCGGCAGCGGCGACCAGCACCGATCTGCCGGCCGGCGGGCTTTGCCGCGATAGATACAATGCCGTCAGTCCTTGCACCATCAATGCCGTCGCGTTTTCGAACGAGAGCGAATCCGGCAAGGGCACGGCCAGGCTTGCGTCGATCGTCACATACTCGGCATAGCCGCCAAACGGGCGGCTCGAGGCGAACAACGGCGCGGCGACGCGCGTGCCGAGCAAGGAAGCGTCCACCCGCTGCCCAAGCGCCTCCACGATCCCGGCGGCCTCGACGCCAGGGATCATCGGCAGTTGCGGCGTCACCGCATAGCGATCCGCGCGCATCAGCACTTCGAAGAAATTCACCCCGGCCGCATGAACGCGGACCAAGACCTCGCCGGCTTGCGGCTCAGGCTTCGGCACCGTGACTATGTCGAGAACGTCGGGCCCGCCGAAGCGGCTCAGTTGAATGGCTCTCATCGCATGCACCGATCGCTGTTGGCATCGGCCGCTGTTTGCCACTATCTGCCTGGCTTCGACTACACACCGATTTGTCCGCTGCTGACCGGGAGGTGACCATGGCCAAGCTGATCAAGAGACTGCCGACGCTGCCGGCGGAGCGCGCGCTGAAAGTGATTTCGGGCCGCTGGAAGGCGGTCATCCTGTACCATCTCTTCGACGGCCCCCGGCGGCTGTCGACGCTGCAGGCGCTGATGCCCGATATCACCCAGAAAGTGCTGATCCAGCAGCTTCGCGAAATGGAAGAGCACGGCCTCGTCCGCCGCGAGATCTTTGCCGAGATACCTTCGCGCGTCGAATATTCGGCGACGCGGCTCGGCCTCAGCCTCGAGCCGATCCTGCTGGCACTTTGCCAGTGGGGCCAGCATCACGCCGACGAGCTGAATGAGATGGACCGCCTTGCCGATTGCATCATCAGACCACGGCAAGCGCAGGACGCCCATGCCGTGTGAACAAAAAGGGCGGCGCATGCGCCGCCCCAATGCTTGGGAGAATTAATCCTTGGGAGGACTGCTCGAACCTGTGCTCAGGCCGCCTTGACTTCCTCGGCGACGGCATCGGCCTGACGCGCCGTCTTCAGCACCCTGGCCCACCATGCAATGTCGTTGACCAGCGCGGTTGCCGCCTGGTTGAGGTGCTCGAACTCATCGAGCTTCTTGTCGCCTTGCTTGACCGCAAGGAAATCGGCCCAGGCGATATGTACGGCGGACTTCACCGGCGCCATCTGCAACTCGACCGCATGCAGCCTCAGCTGCTCGACCGCGCGCGCGCCACCGACGCTGCCATAGCCGACGAAGCCGGCCGGCTTCTTGTTCCACTCGTTGGCGGCGTAGTCGATGGCGTTCTTCAGCACGGCCGTCGGGCCATGATTGTATTCCGCAGCGGTGAAGATGAAGCCGTCGAATCCGGCGACCTTCTTTTGCCAGCGCTGCGCCACTTCGTTCTGCGACGGCGCCCAGGCGGAGGATGCGACCTCATCGAAGAACGGCAGCGGGAAATCGCGCAGGTCGACGACTTCAACGTCGATGTCGGCGTGCGACTTGGCTATCTTGGCAATCCATTGGGTCGGGACGTCGGCAAAGCGGGCCGCGCGGGTTGAACCAATGATGATGGCGATTTTGGGTTTTGACATAGAGGGGGCTCTCCTTACGGGAATACTGGTATCGTTTAGATACCTGAGCTATATGAGTAACTGGCCGCTCAATGTGCAAGGAGGCACTTTTTTGTTACCAAGGCACCCGCACCGCACCGAGGACTGCCGCGCCATCTCGGAAATCCTGCAGCGCGTCGGCGACAAATGGACGGTGCTCGTGGTCGGCAAGCTTGGCAACGGGCCGCTGCGTTTCAACGAGCTGCGCAGCGCGGTCGGCGGCATTTCGCAAAAGATGCTGACCACGACCTTGCGCGGGCTCGAGCGCGACGGCTTCGTTACGCGCACCGTGTTCCCGACCATCCCGCCGCGGGTCGACTACGAATTGACCGATCTTGGCTACGAACTGCTGGTGCCGGTCGATGCGCTCGGCGAATGGGCACGCAAGAACACCGAGCGCGTCAAGGCGGCGCGCGAGAAGTTCGACGCCATGCACAGCTGAACCCTTGTGCTGCAAGGGTTTGAACCTGTCGGGGAGCCTCGGATGAGCGCTACTGCTGTAACTGCATCTTGCTCTTCGGCAGCTTCTCGATCCGGTTCCATTTCGGGTTGGGACTGACCACCCTGCCGCCAATCGTGCAGGTCGTGGTCGTCTCCTTGCGGCAATTGCTCACCGTCGTGCCGCTGGTGTCGCATTTCGTCGCCGAGCAGATCTCGCACTTGGCCGCTTGCCCGTTGATGGTGCGGTTTTCCGACGTGCAGGTGGCGCCTGGATCGCCTTTTTTGACCTCGGCAAAAGCGCTTGCGGACGACAGGCAGAGCAAGGCTGCAAAGGCACCCGCCAGGGCAGCGTTCAGCATGTGTTGACGCATTGTCTTTCCTCCCAAGATCCCGTCGGTCGCGCTGCAGGCGCGCATGCGGGAACCCGTTAGCCAAAGACCACGCGGGATCGCTGTCCGCATCCCCCGCGCGGGAGAGACGGCTGTTTAAATCCGTCTTCTGGAATCAGGCCGGGTCAGCCTTCTGCCGGAACCGCCTTCGGCTTGCCTTCGCCGTCCAGCGCCACCATGACGAAGTCGGCATGGGTGACCTTCTCCATCAGGTCGGAGAGATAGCGCTGCGCCCAGGCCTCGACCTTGAGCGTCATCGAGGTGCGGCCGACGCGTTCGACATGCGTATAGATGCACAGCGTGTCGCCGATCTTCATCGGCTTGGCGAAGGACATTTCCTTCACCGCCGCCGTCACCACGCGGCCCTTGGCGCGCTCGGCGGCGCGGATGCCGCAGGCGAGATCCATCTGCGCCATCACCCAGCCGCCAAAAATGTCGCCTGCCGCATTGGCGTCGGAAGGCATGGCCAGCGTGCGCAGCGTCAGATCGCCGATCGGCCGCCCGTCCGCGTAATGCACCATTTGGCCAATCCTCTCGAAGCCGATCGTCCGATTCCGTATCGTCATGGCACGGACAGGTCAACGCGCCACTGAACAGGTCGCGGCCTGAGGTTCGGCTATCGGTCGACAGTGTTGAAAAGATGCTGTGCGGAGCTAGACGAGCGCACCAGCAGGATTGCATTCCATGGCCGAGGTAAGAAAGCTTACCAATAGGCGTGCTTCACAAAGCGGGCCAGGGCGTCGGGACGTAGGCATAGGCGTTGCCCTCGCGAATAACATGACCGATGCCTGGAAAGGGCAGGTGCATGCCTGCGACGAGCAGGCCATCCGCCGACACCATGTCGAGCACCTTCTTGCGTGTGGCGATTGCGGCCTGCTGGTCCACGTCGAAGGCGATTGCCCATTCCGGATGCGCAAATTGCAGCGCGGAGGCGTGGATTACGTCAGTGAAGAGCAGCAGGTTGGCGTCACCAGAGCCAATTCGAAGCGCGAGATGCCCCGGCGTGTGTCCAGGCGCAGGCAACGCCCTGATCCCGGGCGCGATCTCGACTTCGCCTTCGATCTTCCGGACCTTGCCATGGTAGGGCACCAGCGATTTGCGCGCTATTTCGAAGTACGGTTTCATCTGGTCGGGCGCCTTGGACCGGATCCCGTCATCGTGCCAGAAAGCGAATTCCGGCGCGGCAACCACGACCTCCGCTGCCGGGAAGGCGGCCTTGCCGCCGATACCGACAAGGCCGTTGGCATGGTCGGGATGGAGGTGGGTGATGATTACCGTGTCGATTTCTTCCGGCCTGACGCCGGCGGCGGCGAGCGCCTCAGGTATATGTCCCAGTATAGGCCCCATCGCCGATGCCGTGCCGGTATCGATCAGCACCCGTCTGTCGCCTTTGGTGACAAGGTAAGCATTGACCGAGGTCGGGAGTGGTTTTGGCAGGAATGCCTTTGCCAGCAGCGCTTCGGCGGCAGCCGTATCTGCGGAAGGGAAGAGTTCGAGGCCGAGATTGAGGTAGCCGTCGCTCAGTGCTGTGATCTCGAGGTCGCCGAGCATGAACCTGTGGGCGCTCGCAAGCGAAGCCGGAGACCGGGCGGCGATAGCCGCAGCGTTGCTCCCAAAGAGGCTGATCGGGGAAAGTAGCAGGGCGCCGGCACTAAAGGTGCCGATGCCGAACGTTCGACGGTCGATATTCATGGTCTTGTCCTTCGAATTGCAGATGAAGCTAGTCCCAGACTACGTCGTCGCAGCCGGGGCGGATGCCGACCGCTCGGACCACTCTTGGGCGGGGGTCGGCGCGGTTCATGGCCAACTCCTTGCGACATCAATAATCCGCCTCACAAACTGCGGGAATAGTGATGGGATGCAGTTCACTGCTGCAGATTATGCAGCAATGAACTTAAGCGGGTAAGGCCGCTGGTTCGGCCCTCCGAACGGCCTCGCTGAGCCCCGGCTTCGCCTACTGGACAGGTTGCCGGGGCTCGAGCGCTCGGCGCAACGTCGGCGCCTCTTGCTCGATATAATCCCACAGACGGTTCGAGATCGGCCCGTGCGGCCGGTCGCGGCGGCGCGCCACCACCAACTCCTCGGTACGGCCTGGCAGATGACGGCCGGCCATGGATTGCAGGCGTCCGTCGCGCAGCTCATCCTCGATCAGGAAGCGGGGCATGTGGCCCCATCCGAGGCCCTGCAGGATGATTTCCTTCTTCATACCCTGATCGGCCACCATGCATTGCGGCGCACCCTCGATCATGAAGTAGTCTTGTCGCGGTGAATGGCGGGCCGTGTCGCGCATGACACATTGGGTGAACGCGTGCATCTGATCCGGCGTGATGGGGTGCTTGATGCGCTCCGGCAGAAAGCCCGACGCTACTACTGGGACGAAGGGCACCTTGCACAGATCGATCCATTCCACCCGCGGATCGCTCTTGTCGATCCAGTGCAGGATCAAATCGGCTTCGTCATCGAAGAGGCGCTCCCACGGGCCGCCCACCGCCTCGAAATGCAGGTGCAGGCGTGTGCCCGGACACTGGGCGAAGAACCGTCCGAGCATGCCCAGTGCCTGCGGGCGCGGGCACAGGTCGCCGATCACCACATGGATCTCGCTTTCTTCGCCCATTGACAGCTGAGCAGCATGAAGCCGCAAGCCCTCGAGCTCGCGCAGCAGCGATTGTGCCCTGCGATGGAACGACAGCCCTGCCTCGGTGGGGCGCACGCGATAGCCGCTGCGATCCAAGAGAACGAGGTCGAGTTGCCGCTCCAGCTTTGCAACGGCTGCGAACACCGCCGGGTGCGAGCGATGCAGCATGGCCGCCGCAGGCTGAAAGCCGCCGCAGCGGACCACGGCATCGAAGCATTGCAGGTCGTGCAGGGTGAATTCGGCCATGTCAGCTTCTATTACAGAGATAGTCCTATCTTTGTAATATCATCAAAAGCGCGCCGCAACTAGGCTTTGCCACATTCAACGCTCCAAGAAGGAAGGTGTATTCACCATGAATGAGCTGGATTTCGTGACCGTCGGCGATGGCACACGCATCGCCTACCGCATCGACGGCGACGCCGGGAACCCCGTGCTGATGCTGTCGAATTCCATCGCCACCACACTGCGGATGTGGGACATGCAGGTCAACGAGCTGTCGAAGCATTTCCGTGTTCTGCGTTATGATTTTCGCGGCCACGGAGGGTCAAGCGTTCCGGCCGGTGCTTATTCGCTCGACCGGCTTGGCCGCGACGTGATCGAGCTGCTCGATGCCTTGGCCATTGAACGCGTACACTTCCTCGGTCTGTCGTTGGGCGGCTTCGTCGGGCAGTGGCTCGGCATCCACGCGCCCGAGCGGATCGAACGCTTGATCCTGAGCAACACCTCGTCCTACCTCGGACCGGCAAAGCAGTTTGACGAGCGGATTGCCGCCGTGCTGCAGGCGCCGGACATGGCGGAAACCGCCGAGATGTTCCTGGGCAACTGGTTCCCTGCGCGTATGCTGGCGGCCAACGAGCCCGTCATCGAGGAATTTCGCGCCATGCTGCTGGCTATCGACCGGCAAGGCTTGGCTGGTCTGTTCGCGGCGGTTCGCGATGCGGACCTTCGCCGAACCGCAGCGCTGATTTCCAGGCCAACGTTGGTGATCGCCGGCCGGCACGACACTGTGACAGCCGCCAGCCATAGCGAGCTGATCGCGGCGACGGTGCCCGGCGCGAAACTGGTTGTTCTGCCCGCGGTTCACTTGTCGAACGTCGAGTACCCCGCCGAATTCATGGAGGCCGTGCTCGGTTTTCTGCGCTGAGTTGGTGCATGACGGGGATGCTGAGTGGCTCCGTTTCGAACATCACCCGCATGGACCGCAACCTATGATGCACTAACGCGTAGCTCAGGCTAGACTGGGCAAGGTAGGTAGCGGATGACGGCTGACATGGAACTTGGCTTTCGCCCATTAACGTCCGATCTATGGCCCGCGCTCGAGAACCTGTTTGGTGACAGCGCCGCCTGCAGTCGCTGTTGGTGTATGTACGGACGGATCGGCAGTTCTTATCGAAAGCGACCCGGCGAGGAAAACAAGGCAGCGTTCCGGCAAGCCGTCCAGCATGGTCCGCCTCCAGGCATCCTCGCCTTCGACGGCGATACGGCTGTCGGGTGGTGCCGGGTGACGCCGCGAGATGCCCTGCCCTGGCTCGATCGGCTGTGGCAGCTCAAGCGTGTGGATGATGCGCCGGTCTGGTCCTTGTCCTGCCTGTACGTGCGAAAACGATACCGCAGGCGGGGCGTAACATTCCAGCTGATAGCAGAGGCACTGGAACTCGCGAGGCGCGCAAATGCTCCTGCGCTCGAAGCCTATCCTTTCGACGCGGACGTATCGCCGAGCGCTTCCGGCAGCGGATATGCCTCCACCTTCGCGCGCGCCGGGTTCAGGGTCGTCGCTCGCAGGACGCCGGCCCGCCCGATCGTGCGCTATGATTTCAGGTAGATTGCCGATCATCGCCTGTAATGGTTGGACGGCTTGTCGACAAAGCACAGCGAAGGCATGGCCAGCGTCCTGAGTGTCAGATCGCCGATCGGCCGCAGATTCTCGACAACGGATGAACCGAATCGTCTAACCAGGACTGATAGATGAGTAGCTCTCAAATGGATAAGTATGTCTGGGCCTCGGTCTTATATTACACCGTGGCTGCAGTTGGATTTGTGGTTATTTTTGTCTCGATCAATGTGCTTGGAATTTTGTGGGGCCTGCTTGCAATATTCGGGTATTTGGCGCTGGTTACATCTCTCAACATATGGCGACGCAATCGACATCCGCGAAGCGTCTATCAAGTCGAATTGACCAAACGAAGACTGGACGGCTAATCACCGCTGGATGAAAACTCCGAGCATCGCGCCAGTCGCTTTTTTCACATCGGATGCCGGAAGACCCGGCGACGCCGCGCCGCGCCCAAGCCTAGGTTAGAGGCCGAATTCCGGAGCCGACCGCAGCCGCCATGCAGACCTATGATTTCATCATCGTCGGCTCCGGTTCGGCCGGCTTGGTCATGGCCGAAAGATTGTCGGCTTCCGGCCGGTCGCTAGAGCCACTTGGTAAAGTTTTCGATGCGATGGATGCGTTCGACAGATTAGACCCTACGGACCCGTCGAACTGGGTAAATGGAGCCTATTAAGGAAATGCCTAAGCAGGAAGAATGGTCAAGCGAAGAAGACGCTCGTGCATACAGAGAAATCCGAGCATTGGTCGATAAATGGAAACGCCTCGGGCAGAAGACCTATCCGGATGGAACCGAGTGGATTGGCCATACCCCACATCGAGCGCCTCAAGCGTATTTGCATCAGCTGTATGCACCACTTGACGCCATCGGAATTGGGCAGATGGAGTCTGAAATTTCGCGTCGACTCCCAGATAATTTCCGTTGCTTTCTCATGCTCCACAACGGGATAGGTCTGTTTGCGAATTATATAAGCGTCTATGGGCTGCGACGTAGCTGGTCACGCACGAATTTGGTGGAGGCGGGTCAACAACCCTTCTCCATACTGGAACCGAATGTACAGAGACGGCCAGGCAATGCACCAGACGATGTTCTCTTTATTGGTTCACTCGGGGATAATAGGAATTTAATTGGCATGAATCCGGACGGGGGGTCTTTCGCTGGGAGAGTGATGATCCTCTGTCCGGTTCGACCAAGTCCTACTCAAGCGTGTTCACCTTCCTGCTGGAAGAAGCCAATGAGGCGGCGGCCCTGTTCGACCCGGATGGGCGCGAACACGACTGAACTCGGGCAGCAGGCACAGGCTGACATTCAGACTGAATATCCCCGGTCGCTTTTTTCACAACGGATGCCGGAAGACCCGGCGACGCCGCGTCGCGCCTAAGCCTAGGTTAGAGCCGAATTCCGGAGCCAGCCGCAGCCACCATGCAGACCTATGATTTCATCATCGTTGGCTCCGGTTCGGCCGGCTCGGTCCTGGCCGAAAGGCTGTCGGCTTCCGGCCGCTTCTCGGTGCTGGTGCTCGAGGCCGGCGGCAGCGACCGTCGCTTCTACGTGCAGATGCCGCTCGGCTACGGCAAGACCTTCTTCGACCCGGCGGTCAACTGGAACTACAAGGCCGAGCCGGATCCCGGCCTGGCCGGCAATGCCGACCACTGGCCGCGCGGCAAGCTGCTCGGCGGCTCGAGCTCGATCAACGCCATGGTCTGGATCAGGGGCGCGCGCGAGGATTTCGACGCTTGGGCAGCGGCCGGCAATCCCGGCTGGGGCTTCGATGACCTGCTGCCCGCCTTCAAGGCGCTGGAGGATAACCAGGCCGGCGCCGACCAATGGCGCGGCGTCGGCGGGCCGCTGCATGTCACCGACTGCTCGACCTCCGTCCATCCGCTCACCAAGCGCTATCTCGCCGCCGCCAACCAAGCCGGCCTGCCGCTCAACCCGGATTTCAACGGCGCCTCGCAGGAAGGCGCCGGCGTCTACCAGATCACCACCAGGAACGGCCGCCGCATGTCGGCGGCGCGCGCCTTCCTGCGCCCGGCGATGAAGCGCAAAAACGTCCGCGTCGAGATCAACGCGCTGGCGACAAAAATCCTGTTCGAGGGCAAACGCGCCGTCGGTGTCGAGTACCTCCAGAATGGAGAGACGAAAACCGCCCGCGCCGGCCGCGAGATCATCCTGTCGGGCGGCTCGGTCAATTCGCCCCAACTGCTCCAGCTCTCCGGTGTCGGTCCATCGGCGCTTCTTGCTGGTCTGGGCATTCCTGTCGTTCACGCCAACGAGAATGTCGGGGCAAACCTGCAGGACCATGTCGGCATCAATTACACTTTCAAGGGCAGGCTGCCGACGCTCAACCAGATCCTGCACCCATGGTGGGGCAAGCTGCTGGTCGGCATGCAATACGTGTTTTTGCGCTCAGGCCCGCTGTCGCTGTCGATGAACAATGCCGGCGGCTTCTTCCGCACCGATCCGGCCGCGGCGCGGCCCAACATGCAGCTCTATTTCCAGGCGTTTTCGACCGTCATTCCGAAGAGCGGCGAACGCCCGATCCTGACGCCCGATCCATGGCCGGGCTTTTCCATCGGGCCGTCCAATTGCCGTCCGTCGAGCCGCGGCGAAATCATGATCCGTTCCGCCAATCCGCGCGATTATCCCAAAATCGTCGCCAATGCCTTTTCGACCGAGGCGGACGTCGCTGAAATGCTGGCGGCGGTGAAATTCGTCAGGAAGATCGCCTCGATGCCGGCGATGGCCGAGATTATCGAGGAAGAGGTTTTGCCCGGTCCCTCGATCACCTCCGATGCGGATCTCATTCAGGATTTCAGGAAGCGCTCGGGCACCGTCTATCACCCGGTCTCGACCTGCCGCATGGGGCCGGACGCGGCGCGCGCCGTCGTCGATCCGCGCCTCAAGGTACACGGCATCCAGGCGTTGCGCGTCATCGATGCCTCGATCTTTCCCGACAACATAACCGGCAACACCAACGCCGCCGCGATCATGACCGGATGGAAGGGCGCCGAACTGGTTCTGGAGGATCAGAAATGAAAATCACCGACGTCAAGACCTGGGTGGTCGGCAATCCGCCGCCCGGCATCGGCGGCAAGTATTTCATCTTCGTCAAGCTCACCACCGATGGCGGCGTCGTCGGCTATGGCGAAGCTTACAACGCCACCTTTTCGGCTCATGTCACGGCGAAAATGGTTGAGGACATGGCCGAACGCTATCTGATCGGCCGCGATCCGCACGACGTCGAGAATTTCTTCCGCCGCGCCTATTCGTCCGGCTTCACCCAGCGCCCCGACGTGTCCGGGATGGGATGCTTTTCGGCGCTCGAAATCGCCTGCTGGGACATTATCGGCAAGGAGGCCGGCAAGCCGGTCTACAAGCTGCTCGGCGGCCAGGTTCACGAAACGCTGCGTTCCTATACCTACCTCTACCCGCACAGCGGCAGCGTCCATTCGGAGGACGCCCGCGGCAAGAACGTCTACAACGACCCCGATCTGGCCGCCGCCTGCGCGCTCGAATATGTCGAGCAGGGTTTTGACGCGGTCAAGCTCGACCCGGCCGGTCCCTACACCGCCTTCGACGGCCACCAGCCGCGCCTCGTCGACATCGACCTCTCCGCCCGTATGGTCAAGGCGATCCGCGAGGCGGTCGGCACCAGGGCCGACATCCTGTTCGGTACGCACGGCCAGTTCACCGCATCGGGCGCGCTGCGCCTCGCCCGCGCCATCGAGCCCTATGATCCGCTGTGGTTCGAGGAGCCGGTGCCGCCCGACATGCCCGAGGTGATGGCGCAGGTCGCCCGCGCGACCTCGATCCCGATTGCCACCGGCGAGCGGCTAACAACCAAATTTGAGTTCGCCCGCGTCATCGAGAACCGTGCGGCGACCATTCTTCAGCCCGACCTTGGCCGCTCCGGCGGCATTCTCGAAACCAAAAAGATCGCCGCCATGGCCGAAGCCTACCACATCCAGGTCGCGCCGCACTGCTACTGCGGACCGATCGTCGGCGCCGCCAACATCCAGCTTGCGGTGACGCTGCCCAATTTCCTCATTCTGGAATCGCTGAAACAGTGGGACGGTTTTCACGCGAAGCTGCTCAAGAAGAAGATCGAATGGCGGGACGGCAACGTCATCCCGTCGAAGGAGCCAGGCCTCGGTGTCGAACTCGACGAAGCCGTCTGCGAGGCGCATCCCTGGACCGGCAAGGACCTGCATTTGCAGATGCTGCAGACGCCGTTGATGCCGTGAGCGCGCGTCAGAGCTATGCCTTCGTCGGTCTTGGCCATCTCGGCGGCCAGCTCGCCGCCAACCTGATCCACAACGGCTTTGCCGTCACCGTATTCGACCGCGACCAGGCGGCCGTCGAGCGGCTGGTGATGCTTGGTGCCGATGCCGCCAACAGCCCGGCTGATGCCGCTGGCCGCGCCGGCAATGCCATCACCTGCCTGCCCTCGCCAAAAGTCAGCGAGGCGGTGCTGGCCGGCCCCGGCGGATTGCTCGAAGGCCTGCCCGCAGGCGGCAGTTGGATCGAGATGTCGACCACTAGCCAAGACGAGATCGTGCGCCTTGCATCCCTCGCCTCGGCAAGAGGCGTCGAGACGCTCGAATGCCCGGTCACCGGCGGCGTGCATCTGGCAGCCGTCGGACAGATCACCGCGCTGGTCGGCGGCGACGCAGCGCTTTATGCGCGCCACCGCCCTGCCGTCGAGGCGATGTGCGCGCGCTCGTTCCTGATGGGTCCGGTCGGCTCGGCGGCGGTGATCAAGGTCATCACCAACATGCTGGCCTTCATCCATCTGGTCGCCGCCGGCGAAGCGCTGATGCTGGCCAAAAAGGGCGGGCTCGACCTTGCCCAGTCCTATCACGCCATCGTCGCCTCCTCCGGCAACAGCTTCGTCCATGAGACCGAAAGCCAGCTGGTGCTAAACGGCTCCTACGACATCGGCTTCACCATGGATCTGGCGTTGAAGGATCTCGGCTTCGCCCTCGGCATGGGTGAAAAATTCGGCGTGCCGCTCGAGATTGCCTCGCGCGTCGACGCAATCTTCAGGCAAGGCAAGCAGGCCTATGGCGGCAGCGCCTGGTCGACGATGATCGTGAAACTGCTCGAGGATGCCGTCGGCACCGACCTGCGCGCACCCGGTTTCCCGGCTAAACTCGCAAGTTGATATTGGCCGGATTATCAATCGATTTCAGTCGATTGGAGAGATCGCCGGAACCAGAGCCGCAGTCAACTGAATCAAAGTCTCAACGCCTTGATTCAATATCTCAGCGTCAATGCGCCGGGCAGGATCTCGAAAGTCGCTGGTATGCGACCCGGCGATTCGCCGTCTATGTCGATCAGCGCGGCGTTCTTTTGCACATCGCAGAGCGGCTCGACAACCACTTTCTTGCCGCGCAGGATGGTGATCGCAGGATGGTTGCGGTGCCGCCCGCCATAGAGCAGGCGGATGTCCCAGATCAGCTTCAGCTTGCCGGCGGCGCGCAGGATGACGATGTCGAACTCGCCGTCGTTAAGCTCGGCGTCGGGCGCGATCATCATGCCGCCGCCGAAGAATTTGCCGTTGGCCACCGCCACCAGCGCCATGCGCACCTCGACCGGGGCACCGTCGTCGATGGTGATCGCAACGTCCTGGAAGCGGTAACGGAGGAATTCCCAAACCGTGCGCCAGTAGAACAGCGCCTTGGCCGAAACCTTGCCCTTGCGCTTGTCGGCATTGACCGCGCGGTCGGTGGCGCCGGACAGCCCCAGGCTGGCGATGTTGATGAAATGGCGGCTGGCCAGCGCGCCATGGTCGTCGACATAGCTGATGCAGCCGGCATCGACCTTGCGCGGCTTGGCCCCGGCAATCCGCTTCAGCGTCAGATCGACATTGTTCGACAGGCCGAGCCCGCGGGCGAAGTCGATGCCGGTGCCGCAAGGCAGCAGCCCGAGTTCGGCCGTCCGGCCGCTTTCCCGGAAAGCCTTCAGCAGCCCGTCGGCGACTTCGCTGGCGGTGCCGTCGCCGCCGGCCGCGATCACCAGCTCGAAGCCGATGGCGGCAAGGTCGAGCGCCAGCCGTTCGGCATCGCCCTCGGCCTGCGTTTCACGCAGCTCGAAATCGCCGAAATGTCTTTTCAGCGAAGCCGCAACCTCGGGCCAATGCCGCTTGAGCCTGCCGCCGCCGGCGATCGGATTGAGAACCACCGCGACCTTCAAGCCTGCCTCCCCAAGGCCATCGAACACGCCTTCCAATCATTTGCCGGCATTGAAGCCCGCGCCGAGCCGCGGGGCAAGGGTCGATTACCCGACAATGCGGCTTCGGCATCGAGGCGGCAAATCCCGACCGGCGGCGGCAGAGATCGGAAAGTCGCTATTTTGGCAGGGTCAGTCCCCGATAATCCCGCTATCCACAGGCATGCGGCAGTTCCGCCAAACGCTTATCCGACGTACGTTAAAACCCATCTCAGGCGGCTACCGATCGCCACGCCGAAAGGCAAAGCGGAACGGCGGATTTCCTGAGGCCCGTACGGCCCTGAACGAGAACAGGCTTGCTTGTTGGAGGGATGGACGCCGAGACCTACGGGGCCGCGGAAAGCGTGCGAACGCCGACGGCGGACCGATGCTGCCATGAAGGACGGCAAAAACCTTCGATGGCGCGCTGGGCAAAGCTCGCAAGAGTGGAGACCGGCGTGGTCCGGAACGGACGCTGCCTTCGGGCGGCGACTGGCAGGACCGTCAAAATCAAGGCCGGCATGGCGCGACATCTTTCGGGAGTTGCTGCCGCGACCGTGTCCTGATCTGACAGGGAGGCGCTGGGAGAAATCCCGGCGCCGACTGTCTTTGTGGCCCCGCCTGACGATTTTGCCGGCGACGCTTCACGCTGCGCCAAAATCAGCTACTATCCATTTGCCGTCGGGGGCCGTTTAAAAGGGCTGACGGCAGGGGGACATTTCATGACGCTCATCCAGAAGCTTGCTGTTGCCTATGCTTTCCTGTTCTTCGGCGTTGTTGCGATCGGCTATGTGCCGGCTTTCAACGACGCCGGCGGCAATCTGTTCGGCCTGTTTTCGCTGCAGTGGTATGACGATTTGCTGCACGCCTTCTCCGGCGTCTGGGCGCTGGCCGCCGCCTTCATCTCGCACCGCCAGGCGGTGTTCTATTTCAAGCTGTTCGGCTCGATCTATCTGTTCGACGGCGTGCTCGGCCTGGTCACCGGTTCCGGCTGCCTCGATGGCGGCATCTTCATCAACGGCTTCCGCTCCCTGAACGACATCGAATTCCCGGCCCGCTTCTTCGCCAACCTGCCGCACATCGTCATCGGCGGCTTCGCCGTCTACGTCGGGTTCTGGATGTCGAAACGTGTGTACGACCATTTCGCCACGGCCTGACCGGCCATGTTCCTGTTCCGCTGGCTGAAGCGCATCATCAAGGCGATCCTCTGGCTCGTCGTCATTGTCGTGTTGATCCCGATCGCCGGGCTGGCCTACGGCTTTCTCACGACGCCGTCGCTGGACACAACGCCATTGCCGGGCGTCGCCGAGGGTGCCCCGCCAAAGGCGCTGGCCGACAAGATCCGTGCCGAGATCCCCGGCTACCAGCGGCCGGAGGAATCGACCTTTCTTACCTATCCGGAATGGGCCATCGTCTACGCCGCGCGCGAATATGCCGGCTTCGTCGACAAGAACCAGCCGAGCGGTTTTCCCTATCTCTCCCATATCGGCCGCTTCTGGCAGGACTATGCGATGGTCATCCGCGCCAGCTCCACCTACAAGTTCAACCTCGACAACCACCAGATGCTGGTGGTCATCGGCACCAGTCACACGATCGAGCACGCCATCCAGTGGGCCTATGAAAATACGATCGGCCGCGTCACCGAAGCGACAGCCGGCAAGCGCACCGCCGTCGACATCTACCAGGCCAAGGTGGCGGCCGATTATGCCGGTTTTCTCGACCAGGTGCCGTGGTACCAGTTTCCCTATGCCGAAAAGCGTGCCGGCCTGTTTGCCGTCCAGCCGGCAGCGGACGACAGCGCCGTCCGCACCAGCGAACGCAAGCTCGCTTTCGGCCTCGCCGACACGATCAAGCAGGGCTATGCCGATCTGATCAAGTCGGCGCTCGCCGCCACCACCGATCCCGCCTTGCTCGATATTCATGTCTGGGCCAAGGGTCCGGTCGGCGAGGTGACGCGCAACGAACCCGACACCTTGCTTGAGCGCGATCTCGGCGCCGACGGCGCGATCTTCGTCACCAGACGCTATCAGGTGTTCACCGACATGATCCCGCGCCTGATCGGCAAGGGCGTCTCCTTCGTCGAGATCGGCGGCAATGACGAGATCATGGTCACCATGCTTTCCAATGACGAGATCAATGTTCCCGAAGGTGCACGCACCTTGTTCAGCTACCCGCTTCCGGCGGAACCTTCGACGCGCCGCACCGGCCTGACCGTCGCCGTGCGCAAGCTGCACATCGTTCTGCCGGCGCTGATGACGGCGGGCGCCAGGCTCGAGCATGTCTACGATTACTGAGGCCTTTCGGTCACAGCCGGCCTCGGCAGGACGTTGCGTGATGCTCCGTCACGCTCATTCCACAATCGCGGCCAAATCCCGCCTTGTTCCGCAACGATTGATGATGCCGTAGACACGTTGTCTTGCGCACATGTGCCAGGCAACTCGGAGGGACACGACCGTGATCAAGACCGCCCTTGTCGCCATGACCATCGTCGGCTGCGATTGCGACGCCAGGCTTTGCGAATATATCGGCGAGACGCCTGCCAAATGGTCGACCATCGCCGAATGCGAAGCGGCGATGAAAAGCCAGGTGCTGCACGAGCGCAATTTCGACTATCCGCTGGTCTCCGGCATCTGCCGGACACAGAACTCGTCTTCGTCATCGCAGCTCGCTGCGACCGCTTCCGAGCCTGAATTGACGACGGCCAGTACGGCCGCGACAGACCCGCTGCCACCGGAACTGAGCCATCGGCCCAGTGCTGCGGTCGGAACGCAGGCCACGGCGACGGAAACGGAAGCCGTCCGGCCGGTCGCCTATGAAGCGGCGGTCGATGGCGGCCGCGCCGTGCTCTACCGCACGAAGGCCGGCTACGCCGTGGTCAAGACCGATCTCGGCCGCGCCGCATCGGCAACGATCGGCATCGCCAGGCGTTCGGCGAACTGGCTGGCGGCGAAGCTGCCTGACGGTCTGTAGCCGCCGCTTCAGGCCGTGCCGATCAGTGCCTTGACGGCGCGATAAAAAATCGACGAAAACAGCTCGCCCGGATCGTATTGCAGCTTCTTCGCCAGGAAGGACGGCAGTTCCGGATAGGAGGCAAGCAGTTCCTTGCCTGTGTAGTGGAGCTGGTAGGGCAGAAAAAAACGCCCGCCATGCTTGATCGTCACGTCGATCAGCGCCCTTGTCAGCGCCCGCATCCTGGCATTGCCGTCGGCGTTTGTCGGCTGATTGATGTAGAGCACCAGCGAATAGGCCGGCTCCGGCGCATAATTCAGCGCCACATCCTCCTTGTGGACGATGCGCACCGAGTCGTTGAGCACCGGCAGGGTCTGGTTGCGCAGGATCTCGCGCGCTTCCGCGATGAACGGGTTATAGGCCGCCCGCGGGATGAAATACTCGTGCAGGATGTCGGTCTCGTCGAGCAGGTCGTTGAACAGATAGGGCACTGAATCGTGCATCGGATTGTTGCGCGTGACGAGGCAGGCCTCGCCCTCGGCCATTGCCGCCGTCCGCGCCACCGTGCAGCTCTCGAATTGCGGCTCCAGCGTCTTTTCGGTGAACCATTTCAGCTCCTGGAACAGGCTGCCCCATTTCGCCAGGTTGATGATCACCCGCTTGAGCCCGACCGAACCCGGTTCACCGATTGCCGGCTGGTCGGCCGGCGGCTGGTCGGCCACCTTGTCATAGCGATAGACGATCATATCCTCGAGGAAATTGCCCGGCGCAGTCGACAGATGCCCATAAAACAGACCGATCGCCCTGTTTGGCTCCAGAACCTCGGCGAAGAACGTCGGGAAATCGTCCGATTTGATGATCTCGCGCGAGGTCCGGTAGACGGCGTTGTCGACGATGTCGAGTGTCGCCTCCAGCACCACGCCGAACAGGCCGTAGCCGCCGACGACGTGGCGGAACAACTCGGTATTTTCGGCCGGTGAGCAGGTCGTCACCGAACCGTCCGCCAGCATCACCCGCATCGATCGGATCGAGCCGGCGACCGAGCCGGCCTGGTGGTCCATGCCATGCGCGTTGACTGACAGCGAGCCGCCGACCGAAAAGATGTCGGTCGACTGCATCGCCTTCACCGCGAAGCGCGGGTGCAAAAGGTTCTGGATGTCGTGCCAGCGCACGCCCGGCTGCAAGGTGATCGTCTTCGCCGTCGGGTCGACACTGACCTTGTTGAATTTGCGCATGTCGAGGACCAGCGCGTTGTCGTCGAAGGCGTGGCCGCCCATCGAATGGCGCACCGCCGCGACCGAGACCTTCAGGCTATTGGCGCGGGCAAGGGCCAGCGCGCTCGCGATGTGGTCTTCCTCGCTGACTTCGATAACGCCGTAGACCGGTGTCATCGACAGGCCGCTGGCATCATTGATATCGCCGCCCTTGGTCAGCCATGGCAGCGACGGATCGTAGGCTGGCGGGCCCTCCAGCGGCTTCTGCGCCAGGTCGATCCCATCAATGTCGGCGATGCGCCCGGAATTCTTCTGCCCCGACGGGCCGCGCGCCAGGCGCGCCACGGTCGTCCCGCCCCACAGCATCGCGCCGCCGACCACCGCCGCACCCAGCAGCAGCCGCCGCGACAGGCGAAACCCCTTGCGTTCCTCGACCATAGCCCCACCCCACTGTCCCAGGAATAGCGCCTGATGGCGACAAAAACCAGTTGCCAATCAGACGTTCGGCGAATGATGATCCGGTTTGTCTGGCGGAAATGTCGAAAGCAGTCGCACCATGAAGCTTGCAGCCCGTACCGCGCTTGCCCTGCTGCTCGCATTTGCTCCGGTCTCAGCCGACGCCCAAAGCGGTGAGAAGGGAGTCCTCGGTGTGGCAAGGGACGATCCGGAGATGGCGGCGGCGATTGAGCAGGCCCGCGCCAGCCTGGATGACTTCCTGATCCTGTCCGAGGCGCCGCCGTCCGGAACAGCCACGTTCAAATTGAAGGTAAGGATCGAAGACGGAACCGCGACGGAACATTTCTGGATCATTCCCTTTCACCGAACGGCGAGCGGATTTGCCGGAATTTTAGCAAACGAGCCGCAGGCAGTGCACAACGTCGTCGCCGGCCAGGAGATCGAATTCACCCGGGACGAAATTTCGGACTGGGGATACACCAAGAACGGCCATCAGGTGGGCAGCTTTACCGTCTGTGTGATGCTCAAGAAGATGTCGAAGGAAGACGCGGACTATCTCCGCGACAATTACGGCTTCGACTGCTAATGTCCGAGCGCGAGGCGCTTTAGCCGCTACCCCGCCTCCTCGTCCTGCGCCCCAATCTTGCGCACCAGCGCCGCGGTCGCCAGGATCGTGGCCATGTCGGCGATGATCGGCGCAACATGCTTGACATAGTCGAGCGGCACAGAGATGTCCGGCAGCTCGAAGAAGTTCTTCGTCTGCGGAAGCAGCAGAAAGCCGTCGCTGCCGTTGAGCGCGACGCGTGCCGGTTCCTTCGGCCATGTTTCGCCAAGCCATTCGAGCGCCTGCGCCAGCCGGCCGGTCACCAGCGGCCGCGCCGCCTCGATATTGTCGGTGCGGAACTCGTAGGCGGCATCGAGCTCCGGCATGCCGCTGGATAGTTCCTGCATCTTGCTGCCGAAGATGCCGCGGAAGAAGCCGACGGCCTTGTTGGTCCGGCGCGCGGCCACCAATATGCCGGGGAACGGCACGATTGTCTCGAAGGCGACGATGACGCCCTTGAACACCGCCGTCGTGCTCTTGCCCGTCCCTTCCCGGAGATCTGCTTCGTAAAGCTCGAACGCAAACCCCTCATAACGGCCGGAAAAAACATCATCGAAAGATTGCCGGTTGAACGGACCAACCGTCTCGCGCGGCAACCGGTCGAACGAATTCGGCTTGACGTTGTGCCGGTACCGCATGTCCTCGATGAAGCCGAAGATGATCGGCAACAGCGTGCTGCGAAACGACTGCTGCAATTTGCTCGCCGGCTTGATCGCCTGGAAATAGAGCAGGATCGCCGCCAGGAATCCGCCGATATAGAGGAACACATGCGGGGTCGAGAACCACTGCTCGTTGGGGTCGGCAACCCCGTTGAAGAGCCAGGCCACAAGCGCCACGAACACCAGCACCAGCCCGATGAAAAGTGGCACCCGCCAGCGCGTCCGGCGATGGGCCGAAGCTCGTTGCGCCTCATAGGCCTCGATGTTCTTCCTGAGGCCGGCGATCACCGCTTCGCTCGGCATGAAATCCGCAGTTTCCATCACCCACCCGCCGCCACAAGCCTGCCCGCGCTGGGCATGATAGCCGGTTTGGTGGACCGCGTCAGCGCACGGCACCGAAGACCGCATCGAGGCGGGCTAGAACCCTTTGCCTGGATTTTCCCGCCAGCGTTTCAACCGGGACCAGCCGCTCGTGATCGCCGGCGCGCAGCCGCATGAAGGCATGCAGCCGGTAGGCGGCGATGGCCCCGCGCGTGCCGGGATCGTCGCTGATGTCGACGACGAGAATGGCGCCGACGCGGCCGGGCCATGGCTGCCGCGCGAAGGCGGTGCCGATGAAATCGCCGAGCCCATAGGCAACGAGTGTCTTGCCGATCCGCTCGATCGGCTGCACGACATGGGCATGATGTCCGGCGATCAGGCCGACGCCATGTTCGGCCAGAAGTCGCGCCATTGCCCGCGTCTTCGCACGTGGAAAATGCCGGAATTCCCAATCCCAATGCGGCACCGCGCAGAGGAGGTCGACACCCGAAGCGGCAGCGTGCGGCCATTGCGTCGGATCGGCTTGCATCGAGACTCGGCCCGCGAACTGAGCCTCGTCGGTATTGCGCCACAAGGTAAAGGCGGCAAGGCCTATGGTCAGCGAACCAACCGCAAACCGCTCGACCGGAGCCGCAGTGCCGATCGTGCGGATGCCTAATTGCTCCAGCGCGGCGACGGTCTCGTCGAAGCCGGCAATACCCTGGTCGAGCACATGGTTGTTGGCCAGCGACAGCACCAGTTTTTCACGCGAAATGCCGGCGGCGGCCAGCGCCTCGGCAAGGAACCGCTCGCTCATCGCGTGGTGCGTGCCAAGCCTGGTGCCCAAAACAGCGCTCGGCCGCTCCACCACCGGGCTTTCGCAATTGCCGACCACCAGATCGGCCGAGGCAAGCAGTGCCGCAATCGCCGGATCGCAGTCCGGCGCGCGGCGATTGGCCACCGCCGAGATATCGCCGACGAAAGCCAGCCGCACCGTCCGCGCCGGCAGTGGTTCGAGCAGGGCTGCGGCCGCCGGAGCAAAGCCGCGCGCGTCGCCATTGAGCGAAGGCCGGAGAAAACGCGGCAGCCACGACAGTTTGTAGGAAAGCGGATAGTTCGACACGCGACGCCCAATCGTTTGCCTTGTGTAGACCGTCCGCCGGATTGATTGAAGCGTCGACTGTTGTGGGTGAACCGCAGGCCACAGGCGCAGCGAACCAAATGCGTGTATGATCCACTGCGGAGCGACAAAG
Organism: Mesorhizobium sp. M1307; assembly: GCF_040318155.1. Lineage (NCBI taxonomy): Bacteria > Pseudomonadati > Pseudomonadota > Alphaproteobacteria > Hyphomicrobiales > Phyllobacteriaceae > Mesorhizobium > Mesorhizobium sp. M1307. The sequence goes on along the minus strand of NZ_JAMYLR010000009.1, from coordinate 164,660 downwards.
GGGCGATCACGATGACGCGTTTTTCCAGGCTGGTGGCGTGCGCCATCATTCTTCTCCTGCCGCTGGCTTCACCCAGCGCCGCGGCTCCCGAAGCGGCGGCCCTGTTCGAGGCAAAAATCGTAGCCGAACGCGACAGCGCTCTTGCCGCTCTGGAAGCCGCCGCGCCAGGCGATCCGGCAGCCGCCTACGCCGCCGGCGCCGGCGAATTCTTCACCGCGCTGGAGATCCTGGCCGGCGGCCTGCACCGCCACGGTTTCGACAGCCCGCAATCCTTCATGCTGCCGCTGATGCGGCTGCCGGTGCCGGACAATGCCAATCCCGAGCCGCTGACCTACGAACAATTCCGCGCCATTCTCGTCGCCTTCCGCGACCGGCTGGAGAAATCCGCAGCCACGCTCGGTTCGGTACCCCCCGACGCCGACATCGGCATGGTCATCGACCTCACCCGTCTCGGCATCGACGTCAACGAGGACGGCACGATCGCGCCGGACGAGAGCGCCGCCGCGATCATGGCGTCTCTGTCACGCGGCGGTGGTGCGCCAGACGCGGCCGCACCCGCCCTCACCTTCCGCTTCGACCGCGCCGACGGCTATTGGCTGCAGGGCTATGCCGAGTTCCTGATGGCGCAGGCCGACTTCTGGCTGGCGCATGATTTCAGAAACACGTTCGACGGCTCCTTCCACATGCTGTTCCCGCGCGCAAAACTGCCGCTGCAGGATACGCTCGTGCCGCTGGACGGTGGCACGAATGGCGGCATCCTGACGTCCGAATGGCGACTAGCCGACTTTATCTCCCTGGTGCATCTCATTAACTGGCAAGTGGTCGAGCCAGAGCGCCGGCAAGCGGCACGCCGCCATCTCATGGAAATGATCCGGCTGTCGCGCGAGGACTGGAAAGCCATCCGCGCCGAAACCGACAATGACCGCGAATGGCTGCCGGGGCCGCAGCAGAAAGGCACCAGCCCGCTGACCGGTCTCGAAGTTGGTGAGCAGCAGGTACAGGCCTGGCTCGCCGCCCTTGATATGGCCGAGGATCTTCTGGAAGGCCGCACCTTGCTGCCGCATTTCCGCATCGCCGACAAAGGCATCAACATGAAGCGCTTCTTTGATGAGCCAAAAACCTTCGACCTGGTGCTGTCGATCACCGGCCCGGCCATCGCGCCCTATCTCGAGCGCGGCAAGACTCTCACCAGCGAGGAGTTCAACCAGATCCAGCGCCAGTTCGGCGGCGCCGGGTTTCTGACGTTCGCGCTTTGGTTTAATTGAGCGGCGCACTTCGACGTTGCTCCTGACAGCCTACTGTCAGCAGCCAAATTGCGCGCGGCACCCTTCACCACTCCGCTCTTTCCATTTTGGCCGATACCTCCCATATTCGGGGCCATGGCCAGACTCTCCGACAAGAAAACGCCGCCGCCGGCGAATGACGAGCGCGCTTCGCCGCCCAAGCGGCGCAGTCCGCTGACCGATTTCCTCGATGCGTCGGAGCCCCTGTACAAGGGCGGCTTTGCCGAGGCGCCGCAGGCCGAGTTCACCGGCGCGCCGCTGACCGGCTCGATCGCCGACTGGGCCGAACAGATCGAGCAGGAAGCCGAGAAGGAAGGGCGTCAAATCTCCCCCCTCGAGGGGGAGATGTCGCCGAAGGCGACAGAGGGGGTCGGCAAAGGAAGCGCTCGGCATCAAGGGTCGCCGAGCACTGCCGCACCGACCCCACCCGGCGGCTCCGCCGCCACCCTCCCCTCGAGGGGGAGGGAAGGCGCCAAGTCTGCCAAGAAAATCCCGGAGCGCTCCTCTTCTCCCGGCCGTACGGCACGCGGCACCTCGATGGGCGGCGCGGCTTCGGCGCGGGAGCGCACTGCGGCCGGTCTCAACCCTGTCGCTGGCCTCGATGTCTCCCTGGAAGAGGCCGAGACCATGGCCTCGGGCGGCGTCACCGCGACCGTCGCGGCGCTGTCGGCGCTGATCGAATCCGGCAATCCGCTGCACAAGGACGGCGTGCTGTGGACGCCGCACCGCCCTGCCCGGCCTGAGAAATCCGAAGGTGGCATCGCCATCAGGATGGTCTCGGATTTCGAGCCGGCCGGCGACCAGCCGACGGCGATCAAGGATCTCGTCGAAGGCGTCGACCGCAACGACCGCACCCAGGTGCTGCTCGGCGTCACCGGCTCGGGCAAGACCTTCACCATGGCCAAGGTGATCGAGGAGACGCAGCGCCCCGCTCTGATCCTGGCGCCCAACAAGACGTTGGCCGCGCAGCTCTACTCCGAGTTCAAGAAATTCTTCCCGGAAAACGCCGTCGAGTATTTCGTCAGTTACTACGACTATTACCAGCCGGAGGCCTATGTGCCACGGACCGACACCTACATCGAGAAGGAATCCTCGATCAACGAGCAGATCGACCGCATGCGCCATTCGGCGACGCGTTCGCTGCTTGAGCGCGACGACGTCATCATCGTCGCCTCGGTGTCCTGCATCTACGGTATCGGCTCGGTCGAGACCTACACGGCGATGACCTTCCAGATGCAGATCGGCGACCGGCTCGACCAGCGCGCGCTGCTCGCCGACCTCGTCGCCCAGCAATACAAGCGCCAGGATATCAATTTCGTCCGCGGTTCGTTCCGGGTGCGCGGCGACACGATCGAGATCTTCCCGGCCCACCTTGAGGATCGCGCCTGGCGCATCTCGCTGTTCGGCGACGAGATCGAGGCGATCACCGAGTTCGATCCGCTGACCGGCCAGAAGACCGGCGAGCTGAAGAGCGTCAAGATCTACGCCAATTCGCACTATGTGACGCCGCGGCCGACCTTGAATCAAGCCATCAAGTCGATCAAGGAAGAACTGAAGTATCGCCTGCAAGAGCTTGAAAAGGCTGGCCGCCTGCTTGAGGCGCAGCGGCTTGAGCAGCGCACCCGCTTCGACCTGGAGATGCTGGAGGCGACCGGGTCCTGCGCCGGCATCGAGAACTATTCGCGCTATCTGACCGGCCGCCAGCCGGGCGATCCGCCTCCAACCTTGTTCGAATACATACCCGACAATGCGCTGGTCTTCGTCGACGAAAGTCACGTCACCATACCGCAGATCGGCGGCATGTATCGCGGCGACTTTCGTCGCAAGGCGACGCTGGCCGAGTATGGTTTCCGCCTGCCGTCCTGCATGGACAACCGGCCGCTGCGCTTCGAGGAATGGGACGCCATGCGCCCGCTCTCCGTCGCGGTTTCGGCGACGCCCGGCGCCTGGGAGATGGAGCAGTCCGGCGGCGTCTTCGCCGAGCAGGTCATCCGCCCGACCGGCCTCATCGACCCGCCGGTCGAAGTACGCCCGGCCAAGACGCAGGTCGACGACGTCGTCGGCGAAATCCGCGAAACCACGAAGGCCGGCTACCGCACGCTGGTCACCGTGCTGACCAAGCGCATGGCCGAGGATTTGACCGAATATCTGCATGAGCAAGGCATACGCGTGCGCTACATGCACTCCGACATCGACACGCTGGAGCGCATCGAGATCCTGCGCGACCTGCGCCTCGGCGCCTTCGACGTGCTGGTCGGCATCAACCTGCTGCGCGAAGGCCTCGACATTCCCGAATGCGGCTTCGTCGCCATTCTCGATGCCGACAAGGAAGGTTTCCTGCGCTCCGAGACATCGCTGATCCAGACGATCGGCCGCGCCGCCAGAAACGTCGACGGCAAGGTCATCCTCTATGCCGACCAGATCACCGGCTCGATGGAGCGGGCAATGGCCGAGACCAACCGCCGTCGCGAAAAGCAGATGGAGTGGAACGCGGCCAACGGCATCACCCCGGAATCGGTCAAGTCGCGCATTTCGGACATCCTGGACTCGGTCTACGAGAAGGACCATGTCCGCGCCGACATTTCGCAGTTCACCGACAGCGCCGGCGCGATGATGGGCAACAATCTGAAAGCGCATCTCGACGCCCTGGACAAGCAGATGCGCGACGCCGCCGCCAACCTCGATTTCGAGAAGGCCGCCCGCATTCGCGACGAGATCAAACGGCTGCGCGAGATGGAACTGTCCATCTCCGACGATCCGCTGGCCAAATATGCCGACATGGAAAGCCCGGTCTCGGGCCGCGAAAAGGGCAAGCACAACAAGGGCGTGGCCAAACATCGTACGGCTGAGGAACAGGAGCGTTTCCGCAAGCTCGACGAGGCACGTGCCGCCGAAGAGGCGGCCCGGCCCAATCTCTTCCGCAAGCCGGCGCTCGACGAAATGGGTGCCGATGGCACCGTGCCGGTGAAGAAGCCGCTGTTTTCGAAGCCCTCGCTCGACGCCATGGGGCCGGGCACGGATATGCCGACCCCGGCCGGCGCAGTGTCGCGTTCGCTGTTCAAGAAGCAGTCGGCCGAAGAGGCGCACGGCTCCGATTTCGGCATCCCGGGCGAACCGACCAAGCCGCTGTTCAAGAAGAACTCGCTCGACGAGATGACCGTGCGGCGGACGGAAAAGCCGGTCGAAGGAAAGGTGCCAGCGAAACCACAGCCAATCTCCCCCGGTGTGGGGGAGATGCCCGGCAGGGCAGAGGGGGGCGCGAAGGAACGCAACGATTCCGCCAAACCCATTGTCCGCCAGCGCAGTGGTATCGGCTCCTACGAAGACCCGGCCGACGCCCGCCGCGAAGAGCGCCGGCCTGGCAAGACGGGGCGCCCGGGACGCTAGCGAGCTTCCCTTCTCCCCCAGGGGGAGAAGGTGGATCGGCGCGCAGCGCCGAGACGGTTGAGGGGTGCTGGACGGATCGCCGTCGGTGCCAAGCTGGAGCACCCCTCATCCGACCGCTTCGCGGCCACCTTTTCCCACAAGTGGAGAAGGGGGAGCCTAGCCACTTGCCATCGGCCCTAGCCTTGGTGTAGCCAGTTTCTACAACTCGAACGTCTTGAAAGGAGGGCTGCGTGTATTACGACCACCACCGTCAGCGCGGCCCTGTCTCTGCCCTGCGAGCTTGCTTGCAGGGCTGACCAGAGACGGTCCGGGTTTTCCCGCTTCGATTTTCTTGGTCTGCCCTTCGTGGTGCTGCAACGCTGAGCCTGATTGCCAGCCTGCGCACCGTCAAAGTGCATTGAACCGGAGCTCACTCCGGCCAGACCAGAGAAATCGATATGGCCCTGATCAGCCTCAAATCCCTCGGCGTCACCCTGAATGCGCCGCTGTTTTCCAACCTCGACCTCACCATCGGCACCGGCGACCGGCTCGGCATCGTCGCCGCCAATGGGCGCGGCAAATCCACTTTGCTGAAGTGCCTGACCGGCGAGATGGAGCCGACATCAGGCGACATCACCCGTACGCGCGGCCTGCGCGTCGGCTATGTCGAGCAAGTCGTCCCGGCAGCGCTGGCCGGGCGCAGCTTCCAGCAGGTGGTCGCTGATGCCTTGCCGGCCGGACAGGTCGAAAGCGAACAATGGCGCGTCGATGTGGTTCTTGACTCGCTTGACGTGCCAGAACCGATGCGCGGGCGGCCAATGCAGGCGCTGAGCGGCGGCTGGCAAAGGCTGGCGTTGATCGCCCGCGTCTGGGTCACCGATCCCGACGTCCTGCTTCTCGACGAGCCGACCAATCACCTCGATCTCGGCAAGATCAGCCAGCTCGAGACCTGGCTGAACGCGCTGCCACGTGAGGTGCCGCTGGTGATTGCCAGCCACGACCGCGCTTTTCTCGATGCTACGACCAACCGGACGCTGTTCCTCCGCCCCGAACAGTCGCCGGTATTCTCGCTGCCCTATTCACGAGCCAGGGACGCATTGAGCGAAGTCGATGCCTCGACCGAGCGCAAATTCCAGCGCGACATGAAAGTGGCGCAGCAGCTGCGCCGGCAGGCCGCCAAGCTCAACAATATCGGCATCAATTCCGGCAGCGACCTTTTGACGGTCAAGACCAAGCAGCTCAACCAGCGGGCCGAGCGTCTGGAAGAAGCAGCAGCGCCGGCACACCGCGAAAGATCGGCGGGCGCGATCAAGCTCGCCAATCGCGGCAGCCATGCCAAGGTGCTGATCACGCTCGACGATTTGGTGGTCGGAACACCTGACGGCACGGTTCTGTTCAGCACCGGCAAGCGCCACATCTGCCAAGGCGACCGCATCGTCCTGCTCGGCCGTAACGGCGTCGGCAAGTCACGGCTGATCGGCCTGATCCGGAACGCCATCGTCGAGCCGGAAACGGCGGCGCAAAGCCTGAAGGTGACGCCGTCGACCGTGCTCGGCTATAGCGACCAGGCATTGTCGGGCATCGGCGGCGACGACACGCCGCTGGCGATGCTCTCGCGCAGATTCGATGTCGGCGAGCAGCGCGCCCGCTCGCTGCTGGCGGGCGCCGGCGTCGGCATCGACATGCAGGAGCGCAGGATCGGCGTGCTGTCGGGCGGACAGAAGGCGCGGCTGATGATGCTGGCGCTGAGGCTCGCCAATCCCAATTTCTATTTACTCGACGAGCCGACCAATCATCTCGATATCGATGGTCAGGAAGCACTGGAAGCGGAATTGCTGGAACATCAGGCGAGTTGCCTGCTTGCCTCGCACGACCGCTCCTTCATCCGCGCGGTTGGCAACCGCATCTGGCTGATCGAGAAACGGCGATTGACCGAGATCGACAGCCCGGAGGAGTTCTTCCGGGAGGTTGCCGAAGCCGGCGGCTGAAGGCTTGCGGAAAAAAATTCCGGCGCTCTGTCGGATGATGATCGCATGCCACGTCCTTGGGTTGCCGACACGGTGATGCCGGCGCCAATCGAGGAGAAAGCATCATGTCTATTCTGCCATCCATAGGTCACGCCGTGACGCGTTACTCGGCGGCTCGCGCCCGTTATCGCAGCGAACGCGCCATCCTTTCATTGCCGATCGAGCTGCGCAAAGATATTGGCTGGCCGGAAATCGTCGTCGACGCGCAGAACAGCCCGCGGATTCGCATCGAAGGTTGAAGGGTAGCAGATAGCCGTCGCGGCAGGCGCCATTTCGAATCCAAAAAACCATCGGCCGTGTAGGATCGTCGCCGTTCCGTTCGTCCTGTGGTTCGCAAAGGCAAACCAGACGCAAAGAGGAGCATGACATGAATGACCAGCCGCAGACCCAGCCCGCCGCCAAAGTGCTTGGCGGATTGACGCCCTACCTTCAGCTGGACGGCGCTTTCAAAGCCGCAGAATTTTACCAAAAGGCCTTCGGTGCCGAGCAGGTCTTTGCCTATCCGCCGGACGAACAGGGCCGCACCATGCATATCCATCTCCACATCAACGGTTCGACCCTGATGCTTTCCGACTTCTATCCCGAGCATGGAATGGCCGCTGTGAAGCCGCAGGGCTACACTATGCAGCTCCATCTCGGCAGCGAAGACATCGACGCCTGGTGGCAGCGAGCCGTCGAGGCGGGGTGCGAGGAAGTCGTGCCGTTGCAGGTGATGTTCTGGGGCGACCGCTGGGGCAATATGCGTGATCCGTTCGGCGTCGAATGGGCAATGAACGCACCGGTGAAAGCAGCTTAGCATTCCACACAGGCTGTGTCTGAAATCACCTCTCCCGCTCCAGAGGGAGAGGAAAACGATCGCATGGAGGAAGTCAGATGTCCTATGTCGACGGTTTCGTACTGGCCGTGCCGAAGGCAAATCTCGATGCCTACAAGAAAATGGCGCAGACGGCCGGCGCCGTCTGGAAGGAGCATGGCGCGTTGGCCTATGTCGAATGCATTGGCGACGACGTACCCTATGGCGAGCTCACCTCGTTCCCGCGCGCCGTGCAGGCCAAGGAAGACGAGGTCGTCGTCTTCTCCTGGGTGGTCTACGAATCGCGCCAGAGCCGCGACGCGGTGATGGCCAAGGTGATGGCCGACCCGCGCCTCAAGTCGGACTGGGAGACCATGCCGTTCGACGGCAAGCGCATGATCTTTGGCGGTTTTCAGCCCTTCATCGAGCTGTAGGCGCCCCTCGATCAAGTTTGTCGTGCAGCGGCTTCAGCCGGTCGCCATAGCGCTTCCACAGGTCGACCGAGCCCTGATACATCGGCTGGCGCACTTGCGCAGCCGACGCCGTTCGCACCGGCCGGTCGGTCTGGTGGAACGACAGCACGGCGTCGTCCCACGGCAGGCCGAGATGGGCGATCAGCGCCCGCGACTGGCCTTCCTGGTCGGCGACGAAATCCTCGTAGCGAACGTCGTGCACGACATCAGGCAGCACGGCGTGCCAGTGCGCCATGATGTCGGTGTACAGATTGTGGAAATCGGCGAGCTCGTCGAGATCGTAGCCGTAGCGATGGCTGTCGCCTCGGAAGTGCACCTTGTAGATCGACAGGCAGGTCGCCGCCGCATCGCGCGCGCAATGGATGATCTTGGCCTTCGGCAGCATCAAATGGATGAAGCCCACCAAGAGGAAATTGCCGGGCATCTTGTCGGTGACGTGCCGAGAACCCGGATAGCGGGCGTGCAGCATGTCGAGATAGGCCTGGCCGGCCTCGGCATAGGCCTTGTCGGGCATGTCGGCGATGCCCCAGGGAAAGCCGCCCTTCATGCTGAGCGGAAACTGCTTGCCGACCGCCGTCTTCAATATGCTGAGCTCGCCGGCGCCATAGACCTGCGGATGGCTGGCGATGATCTGCTCGACCAGCGTGGTGCCGGAACGCGGCATGCCGACGACGAAGATCGGCGTGTCGTCGGCTATCCCGCTCGGCCTGTGCCTTTCAAAAAAGGCCTTGTCGAACACCGCCTTCATCGCCTCGAACTCGCCGCGCGTCTTGCCGGCGTCGTAGTCGATGCCCTGGCGGCGGATCGCGTTGCCTTCGGCGAAATAGTCGAAAGCGCGGCCATAATCCCTGAGGTCGTCATTGGCCTTGCCGAGGCCGAAGGAAAGCTGCATGCGCGCCAGGCTGCCTTGCGGCGCCTTGGCGTGCTCCGCCTCCATGCGGGCAAGCTCGGCGTCGCGCTCCTTCTGGCGCTTGACCTGTGTAAGCATCAGCCAGGCCCTCGCCATGCCGGGGTCCACAGCCAGCGCCTGCCTGAAAAGATCCGCAGCCTCGTCGAGATTGCCCTTTTCCATCAGCCCGACACCCAGGCCGTGCAAAAGATCGGCATCCTTCGGCCGGATCGTCAGCGCCTCGCGAAAAACAGCCAGTGCCTCATCCAGCCGGCCCGCTTCCTGCAGCGTTTCGGCAAGCCCGACGCGGGCGCGGACATGGAACGGGTTACGGCCGATCGTGCCGCGATAAATATCCTCGGCGCCTTCGAATTGGCCGAGCTGCTTCAGCGACGAGCCGAGATTGTCACGCGCCGCCAGCTGGTCCGGCCGAATCGCCACCACCTTGCGGAAGAGATCGGCGGCGGCCGCGACCCGGCCGAGGTCGCGCAGCACGGTGCCGAGATTGTTGAGGAAATCCGGATTGTTCGGTTGCAGACGCACCGATTGTTCGATCAGCGCCAGCCCCTCGGCGCTGCGCCCGGTCTGGTGCAGCAGAAGCCCGAGGAAATGCGCAGCAGCCGGGTGGTTGGCCTTTTGCGCCAGCACCTGTCGGTAAAGCGCCTCGGCTTCCTGCCGGCGCCCGGCCTGGTGCAGCTGCAGCGCCTGCTGCACGTGCTGGTCGAGCCCCAGCGGCGGCTGTCCGCCTGAGCCGTAACGTGCGCCTGCCGGTTGTCTCGGATCTCTGTTGATGGGAAACCTGCCGTGTTGTCCGCCTGCCGCGATCTAGGCCATCGCTGCGGCGCGTGCAAGAGCAGACGGCGGTCGCTACGAAGCAAAACTTCGAACCCGGGGGAGCCTACCGAAAGTCGGCCGGCGTCAGCACATACATGTTCCTGCGGCCGTGCGAGTAGGCTTGGCGCGCAATCTCTTGGATCGACGAACGCTTGGCGTCGAAGGCGCTGAGGAATTCGGCCTCGGCTCCGCTTGCAGCCGGGTTTGCCGCCGAAAGTGCCGCGACCTCGACAAAGAACGGGACTTCGAGCATGCCGTCATGGCCGACGAAACGAATGCGCTTGGCCGCCGCGTCATAGGAGCGGCTGGGATTGGGAAAATTGAGCGTCATGGCTTGCGCGTCAAATCAGGCGGTTGCTTTCGGCAAGCTGGCGCGCCCGCCGCGCCGTGCCGTCGGTGTCGGCAATCCTTCGCCTTGCCGCCTCGTCGCTTCTTATCGTGAGACGCGGCGACAAGACCTTTATCGGCTTTGCGACAGGACTGACTGCAACTGTCGGGACATCCGGTGTTCTTGCGGAGTTCATGACTCTCTTCCTTCCATTGCTAGATAAATACAAATGCCGGAGGAATTTTTTCGGAATTTCTTCAAACAATTTTTGAGGTGCACCGGGACCGTATCATCGTTCTGCAGATAACTATAGAAAAGTAATTTCACGTTGGTAGGGGTAAGAGGCCGAAAACTTCTTGAATAAGCCGTATTTTCAGACTAATGGTAAGAAACCGTTTTGGGTCATGCTTGGCCCCGCGGTGTCAGGGATTCTCGGCCCGCCAAACTTATCCAAATCGCCGACACCTGGTACCGCAATGCAGGCTCCGCTTCCGGGGCAGGCCGGAAAGAAACTTCAAGGCACGAGAACTTCAAGGCACAAGCGAGAACTTCGAGGCACAAGAATGTCTGCTCGCACCACCCATTCCATAGCGCATTTCGCGGCACCTTTCGTGCTTGGCGGGCTGGATGGCGTGCAGCCGGCCGGCGACTATGACATCGACCACGACGAAGAACTGATCGACGGCATGTCCTGGCCTGCCTGGCGCCGCGTCGCCACTTTCATCCATCTGCCGGCAAGGACAGTGAAAAGCGCGACCAGCCAGCTTGTCGCCATTGACCATGCCGAGCTCGACGCAGCGCTTCGGCACGACCAGGAGAATGTCACATGATCCGCTTCCAGCAGAATGCGCGGCGCACGGACACGCCGGCGCATATCTTCACCGTCGGCCAGACCGTCCGCATGAAGAGCCGCACCGGCCTTGCCCAAAAGACCGCGGAGCTGTTCCAGATCAAAAGCCGGCTGCCGGTCAAGGACGGCTCGCCGCAATATCGCATCCGCAGCGATCAGGAGACCTATGAGCGGGTCACCACGGAAGACAATCTCGAACCGGTCGACAACCCGGCCAACTGAGCCGACGCGCCGCAACGCTGCTTCACACGCTGATGATGCCGCAGATCCGCGTCGCCTGCGCATCTCCAACGGGAACGGCGCTGAGCTCTACGCCGGCCCCCAGATGGTGCTTATCCGGCCAGGCTGTAGGTCGGTGCGCTAGCAGGGCCCGTCATCGACGACGCGATAATCCGCCGCGCGGGCTTCGCATTCGTTGGGGAATGTGCGCAGTTCGCCATGGCGACGGGCACAGACTGGGCGGTATTCGCGGGTGCAGAATGTCTGCTCCTCACCGCTACCACCACCGCCGCGGCACTCGCCCTCGCGAATGATGCGGTATCCGGCCCGTTCGGCAAGGCAGGCATTGGCGAAGGTCTGGCGGTCGCCGCCGCGCCGGGCACAGACCGGGTCATATTGCCTAGTGCAGAATTGCGGCCCCGGCCGTGGCGGGCGCGGCCCCGGCCCCTCATCATCCACCACGACGGTGCAGGCTGCGAGAATTGCCGACAGGAACAGGATGGAAAAAACCTGCCGCGGAAAGATTGTCGCAAGAAACCGCATGAATGTTCCCTCCCTTGAAACTCCTGCCTGCACAAATGGTGCCTGGGTCAGGCCGATCCTCGTCATTCCGCTGCCAGATGCAACCCCTGTTTGCAACTGGGCGAGCCAGGGCGGTATTGCGGCGCAAGCCAAGACAGCACCTGCCCCGCTTGCTGGACCATGCCTGGGTGAAGTCTGGCCGATGACCGCGCAGAAAACCGGTACTATCGGTGCGATGCGTCGGGATGCCCCTGTTGGGGCCGCCCGCGGCTGTGTCTTGCAAGCATCACGTTTCCGTGCGATAAATTTTGTGTTCGGGCATTTGCGACCCGGAGAGCGGAACGTTTTGGACGACCTTTCCCCGATACTGTGAATCTCTGACAGCCCCGTTTTCGGCGGGGGGTTTTACCATGCGCCAATGCATGACTGCCGAAGCAACCACCGGGACTTGCCCACGGCGCCAGGCGGCGGGCGGAACCACCAAGACTGACACGGGTGAAGGAGTTTCCCCAATGGCCCAGACCGGCACCGTTAAATTCTTCAACGCTACCAAAGGCTTCGGCTTCATCACGCCCGATGGCGGCGCCAAGGATGTGTTCGTCCACATCTCGGCGATCGAGGCTTCCGGGCTGCGCACTCTCGTCGACGGTCAGAAGGTCACCTTCGATGTCGAGCCCGACCGTATGGGCAAGGGTCCGAAAGCGGTCAATCTCCGCGCTGCCTGAAACCACAGCGTGCCGCGCGTCCTTTCGGGGTGAGGATGCTGCAAGGCTTTTGGAGTGAACTTGAATTCTGTAAAGGCGCGGCGGTTTTCGTCGCGCCTTTTGTGTTCCGGGATGCTTGCCCGCACCCGCAAAACTTTCTCTTGCCGATGGCACTAAAATAAAGGACAAATTTCCGTCCGGGCATTTGCCGGCCCGAGACTGGACTTGTGGGATCAAAGGAGCTTCCCATGCCGCAGACCGGCACCGTCAAATTCTTCAATCACGCCAAGGGCTTCGGCTTCATCACGCCGGACGACGGGGCAAAGGATGTCTTCGTCCATATTTCGGCCGTGCAGGCGTCGGGTCTTCCCGGTCTTGAGGATGGGCAGAAAGTGACATTCGACACCGAGCCGGACAAGCGCGGCAAGGGTCCGAAAGCCGTCAACCTGTCGATCGGCTGAACCACCCCCGGACAGAATGGACGTGGGCCGGTCTGGCCTGCGGTGTTTGCCGCACGCTTGAACCGCCCAGTTAGATGAACCGCCTGGTCAAATTTCGTTCAGCCCCCGTTCAGCCACGGTCGCATATTAATCTTCGTTAAAGCCGGACCGCATCCCCCGAAAACGACCCGGGCCGGCACGAAGGAGACCGACATGAACCGAATTTTCAAGACTGCCATCCTGTCCGCCGCGGTCGTTGCGACCACGCTTGCGACCTTGCCCGCGGCCAATGCCGACGAATGGCGCCATCACCGCCGCCACCACGGCCACGGCGACGCCGTTGCGGCCGGCGTGCTCGGCCTTGCGGCCGGTGCCCTGATCGGCGGTGCGCTCGCCAGCCCGCAGCCCCGCTATTACGACCCGGCCTATGATGATGAATACTACAGGCCTGCCCCGGTGCGCCGTTATTACGTGCAGCCGCGCGTGGCCTATGCCGAAAGCTATGCGGAGCCGTGGACCCGCGGCTGGTACGAATACTGCTCGGACCGCTACCGGAGCTTCAACGCCCGTACCGGCACGTTCACCGGCTATGACGGCGAACAGCATTTCTGCACCGCCAATTAGCGGAGGCAGTTTCCCGTCGGAAAAAAGCGCGGTCGCACAGGCCGCGCTTTTTGTTTCCGGCAAGCGCTTTCAGACCAGAAAAGGATTGCTCCGCCGCTCCTCACCAAAACGGCCGCCGGGACCATGGCCGCAGATAAAGCCGATGTCGTCGCCCAACGGCAAAAGCTTCTCCTTGATCGAGGCGATCAGCGCGGCGTGGTTGCCGCCCGGCAGATCGGTGCGGCCGACCGAACCGCGGAACAGCACGTCGCCGACATGGGCGAACTTCGCAGCCCGGCTATAGTAGACGACGTGGCCGGGTGCATGGCCCGGACAATGGAGCACCTCGAACACGTGCGAGCCGAACGAAACGGTCTCGCCTTCGGCAAGGAACCGGTCGGGGACACAGTTGCGCACGGGATCGGTGATGCCGTAGCGCTTTGCCTGGTTCTCGAGATTGGCGAGCAGCGGCCGGTCGGCGGCATGCGGACCGATGATCTCGATACCGAGCGCCTCCTTCAGTTCCATGGCCCCGCCGGCATGGTCGATATGGCCGTGCGTAATCCAGATCGCGCCGGCAGTGATCGCATTGTCCTCGAGCGCCGCCAGCACCTTGTCGATGTCGCCGCCCGGATCGACGACAACGCCTTGCCTGTCGTCCATGTCGAAGAGGATGGTGCAGTTCTGCTGGAACGGCGTGACCGGCACGATGCCGGCGTTGAGCTGACCCATATTCGTCCTTTCACGCTGTCGGAGCGCTGCGCGTCCCCTCGAACGCGTCAGGAGAGCTCCAACCTTGAACCAGGCCCTGATGTAGAGACACACGCGAACGGCGTCCACCGCTCCCACAAACGGCAAACGAAATGGGCGGCCGAAGCCGCCCATTTGAAAACCTGAAACGTCAAAGCTTATTTCTTCATCGCGTTCATGACCGCACCGATGATGCCGGTCAGGATGGCGCCGCCGCCGGCACCGCCAACGATATTTGAAATGTTCAACGCGCTGCCGGCCCCTGCCGCCGTGGCGGCGGCTGCCGGATCGACCGAGCCACCCAGCAGACTGTTGAGGATGGCCGCACCGCCGACGCCGCCGACAGCGCCGCCCAGGATTTTGGTAAGCTGCCCCATCGCCGCAGTCTTGATAGCCGCGCCAACCGCCTGACCACCGATGATACCCGTAATCACCTGAATAATGATCGGAAGAAGCGTGTTCATATCCATATTTCCAGTCCCTCCATAGCTGCCAGCCTCCCGGGCCGACCCCATCATGAGACGCCGAATTGTGTGAAAGTCAAATGCAGAAGCGCTTAAATAAAAGGGGCGGCCCGAAAACCGCCCTTACTAGTTAAAAAAGCTGTGACTTTCGTTATTCTGCAGCGATTGCGTGCTTGGGCTGAACGGCCGCAGAATAGTCATTCATCAGCGTCTTGGCGATTTCGCCGACCTCGAATCGGTATGGACCGATCTCCGAAACAGGCGTCACCTCGGCTGCCGTCCCGGTGAGGAAGCACTGCTGGAAGCCTTCAAGCTCATCCGGCATGATGGCGCGCTCGATCACCTCCAAACCGCGGTCCTTGGCAAGGCCAATAACCGTGCGGCGGGTGATGCCGTCGAGGAAGCAATCAGGCTTGGGCGTATGGATCTTGCCGTCCTTGACGAAGAAGATGTTGGCGCCTGTCGCTTCCGCCACCTGGCCACGCCAGTCGAGCATCATGGCGTCGGCATAGCCCTTGGCCTCGGCGGCATGCTTGGACATGGTGCAGATCATGTAGAGGCCGGCCGCCTTCGATTTCGACGGTGCGGTGCGCGGGTCGGGGCGGCGCCATTCGGCCATGTCGAGGCGGATCCCCTTGAGCTTCTGCGCCGGGTCGAAATAGCTTGGCCACTGCCAGATGGCGATGGCGCAGTTGATCCGACTGTTCTGTGCGGAAACGCCCATCTGTTCGCTGCCGCGCCACGCGATCGGCCGGACATAGGCGTCCTGGAAACCTTGCTTCTTCAACAGCGTGCGGCAGGCGTCGTCGATCTCGGCGACCGAGTAGGGTATCTTGAAGCCAAGCAGGCGCGCCGATTCATGCAGGCGTTCGGTGTGGTCGGTCAGCTTGAAAATTTCGCCCCCATAAGCGCGCTCGCCCTCGAATACCGCGCTGGCGTAGTGCAGCCCGTGGGTCAAGACGTGGATCTTGGCGTCGGCCCATTTGACGAATTCGCCGTTCATCCAGATAAAGCCGTCCAGTTGGTCGAAGGGAACGGATGCCATGGTAACCTCCCGCGGGCGGCAGCCCGCACATCATTGTGTCGTTGCGTGTTTCGTTTCGGCCGCTGTGGGCGGCCATTGTCTCAAAGCGTAGGCGGATATTTAAGGTCTGGCAAACTCAGGAAGTTCCGGAAAAAACGGCTTCGCTTGCCTTTTCGTTCGCAATCCGCCGAAAAGCTTGCCAAAAATTACCATCGCGCGGAAAATACGTCAATAGTGCTGACATAATTTCCTGCTTCACACGGAGAAAAGATGACGAGCCACGCAGCCGCAGAACCGATCAGGACGGCGATCACCGACGAGGACGGCATCGATTTCGCCATCATCGAGTTGTTTTTCTTCGCCTATCGCGACTTTACCTCCGATCCGGACCAGATCCTGGCCGAATACGGTTTTGGCCGTGCCCATCACCGGGTTCTGCATTTCGTCAATCGCCGGCCCGGGCTGACGGTCGCCGAGCTCCTCGACGTGCTCAAGATCACCAAGCAGAGCCTGGCGCGCGTGCTCAAGCAACTGATCGACACCGACCATATCGTGCAATTGCAGGGCCCTCGCGACCGCCGCCAGCGCGAACTCTACCCGACGGCCAAGGGCCGTGCCCTGGCGCTGGCGCTGGCGCGGCCACAGTCGCGCCGCATCCATGCTGCATTGGAAGATTCCGGAGCCACCGAACGCGCCGTTATCGAACGGTTCCTTGAAGCGATGGTCAATCCGGAACTAAGGGCGCAGATCGACATTGTGCCCGCAAAGATGTCAGGGAAAAACCATGGAGACCATTGAGAGGGTTGATCATCCGACAGCACCGGAAGACGACGCGCCGCATCTGCTGGTGGTCGACGACGACACCCGTATCCGCAATCTTCTGAAACAGTATCTGACCGAAAACGGCTTTCGCGTCACCGTCGCCGGAAATTCCGGCGAGGCGCGCCGCAAGCTCGCCGGCCTCGACTTCGATCTGATCGTGCTCGACGTCATGATGCCGGGTGAAAGTGGCGTCGACCTCACCAAGGCGCTGCGGGCGGAGAAAAACGTGCCGATCCTGATGCTCACCGCACTGTCCGAAACCGACAGCCGGATCACCGGGCTCGAGGCCGGCGCCGACGACTATCTGCCTAAACCGTTCGACCCGCGCGAGCTGATCCTGCGTATCAACAATATCCTGCGCCGCGGCGGCCCCGCGACAACGCCTAAGGTCGAACAGCTGGTCTTTGGCCCCTATACGTTCCAGATCGCCAGGCGTGAGCTGAAGCGCGGCGGCGAGGCGCTCAAGCTGACCGACCGCGAGCAGGAAATCCTGGCGATCTTCGCTGCGCGTGCCGGCGAAACGATACCGCGGCATGAGCTTGTCGGCGATGAATCCGAGGTCGGCGAGCGCACGATCGACGTCCAGATCAATCGGCTCCGCCGCAAGATCGAACGCGATCCGTCCAATCCGGTCTGGCTGCAGACAGTGCGCGGTATTGGGTATCGGCTCAGCGTGGAATAGAATGTCGCCGACAGCGGTCCTTTGCCGGGCCGCCGGTGAGCGAAAGACGAATGGCGACCACGCAACTCGAACGGCCGGGAGATGGCGGCTTGAGCGCTCGTGCGACGCGGGCGCTCAAGGCCGTGCCGCGCGCCTGGAACCGTTTCTGGCGCCTGGTGTCGCTTTACATGCCGAAGCGGCTCTATGCCCGCTCGCTGATCATCGTCATCGCGCCGATGATCATGCTGCAGTCGGTCGTCGCCTTTGTCTTCATGGAGCGCCACTGGCAGACCGTGACGCAGCGCCTGTCGCAGGCCACGGTGCGCGACATCGCCGCCATCATCGACCTGATAGAGACCTATCCTCACGACGCCGACTACGCCAACGTCATCCGCATCGCCCAGGATCGCATGCAGCTGAAAGTCGACCTCCTACCGCCCGACCCGCTGCCGCCTCCCGGGCCAAAGCCGTTCTTCTCGATCCTCGACGAGATCCTTTCGTCCGAGATCACCCGCCAGATCAACCGTCCGTTCTGGATCGATACGGTCGGCAATTCCAATATCGTCGAGGTCCGCGTCCAGCTCGAGAACAAGGTGCTGCGCGTCTTCGTGCGCCGCAGCCAGGCCTATGCATCGAACACCCATATTTTCCTGATCTGGATGGTCGGCACCTCGCTGGTGCTGCTGATGATCGCCATTCCCTTCCTGCGCAACCAGATCCGGCCGATTCTGACGCTGGCCGAGGCGGCCGAGAGCTTCGGCAAGGGCCGGCCGATGCCGCGCGATTTTCGCCCGCGCGGAGCCGAGGAAGTCCGCCGCGCCGGCTTTGCCTTCATACAGATGCGCGAACGCATCGAACGCCAGCTCGAGCAGCGTACCGCCATGCTGAGCGGCGTCAGCCACGATCTGAGGACCATCCTCACCCGCTTCAAACTGCAATTGGCGCTTGCCGGGACCAAGGCGGCCGATACCCAGGCACTCGACCAGGACATCGACGACATGCAGTCGATGCTGGAAGGCTACCTTGCCTTTGCACGCGGCGAAGCTTCGGAAGACGCCGGCCAGTTCGATCTCGAAGCCTTCTTCGACAAGCTTCGCGAGGAGGCCGCGCTGCGCAAGCGCAAGCTATCGACCGTGCTTGTCGGCGATCCGCATGTGCATGTGCGCCCCAATGCCTTTGCCCGGCTGCTGTCCAACGTCGTCGGCAATGCATTCCGCTATGCCAAGACGGTGGAGATCAATGCCAATCATGGTCGCGGTTCGCTGCTCGTCACCATCGACGATGACGGCCCGGGCATTCCGCCCGAAAAGCGGGAGGATGTATTCAAGCCGTTCGTGCGGCTGGACGAGGCCCGCAACCTCGACGCCAGCGGCACCGGCCTTGGCCTCTCCATCGCACGTGACATTGCCCGCAGCCATGGCGGCGACATCGTCCTCGAACGCAGCCCGCTCGGCGGCCTTCGGGCGGTGATCAAGGTCCCCGCTTGACGGCAGCGACACCCGGCCTTCATCGGCCCGTCATGAAACCATGGTGAAGAGCGCCAATGAAGCGCGCAATCCTGATTGATTCGGCCCTGCGGCCTCATTTCGACCCCGCACCTGCCCGGGTGCGCTGGTGCGACGCCAGAGCTGCGGCGTGGTCGCCGCTCAGGCGTCGCGGCGAGGCAATGAAGCTTGCCGCCAAGGGACCGCCATGCGCATCCTGATGGTCACCGACGCCTGGCGCCCGCAAGTCAACGGCGTCGTCCACACGCTGGAGCGCCTCTCGGAGACCCTGAAATCCTTCGATATCGAAACGGACTTCCTGACGCCGAATATCTTTCGCACCCTGCCTCTGCCGACCTATCCCGATATCAGGCTGGCGCTGACGACGCCGCACCGCGTGGCGCAGCTGATCGAGGCACGCAAGGTGGACCACATCCATATCGTCACCGAAGGACCGCTCGGCATTATGGCCCGGCGCTACTGCCGCAACGCCGGCCGCCCGTTCACGACCAGCTATCACACACGTTTTCCGGAATATCTGAGCGCGCGCCTGCCGGTGCCTGAAGCATGGGCCTATCGCTGGCTGCGTGATTTCCACAATTCAGGACAGGGCACGCTGGTTGCCACCCAGTCGCTTGCCGACGATCTTGCGGCGCGCGGCTTCACCAAGCTCCGGCCGTGGACGCGCGGCGTCGACACCGATCATTTTCGGCCGGACAAAAGAAAGGACCTGGGATTTCCCGGACCGATCTTCCTCTGCGTCGGCCGCGTCGCGATCGAAAAGAACCTGCCGGCCTTCCTCGACCTCGACCTGCCCGGTAGCAAGTTGGTCGTAGGCGAAGGGCCGGAATTGGCGAAGCTGAAGGCCAGATATCCCGATGCCCATTTCCTCGGCCATCGTCCGAACGACGAACTAGCCGAGATCTACGCCTCGGCCGATGTTTTCGTCTTCCCCAGCCGTACCGACACGTTCGGCAACGTCATTATCGAGGCGCTGGCCAGCGGCACGCCGGTCGCAGCCTATCCCGTCACCGGACCGATCGACATCGTCGGCGACGGCATCGGCGGCGCGGTATCGGACGACCTGCGGCAAGCAGCGCTCGCCGCCCTTCACGTCGACCGCGCCGAGGCGCGGCAACGCGCGATGCGCTACAGCTGGAAGGTCTGCGCGGAAATGTTCATGGAAACGGTCGAAGAGGCGCTGGGTACCACGCGTAAACTGGCCGCCTGATCAGAACTGCGGCTAAAATAACCGACCGCCGTCAGGCACCTTTCGCTCGATGGCGCCCAGCACAACCGCGCCCTCCTCATCCGGAAAGCCAAGCGTCAGCACTTCCGACATGAACGGCCCGATCTGACGCGGCGGGAAATTGACCACAGCGAACACCTGCCGGCCGATCAGGGCTTCGGGCGTATAGTATTTCGTGATCTGGGCCGAGGATTTCTTCACCCCGATCACGGGACCGAAATCGATTTTCAACTTGATCGCCGGGTTGCGCGCCTCGGGAAAAGGCTCGGCCTCGACGATCGTGCCGGCGCGGATGTCGATGCGGTCGAAATCGGCAAAGCTGATCTCGGGTTTTCGCGCGTTGCTCGAAACCATCGACGGTCAGGCGTTTCCGTAGGTTTCGAACAGCACGCCGGCCAACGCATCCTTGGCCGAAGTTCCTGACCAGACGACGAACTGGAACGCCTGGAAATAGCATTCGCAGGCCTCCAGCGCCGACGACAGCAGCACCTCGACCTGCTGGCTCGACGGCTCGACCCCACCGGCCAGCAGCAGCGACTGGCGGAACATGATGGCGCCTTCCTGCTCCCAGAGGTCGAAATGGCCAAATAGCATCTGCTCGTTGATCAGCGAAAGCAGCCGCATCACCTCGAGCGCACGCGCCTCCGGGACCTTGATGTCGAAGGCGCAGGCCAGGTGCAGCGCCTCATAGTCCTCCATCCAGGAGAATGAAACGTGGTAGTCGGTCCAGCTTCCGGCAACAGAGATCGAGATCTCGTCGTCGCCGGCCCGCTCGAAGGACCAATCGTTGTTGTGCGCCACCTGCTCGATAACATCCACCGGATGGATTTCGCGGGAGAATTCGAGTTCGAGAAGTTCCATGAAATGCTTCCTGTCGTTCTGGGAGCGCCACCACACGCTCCGCGGGAGAGGCACACTCGAACAATTCTGCCTAGAACTCGGACGGCCAGGACTTCGTCAACGCAAAGACCCCGGACCGGACCCCACCGCCCGGCGCATGACCCTGCTCCGAATCATGCAACAAATTCAGTCTATTGATCGGGAGTCGCGTGACCAGCCAAATTTTTCGCACTGCGTCATTCGCATGTGGAAAGGCGCTGTCACAAAGATTCACGCAGTACCGGTAAGCGATTCACGACAAAGCGCTTTTTGCGATCCGGCTTTGTGGAAAAGTTTAACGATTTATTTCTTGTTATTTTTTTGCACGCGGCTTTGCCGCAGCCGCAGGCGCTGGTTGACCGGTCAATTCGGCAAGCCTGGCCTCGAGCGCCTCGATGCGAGCGGCGAGGCGGGTGTTTTCTTCCCTGGCCTTCGCCGCCATGTCGCGAGCGGCCTCGAATTCCTCGCGCTGCACCACGTCCATGGAGTTGAGTATGCGCTCGGCCTGGCCCCTGAAGGCGGTCTCCACCTCGCGCCGCACGCCTTGCGCGGCACCGGCTGCATCGGTCATCAGCTTGGCGAATTCATCGAGAATGCGGTTCGGTCCGGTCGCCATGGCAAATCCTCGCTTGGTCGAATTGACGTAGTGGCGCACGATTCGGAATGCAAGCATATGCTTGCCTTGACCCCGCCAAAAGCCTGCCGCATGGTCCGCGCCCGAACCTGATTGGGAACCCGGAGACCCTGTTGAGCGAATATTTGCTGCCGCTGGCCGCCCTGCCCTTTCCCAACATCGACCCGGTCATCGTCCGGATCGGACCGCTGGCGGTGCATTGGTACGGCGTCGGCTACATCGTCGGCATTCTGTTCGCCTGGTGGTATGCCAAGCGCCTCGTCACCAACCCAAAACTGTGGCCCGACGGCACCCTGCCGATGAAGCCCGTCGACCTCGATGACTTCATCGTCTGGGCAGCCATCGGTGTGGTGCTCGGCGGACGCACCGGCTACGTGCTGTTCTACGACCTGCCGCGCTACATTGCCAATCCGCTCGATATCGTCGCCGTCTGGCAGGGCGGGATGTCGTTTCATGGCGGCCTGATCGGCGTCATTCTCGCAATGACGCTGTTTTCCCGGTCTCGTGGCATCCGCACATGGTCGCTGTTCGACGTGGTTGCCGCCGGCGTGCCGGTGGGGCTTGGCCTCGTTCGCCTGGCAAACTTCATCAATTCCGAACTATGGGGCCGGCCGACCGACGTTCCATGGGCATTCGAATTCCCCAATGGCGGCCCATTTGCACGCCATCCGAGCCAGATCTACGAGGCGCTCCTCGAAGGGCTGGTGTTGTTCCTTGTCCTGCGCTTCCTCACCCATTCGCGGCTCAAGCTGAAGACGCCGCGCTTCGTCGGCGGCGCCTTCATCGCCGGCTATGGCGCCTCGCGCATCTTCGTCGAATTCTTTCGCGAGCCCGACCAGCAGCTTGGCTACCTCCTTGGCACGAGCTGGCTGACCATGGGAATGGTGCTGTCACTGCCGATGGTGCTGGCCGGCATCTGGGCGATGGCTACAGCCAAGCCGGTGACAAAACCGCAGCCGGCATGACGCGGCTGAAGACCCGCATCGCCGAGCTGATCGGTGCCGTGGGACCGATCCCCATCAGCGAATACATGGCGCTCTGCCTGTTCGATCCGCAGGACGGCTATTATACGACACGTGAGCCGTTCGGCGCCGCCGGCGACTTCGTCACCGCGCCGGAGGTCAGCCAGATGTTTGGCGAGCTGGTCGCCATCTGGCTCTATCAGGCGTGGCTGGCGATCGACCGGCCGACGCCGGTCGCCATCGCCGAAATAGGCCCCGGCCGCGGCACGCTGATGAGAGATATGCTGCGCACGCTTTCGCGGCTCGATCCGACGCTTACCGCCAGCGCATCGTTCGCCTTGATCGAGACCAGTCTGCGGTTGACCGAGGTCCAGAAACGAACGCTTGCCGGGACGTCGGCCACCATCGCCTGGCATGAGGCCGTCGACACACTACCGCAGGGGCCGCTTCTGATTGTTGGTAACGAGCTGTTTGACGCGGTGCCCATCCGCCAGTTCGTCCGCGCTGGGGCCGGCTGGCGCGAGCGGATGATCGGTCTCGACGATGCGAACCGGCTGCGCTTTTTCGTCGGCGCCGGCTCGCTTGACCCGATGCTGCTGCCGGAGGGTGCCGAGAATGCGCCGCAAGGTGCCATCGTCGAGATGGCGCCAGCCCGCGCCGCCCTGATGGCGGCCATCGCCGGGCGACTTGCCGGATTTGGCGGCGCCGGCCTGTTTCTCGACTACGGTCACCTCCAGCCCGGGATCGGCGACACCTTGCAGGCCTTGCGCAAGCACGGTCATGAGGACGTGCTGGCCAATCCGGGGCAGGCCGATCTCACAGCCCATGTCGATTTCGCTGCCCTCGCGGCAACCGTTCGGGCACACAGCCTCGATGCCCACCTCTCAACGCAAGGTGAATTCCTGCTCAAGATGGGGCTTCTCGAACGAGCTGGCCGGCTCGGCGCCAATGCCGATGAGGCAGCTCGCGAAAAGATCGCGGCCGACGTCGAGCGCCTCGCCGGCCCGCTGGCCATGGGCGAACTCTTCAAGGTGCTTGCCGTCCTCCCCGCCGGCATTGCCGTTCCGCCGTTTCCAAGCACGGATTGACTTTTCGCTGCCGCCTCTCTCACTCTCCCGTCTCCGACTAGCGCCCGACATCAACTGCGCCAGCCTTCAACTGACCAGCCTTCAACTGACCAGCCTTCAACTGCGCCCCTTCAACTCGCTTGACGAAATCGCCCATACGGACAACAAAGCCGCCATGCTGAATCAGACCAAACCGGATCCCGTTCGGTCGCCCTTGCTGGAAACGGCGCAAGGCATCCGCCACGGCTACTTCACGCGAGTCGGCGGCATTTCCAGCGGCATCTACCGGGGCCTCAACATCGGCACCGGCTCGAACGACGACCAGACGCTGGTGCGCGAGAATCGCCGCCGGGTCGCCGAATGGATGGGCGTGCCTGCAAACCATCTGCTGACCGCTCACCAGGTTCATTCGCCGGACGTCGTCATTGCCAGGGAGCCTTTTGCCGGCGAGCGGCCCAAGGCCGACGCCATTGTCACCGACCGGCAGGGCATTGCCGTCGGTGCCTCGACCGCCGACTGCGGACCGGTCCTCTTCGCCGACGCCGAGGCGCGCATTATCGGCGCCGCCCATGCCGGCTGGAAAGGCGCTTTCACCGGAGTGCTGGAAAACACCATCGCGGCAATGGAAAGCCTCGGCGCCCGGCGCGACCGCATCGTCGCAGTGCTCGGTCCTTCGATCGGCCCGCGGAATTACGAAGTCGGACCGGAATTCGTCGCCCGTTTCGTCGACGCCGATGCCGGCAATGCTCGCTATTTCGCGCCCTCCGCAAATGCCGGACACGCGATGTTCGATCTCAACCGCTACACGGTCGACCGGCTGACCAAGGCTGGCGTCAACGCCGAGGGACTTGGCCGCTGCACCTATGCCGAGGAAGAGCTTTTCTACTCCTATCGGCGCAGCACGCATCGCAACGAGCCCGACTACGGGCGGCAGGTTTCGGCAATCGTTTTGGAGGCTGACTGATGGCGCTGCATTTCGAACGCTCGGAATTCGACGCGCGGCGCGATCGACTGATGATCGAGATCGCCGAAAAGAAGCTCGACGCCGTCCTGCTGTTTGCCCAGGAAAGCATGTATTGGCTAACC
Source organism: Mesorhizobium sp. M1307 (assembly GCF_040318155.1). Taxonomy (NCBI): domain Bacteria; kingdom Pseudomonadati; phylum Pseudomonadota; class Alphaproteobacteria; order Hyphomicrobiales; family Phyllobacteriaceae; genus Mesorhizobium; species Mesorhizobium sp. M1307. The sequence continues at coordinate 140,247 of NZ_JAMYLR010000009.1, read as the reverse complement.
GGCTACGACACCTTCGGCTTCTGCTTTTTCCAGTGCCTGGTGGTCAAGGCCGACGGCTCGATGGTGCTGCTGACGCGTTCGGCCGACTTGCGCCAGGCGCGCCACACCTCGATCATCGACAACATCGTTTTGTGGACGGACCGCAACGGCGCCAATCCGGCGGTAGATCTGCGCAATCTGCTCAACGAGCTTGACCTGCTCGGCGCCCGGATCGGCGTCGAATACGACACCCACGGCCTGACCGCCTATAATGGCCGGCGCCTCGACGAGCAGTTGCAGACCTTCGGGCAGATCGCGGATGCCTCCGGCATTGTCAGCCGGCTACGGCTGTTCAAGAGCCCGGCAGAAATCGCCAAGGCGGAAAAAGCCGCAAATCTGGCCGACGACGCGCTGGACGCAGCACTGCCGCTGATCAAGCAGGGCGGCGATGAGGCGCTGATCCTCGCCGCCATGCAAGGTGCGATCTTTGCCGGCGGCGGCGATTATCCGGCCAACGAGTTCATCATCGGCTCCGGAGTCGACGCCCTGCTTTGCCGCTACAAGGCCGGTCGCCGCAAGCTCACCAAGAACGACCAGCTGACGCTCGAATGGGCCGGTGTCTTCCACCACTACCATGCGGCAATGATGCGCACGGTGTTGACCGGCAAGGTATCGAAACGCCACCAGGAATTGTTCGATGCCGCCCGCGCCGCGCTACTTGCAGTCGAGAAGGCGATGACGCCCGGTAATACGTTCGGCGACGTGTTCGACGCCCATGCCCGCACCCTCGAAGCCCACAATTTGACCAAGCACCGGCTCAATGCCTGCGGCTATTCGCTCGGCGCCCGCTTCACCCCGTCCTGGATGGATATGCCGATGTTCTATCAGGGTAATCCCGAACCGATTGCGCCGAACATGACGCTGTTCGCCCATATGATCATCATGGACTCCGAAACCGAAACCGCGATGACGCTTGGCCGCACCTATCTGACCACCGAATCCCAGCCGAAGCCGCTGTCCCGCCATGATCTCGACTTGATCGTGCAGTGAATCCATAATGGAAAGAGTGTGAGGGGCGTTCGTCGCCAAGGAGTTTTCAGGCTAATGAGACGATCGCATGTGACGACCGTGTCATTGCTCGTGGCGCTGGCACTGGCGGCCTGCACCAATGCGAAGGACGTTCTCGAACCCTCGGCCATTGCCCCACAATCGACGCAATCGCTCTCCGGAGCCGGAGGTGCCGCAACGCCCCCCGCAACTCCGGCTCAGCCTGCCGGCACCGCGCAAACTGCAGATACAGCGCAGCCTTCCGCTGCAGCAGCCGTGCCGCTCGCCAAAAGCGCGGCTGCCATTGCGCGGACCCGGCTGCAGGTGGCGCCGATCGTCGGCGCCTCGGTAGAAGCCGCGACACCGCTGACCGCCGAGCTTCAGACACGCGCCAGGCAGCGCGGCATCACCTTGGCCGGCAGCACCGACCAGACCCCAACGCATGTGCTCAAGGGCTATTTCTCGACCATGACGGAAGGCAAGGACACTACCGTCATCTATGTCTGGGACATCTATGACCCGGCCGGCAACCGGCTGCATCGCATCAACGGCCAGCAGAAGGCGCCCTCTGTTGGCGGCGGCGAAGGCTGGACGGCGGTCGCGCCGGCGACCATGCAGGCAATTGCCGACCAGACAATCGACCAGTTCGCCACTTGGCTTGGCGGCGGCGCCGGCTGACCTGGAGCATAATTCCGAAAGTGGAATCCGGTTTTCGGAAAAGAGCATGCTCAGACTGAAAGATAGAGCTATCCCGATTCCGTCGGCATGGAACTGGCTCTATCGCCGCATGCTCAAGCCGTAAGCGTTTATTGAGATTAGCCGGCGGATTCCCATTCACGACGCTTGCAATACCGGCGCGGGCCGCTAAAAGCCCGACTAAGAGGCTGGAGTGCTATCGGAGTCTCTCAATCCTTCGCCAGGAACGGTGCATGAAGCTCTTCGCGGGCAATTCCAACAGGGTGCTGGCCGAATCAGTCGCCCGCTACCTCAACATTCCGCTGGGCAAGGCCAGCGTCAGGCGCTTCGCCGACCAGGAAATCTTCGTCGAGATCCAGGAGAACGTGCGCGGCGAGGACGTCTTCATCCTGCAGTCCACTTCGTTCCCGACTAACGATCATTTGATGGAACTGCTCATCATGATCGACGCCTTCATGCGCTCCTCGGCCAAGCGCATCACTGCAGTTATTCCTTATTTCGGCTATGCCAGGCAGGATCGCCGCGCCTCGGGCCGCACACCCATCTCGGCCAAGCTGGTCGCCAACATGATCACGAGGGCGGGCGTCAACCGGGTGCTGACCCTGGATCTCCATGCCGGCCAGATTCAAGGCTTCTTCGACATCCCGACCGACAATCTGTTTTCCGTGCCGGTCATGGCCCGCGACGTAAAGGCGAAATACAAGCAGCTTGCCAATGTCATGGTGGTGTCGCCGGATGTCGGCGGCGTGGTCCGCGCCCGCGCGCTCGCCAAGCGCATCGACGCCCAGCTTGCCATCGTCGACAAGCGCCGCGAGCGCCCCGGCGAATCGGAAGTCATGAACGTCATCGGTGACGTGCGCGGCAAGGATTGCCTGTTGATCGACGACATCATCGATTCGGGCGGCACGCTGTGCAATGCGGCCGATGCGCTGCTTGCCGATGGCGCCACCAGTGTCACCGCCTATACTACCCATGGCGTTTTGTCCGGCGGCGCCATCGCCCGCATCGGCGCCTCGAAACTGCAGGAACTGGTCATCACCGATTCCATCCAGCCGACCCAGGCAGTGCTGGACGCCGCCAATATCCGCGTCATCTCCATCGCCGAACTGATGGGCGAGGCGATCTCGCGCACGGCGACCGAGGAATCGGTGTCGAGCCTGTTCGATTAATGCGTGTCGCGCAAAACTGTGCAGCGGTTTTGCGATAACGACATGCATACAACAAGAACCCAAAGCGCGTCGCATGAGGCCGGTCGAATGCGACGCCCTTCAGGGCTGCGCCTCAGGCCGAGCCGGACCGCTTGTTCGTCGCACACCTTCGCCAGCATCACGGGCGCCCCGCATGTAACCGCGTGGCGAGGCTCCCAGCATGCGCTTGAACATGGTGATGAACGCCGGCACGCTGTCATAACCGAGATCGAGCGCCACCCTCGTGATCGGCTCGCCGTCGGCCAGCCGTGGCAGCGCCGCGAACAGACAGGCCTGCTGACGCCAGGTCGACAGCGACAATCCGGTCTGGCGGTGGAACGCGCGGGTGAAAGAGCGGCGGCTCATGCCGACGATAGCGGCCCACTCGTCGATCGTCGCATGCGGTGACGGTGCCGAGACGAAGCGCCGGCACAGCGTCGCCAACCTTGCATCGGACGGGAACGGAAGGCCGAGCGGCCGTTCCGGCAGGTTCGGGATTTCGTGCAGCAGGAGCTTCATGATCAGCCCGCCTCGCCCCTCCAGCTCGGCGCCTTGCGGCAGCTTTTCCGATTCCACGATCAGGCTGTGCATCAGGTCGGTGATGCCGACGACACGCAACCCGTCCGGCAGGCCGGGAATGGCCTCCGGCATCACATAGACGGACCGCATGCTGACGTCGCCCAGCATCTCGACGGAATGTTCGGTGCCGGCGGGGATCCACATCGCGTGGTCCGGAGGCACCATCCAGCGCCCATGCCGCGTCGTCACCAGCACGACACCGACCAGCGCGTGCAGCAACTGGCTGCGGCTATGATGGTGCCGTGGCACATGGTAGCCGTCCGGATATTCGGTCGGCAGCGCCACTGCCGGCCCTACGGCCTGCTCCAGCCATTGCCAGCGACGCTCATGCAACAGCCCGAGATCGGTGTCGCCCGCTCTGAACATTTCCCTGCCATGCGGCATCAGCTATGGCCCACTTGCGAAACTATTGGACCAAACCACGAAAGAAGTCGCGTGACAAGCAACGTATAAGGCTGCGCCCTATCAGACCGCTGCGGGAGCGCCCGCCAAAAAGACCACGGAGCCTGCCTTGACCGATACCACAGCAACCGCCGACGCCAAGCCGGCAGCGGCCAGCCACATTTCAGCTCAGGCGACGGCCTTCACCGTCATCCTGGCGGTGAGCTTCTGCCATTGCATCAACGATATCATGCAGTCGCTGCTGTCGGCGATCTATCCGCTGCTGAAGGACAATTACGGTCTCGATTTCTGGCAGATCGGCCTTTTGACTTTCACCTTCCAGGTGACGGCATCCTTGCTGCAGCCGGTGATCGGCATGATTACCGACAAACGGCCGATGCCTTATTCGCTGCCCTATGGCATGGCTTCTTCGCTGATCGGGCTGGTCGTGCTGGCCTATGCCGGACACTACTCGCTGCTCCTCATCGGCGCTTCGCTGATCGGCATCGGCTCGGCGATCTTCCACCCGGAATCCTCGCGCATCGCCCGCTTCGCCTCCGGTGGTCGGTTCGGTCTTGCGCAGTCGCTGTTCCAGGTCGGCGGCAATTTCGGCCAGGCGATGGGGCCGCTGCTGGCAGCCTTCATCGTCGTGCCCTTCGGCCAGACCAGCATCGCCTGGTTTGCCGGCGGCTCGCTGATCGGCATCATCGTGCTGTGGCAGGTTGGCGGCTGGTACAGCCGCCTGCGCGCCGCACAGGGCACCCGCAAAGCGGCAGGCTTCGTTTCGCCTTTCCCGCGCCGCAAGGTCCTGGGCGCGCTGGCGGTGCTGACCTTGCTGGTATTGACCAAGAACGCCTACATCGCCAGCCTGTCCAGCTACTACACCTTCTATGCCATCCATAAATTCGGCGTTTCGGTGCAGATGTCGCAGGTCATGCTGTTCCTGTTCCTCGGCGCCTCGGCCCTGGGCATCCTGCTCGGCGGCCCGTTCGGCGACCGCTACGGACAGAAGGCGATGATCTGGTTCTCGATCGTCGGCGTGCTGCCCTTCACCCTGGCCCTGCCCTACGCCAATCTCGAGTGGACAATGGTTCTCACCGTGCTGATCGGCCTGATCCTGTCCTCGGCCTTCTCGAACATCGTCGTCTTCGCGCAGGAACTGGTGCCCGGCCGGGTCGGCATGATCGCCGGCATCTTTTTCGGCTTCGCCTTCGGCATGGGCGGCATCGCGGCCGCCGTGCTTGGCGTCGTCGCCGACATGAAGGGCATCGATTTCGTCTTCCAGGTCTGCTCGTATTTGCCGCTACTCGGGCTGCTGACGGTTTTTCTTCCCAACATGAAGGAGGCGAGGAAGCTCAAGGCGGGGACCACGATCGGCTGAAGTTTGGGTTGGACTTCGGCTTCCCCGCCCACCGGGCAGCGCGAAATTCGGTTCTCGACATAGACTTCGAGCCGGTCAGGGCCGCCGCGTAGCGACATCGCGGCCATTGGCTGACACGCTCCGTCATCTGAACTTGAAAGCACGCGTCGCCCGCATCAGCCGGAATGCCTGCTCGGCAGCGTTCGCCAGCAGCGTGTCGGCGTCACGGATCGCGTCTTCGAGGGAACACGGTCGGCACAGAATGCTGAAGAAGGCATCGATGCCGATGTCGTGGGTCGCCTCTGCACCTGCTCCGATCGTTCCGACCAAGGCGATGACAGGCAGATTGTGACGTTTCGCGCGCCGGGCAATCTCGGCTGGTATCTTTCCAAAGCTCGTCTGACCATCCAGGCCACCCTCGGCTGTCATGACGATGTCGGCGTTTGACAGCCGATGATCGAGATCCATATACCGCAGGATCAGGTCGAAGCGCGGATGCAGCCGGGCCCCAGCAAAGGCGTGAAGTCCGGCGCCGAGTCCCCCGGAAGCTCCTCCGCCGACAAGCGGCGTCACGTCGACGCCGAGGTCGCGGCGAACGACGTGAGCGACATTTTCCATGCCCTGCTCGAGCAAAACCACCTGGTCAGGTGTTGCACCCTTTTGCGGGCCGAACACCCGGGCGACGCCTCTCTCGCCGAGCAGCATGTTGTAGGGATTTACCGCGACGTCGATACGAACATTCGAAAGGCGATGATCACGACTGGAAAGATCGACACGAGCTAGCGATGAGAGGGCCGAGCCGCTCCCCGAAATGGGACGGCCGCCGCCATCGAGCAGACGCACGCCTAATGCTTGGGCCATGCCGGTTCCTGCATCGTTGACACCCGAGTCACCGCAGCCGATCAGAATTCTTTCCGCGCCAAGATCGAGCGCAAAACGAATCAACTCACCAACCCCATAACTTGTAGTGCGGGTCGGGTCACGCATGTCCGTGGGGACGAGCCGGAGCCCGGCAGCCGCCGCGATTTCCAGAACTGCTGTCCGTTTCTTTCTTCGCCCGAGAAAACCGACATTGGCCGCCACGGGTTGTCCCACCGGTCCCGTCACTGTGACGGAATGCAGCTCGCCATCAGACAATTCAACAAGGGTCCGCGTAAAATCCTCGCCACCATCCACCATTGGAAGGCCCAGGATCTTTGCTGTCGGAACGGCATTGCGAACGCCCCGCGCCAATGCAGCGATGACATCACGAACACCGAGGCTCTCCTTAAAGCCGGAGGGTGCGACCAATACTCGAAGCCGTCTTCGTTTCGTCAATCCTTTCTTTTTCGACATTCTACGGCTCTCCAGCAAGTTGCAGATGGAGCGTGTTGAGCAGGGCTCCGGTGGCTGGCCACACGGCGACCGCGAACACGACGATGACGATGAACTGCATCGGCAGCAGGATTGAGCTGAGCAAGGCGAGGTCTTTCGGGCCGTAGCCTTCCTCGTCGACCCCCGCGAAAAGCGCCACCGGTTTCGCGCAGATCGCGAGGGTTTGGCAAAAGCCAGTCGCCGAGACGAGGACAAACATTGCAACGAGAGGGTCGAGCCGCGCTGTTGATGCGAGCATCAGCGCCGGGGGCAGCAGCACCGAGACACGCGCCGTGCGACTGTGGATCACGAGATGACTGAAAAGCCCAAGCAAGGCTAATAAGGAGATAAGCGCCAACGGGCCCAAGCCGGTGCCGCGCAGTGGATCGACAGTGGTCTCGATCAACCACCGATTGAGGCCTGATGCCGTCAGGCCGTCTGCCAAGCAGATCGTCGCCGCCAGAAACAAGAGCAGCTTCCACTCCGCACTCTTGATTGCATCGCCAAACGCCACGGAGCCGACTCCAGGAAGCGTGGCCAAGAGAGCGCCGCCAAGAGCGATAACGGTGGCATCAAGTCCGTGGACAGGTTCGGTCAGCCACGCGATGACAACCCCGCCGGCGATCCAGAGTATCGGCTGCCGTGCCAATCCGGCACCGCCACTAGTCACCGTCGTTGGCTGCAAAAGGGTCATCCGCCGTTCGACCGGCGACAGGAAAAGCCGGAGCAGGCATTCGACCGAAAGGAAGGTGCTCACGGCCGCAAACGGCAGGCCGAAAGCGATCCATTCCAGATAGCTTACTTTCACACCCGAGAGGCGGCCGACCATTTCGATCGCCAGCAGATGGGCGCCGGCGCCGACGGGCGATGCAATGGCCGAGAGCAGGATAACAGTGGGGAACAGCAGCGCGAAGGCCCTTCGCAACCGGGCGCTTCCACAGTGTCCCGCGATCGCCTGATAGGCGGGGATCATCAAAGCTGCGCGACCTGAGGTCGACGGAATGACGAAGGCTGTGGCGATCATGACGGCCGTCAAAGAATAGGCGATTGTGCGAACCGATCGCATGCGCCCCGTCACGAGGCCGAGAACGCGATCTGCGACCCCACTCGCCTTGAAGGTGGCCGCCAATATGAAGGAGGCAAGCAATAGCCAGATCAACTCATCGCCGAGCGCATGAAACAGCGCGCCTGGATCACGGTTGACCAGCAGCGCCATTGCCAATCCGGCGGCGATTGCAACGAAGGCATCGTCGAACCGCGTTAAGGTCCACCCGATGATCGCGACAAGCAGGATCTCGAGCGCTCGCCGGGCGTCGGACGGGAGCGCGGGGAGGCCGAATTCAATGATGGCCACACACAGGGATGCACAGGTTCCGATCAGTGCGGCTCGCCATATCGGCCAGAGCACCGGCGGTGTCCTTTCCCGAAGGGTGGCGTCACTGTCGGTCCGAAAATCTACTTGTGCCAACCGAAACCTCGTCTAGTTCGTCGCCAACGTGGCGATGAGGGCGTCGCACACCCTCCGCTCGAACTTACGAGGTTCCGATTAGACGCTTGGGAGGGCTCCGGTTAGAATTTGGTGAGAGGCATTATCCGATCGCCGGCAGGATTACCGCATGACCGTTCGAGGCCGCATCTTCCTATTTCAAATCGTCATTCTCGCCCTTGTCGGACTGATTTCAGGACTGGCATTCGCAACACTCCAGCTGACAGAGGAATTCGTCCGCCGAATCGACAGCGTCCACGGGCGGTTCGAGGCGCTCGCCGAACTCAATGGGCATGCCAACAATTACACCGAGCAACTCGCTGAAGTCTTGCTGCTTGGGCCCGAGCAAATGCCGGATTTCGAAGCGGCACGAGAAGCAGTGAAATCCGGATTCTACAAGCTGGAGGGCGCCACTCGCGAGGAACTCGGCGCTCTCGGATATTGGAGCGATAGACGCCAGGAGGAGGCCGAACTCAGATTCGTCGGCCGCATCAAGGCGCTGTTTGAGGCGATAGATCGGGCCGCCCAGCGACTGTTTAGCCAGCGAACAAAGGGGGATCCAAAGGGCATCGTAGACGCCTTCCGCAACGATGTGGAGCATCGACTAGAGAACGATCTCGAAGAAATGATTGAAGCCGCTTTGCACGAGGAGCGCAGGGAGGTTGGAGAGGAACTCGCCGGCGTCCGTGGCGCACAATGGCGACTGCTACTGCTGACCGGCGGCTTCGCTGCGTTGCTCACGCTGGGCAGTCTAGGGTTCGGCCTCGTCCTGCGACGATCAATCGCCACACCTGTGCGTGAACTGAACGAAAGCGCCAAAGCCATCGCTGCGGGCAAGCTCGACCATCGCGTTTCCGCGACCGGACGCGACGAGTTCGCTTCCCTCTCGCGAAGTTTCAACAGCATGGCCGAGGCCCTCGAGATCGAACGTGCTGCTCTGATTTCGGTACAGGACCGCTTGGAGGCGGAGGTTCAGTTGCGCACCCGTGAACTGCGGAAAGCCAATGAGCAACTGAGAGCTATCGATAGCCGACGCACACAATTTTTTGCGGAGGCAAGCCACGAACTCCGCACGCCGTTGACGATTCTCCGCGGAGAGGCCGACGTTGCCCTCCGCGGCCAACCGCGTGTTCGACCTTACCGCGAAGCTCTGAGCCGAATCCGCAATTACGCTGAAGATATGGCTCGCAACCTGGGGGACCTTCTGGCATTCGCCCGCTCCGAAGCCGAAAATTTCAGGTTCTCCTTGCACAACATCGATACCGGTGAAGGCGGCCGTTCAGGAGGCTTCCGTACTCGCAGGTCCCAAGCAGATATCCGTTGATCTGTCGCTCAACCCAGACCATTGCCTCATTCGGGGTGACGCCCAGCGCCTAAAGCAAGCGCTGCTGATCGGCTTCGACAACGCCATAAAGTACTCAAAGCCATATCAGACGATAGCAGTCGAGGTGGCTGAGCATCATGAAATGCTTGAGATCGCCATCCGCGACAACGGTTCAGGGATCGATGCCAACGATCTCCCGTTCGTGTTTGACCGTTATTATCGCGGGCGTGTCGGCGGGAGGTCCGCAGCCGACGGCCTTGGTGTTGGCCTCGCGATCGCCAAGGAGATTATAGACGGGCACAATGGCACAATCGGCCTTGAAGGAATTGAGCCTTCGGGAACCCTCCTCAGAATCAGACTGCCGCTGGTACATCGCACCCATGATTCGAATCCTGATCGTTGAAGACGACCGGCGTGTCTCCGACTTTCTCCGCCGGGGGTTGGAGGCCGAAGGCTTCCACGTGAGTGTCGCGGAGGACGGTCGCGAGGGACTAGCCATTATTCGTACGGATCCATTCGATCTCGTGATCCTGGACCGTCTGCTTCCCTACCTGGACGGCCTTGAGCTGTGCCGGATCGTGCGATTGGAGCAGCGGCCGGTTCTCATCCTGATGCTGACCGCGAAGGAGACAATTCAGGATCGCGTAGATGGGCTCAAGGTCGGTGCCGACGATTACCTGACGAAACCGTTTGCGTTTGATGAACTGGTGGCCAGGATTGACGCGCTGCGCCGACGCCGTCAGGGTGCAGTGGATCGGCAGTTGCTTCGAGTGAGCCGCCTCAATCTCGACACGAGCGCTCGTCGTTTTGCGGACGGCGACCGGGAAATCAGCCTTACCCGACGTGAATTCGACCTTCTGCATTTTCTCATGCTCAATGCGGGGAAAGTGGTTAGCCGCGAGCGCATCCTCAACAATGTCTGGTCATACAGCTTCGAACCCGGGACGAAGATCGTGGAGGTATACATTCGCTATCTGCGTGCGAAGCTCGGGCCGGATGCATCGGCCAGCATTCAGACGGTTCGTGGGATCGGCTACATGCTGGTCGAGCGGAAGCCATAGAAGGTAGAGCGAAACTCTTTATCGCACCGTTCTCGCCACTCGCTGGAAACCTTCCCTTCCGCAACGCCGGTTCCACCGCTTGTTTCCGAATAGGTGTTCATTGGCTCACTTCCATGCTGCCGGCGCGCGCCGTCCACCCGCCGTGGGCATTGCCCCGCCGCGGTCCCAACTTTCCATTTGTGTTCGGGCTTGGCCGGCGACGCCGATTTGGCGGCCGTTAACCGCTTTCGTAATTCACGCCCTCTACCCCCAGGCCTGCAGCCACCCAGTCGGGGAAGCCGCCTTCGAACCGGCGCGAGGCCCAGCCTCGTGCCCTGAGGATTGCCAAGGCGTCGGCCGACAGAACGCACTGGACTCCACGACAATAGGCGACAACGACCTTTTCCCGTGGGAGCGCCGCAAGCCGCTGCTCCAACTCGTCAGCGGGAATGTTGATCGCACCCGGCAAATGCCCCGCTACGAATTCGTTCTGCGGCCTGACATCGAGCAGCACGACTTCGTCGTTTCGCATGCGGCGCACGAGTTCCTCGCGCGAGATGTTTTCCAACCTGTCCGGCTGGCTGATGCTATCGTTGATAAACTCACGGATCTGCTGGCGTCTGTGGTTTGCAAGATTTCGCAGCGCCGCAAGCACGTTTTCGATTGGGCCATCTGCAAGCCGGTACAGAACGCGTTTTCCGTCTCGCCGGGTCTGCACCAAGCCCGCTCGCTTGAGGTGCTGAAGATGCTGCGACGTATTCGCTAACGCGATCCCGGAAAGTTGCGTCAGTTGTTCGACGGCCAGTTCGCCATCGGCAATGTGACGCAACAGAACCAGCCGGTGGGCATGCCCCAAGGTGCGGGCGAGATCCGCTATTTCGTCGAAGATTGGGTGGTGAACGTCCGCGCTTTTCATATGACATAGCTAGCATCACTCAATCAATCAATCAATATGTTGAATGATTGATTCTTTTTGGCTAGTGTCTGACAAGTGAAACAGGAGATGCCAAAATGTTGGAGTTCGTTGTCCGTGCGGCCGTCATTGGAATCGGCGCGACAGCCCTGATGGATCTCTGGGGATGGTTTCTGAAGCGAATGTTCGCGATTCCACCGCTTGATTACGCCTGGGTCGGCCGCTGGATCGGGCACTTTCCACATGGACGTTTTGCACATGCGAATATCGCACAAGCTGCCCGCGTTCGCGGCGAAACCGCCATTGGATGGAGTGCGCATTACGCGACCGGCATCGTATTTGCCGCAGCGCTGATTGGAGTGTGGGGCCTCGACTGGGCACGGCACCCGACAGTGCTTCCGGCCCTGTTGATCGGCGTCTGCACCATCGTCGCCCCGTTCTTCGTGATGCAACCGGCTTTTGGGATCGGCATCGCGGCTTCGAAAGTTCCCAATCCGCGCACTGCGCGCCTGCGCAGCCTTATGGCCCATCTGTCTTTCGGGGTTGGGCTGTACGTTGCAGGATTGCTTTCGGCACTGCTACTTCCAGCCTGATGGGACACGGTCCATCCCTGGCGCCCTTCCGCCCGCTTGCACCTCGCGCCGCCTTCCGCTATAGAGCCGCCACCCGCGTAGACACCCTTGGAGGCAACGCGGCGGAAGGCCGCCTTCCCGCATGATTCCGAAAAGTGGATTCCGGTTTTCGGACCAGGTCATGCGTTAGCTATGTCGGCTTTCGACGTTTACGGCCCAGCCACGCTGACCGTGAGCGCTCCAGAACAACGCGAAAGGAAATGCCATGAGCCACGATACTTACGAGCTCAAGGCCGAAGCGCGCGAACAGGTCGGTAAGGGGTCCGCCCGTGCAGTTCGCCGCAACGGTAAAGTGCCTGCAGTGATTTACGGCGACAAGCAGCCTCCCCTGGCGATTGCGCTGACCTACAAGGACATCTACTACAAGATCCATGGCGGCGGGTTTCTGACCACGGTCGCCACGATCGATGTCGACGGCAACAAGATCCAGGTTCTGCCCAAGGATTTCCAGCTCGACCCGGTCAAGGATTTCCCTGTCCATGTCGATTTCCTGCGCATCGGCAAGGATACCGAAGTCAATGTCGACGTGCCCGTGCACTTCATCAATGAAGACAAGTCGCCCGGCATCAAGCGCGGCGGCGTGCTCAACATCGTGCGCCACGAGGTCGAGTTCCACTGCCCGGCCAATGCGATCCCGGATTTCATCACCATCGATCTCACCGGTACCGATATCGGCGATTCGATCCACATTTCGGCCATCACCTTGCCGGCCGGCGTCAAGCCGGTGATCTCCGACCGCGACTTCACCATCGCGACCATTGCCGGCTCCTCGGCGATGAAGCCGGAGGCCGCGGAAGAGACGACTGAAGCGGCTGAGCCCGAAGCGGCTCCTGCCGCCGAAGAGAAGTAACCCCTTCCCGCCCGGAGGCGACGATGCTTGTCTTTGCAGGCCTCGGCAATCCGGGCGCGAAATACGCCAACAACCGGCACAATGTCGGCTTCATGGCGGCGGACGCGATCGCCCGCCGCCATTCCTTTTCGCCCTGGTCGAAGAAATTCCAGAGCCTGATCGCCGAAGGCACGCTTGCCGGCGAAAAAGTGATCCTGATCAAGCCGCAGTCCTTCATGAACCTGTCCGGCCAGTCGGTCGGCGAAGCCTTGCGCTTCTACAAGCTCGGCCCTTCGGCGCTGACTGTCTTTTATGACGAGATCGACCTTGCCGCCGGCAAGGTGCGGGTCAAGGTCGGTGGCGGTTCCGGCGGCCACAACGGCATCCGCTCGCTCGACCAGCACGTCGGCAAGGATTTTCGCCGTGTGCGCATCGGCGTCGGCCATCCCGGCGTCAAGGAAATGGTGCACGGCCATGTGCTTGGCGATTTCGCCAAGGGCGACCGCGAATGGCTGGACGTGCTGCTCGACGCGATCGCCGATGGTGCCGGATTGCTTGCCAAGGGCGACGACAATTCGTTCATGAACCGCGTGACGCTGGCGCTGCGCGACAAGCTCACGCCGACAGACGACGACGATCGCCCGCCGCCCAAGGCGCCAAAGGCGCAAAGCCACGTCCGCCAGGCGCGGCCGCAGCAGCCGGCGGCCAAGCTGCCCGAAACCGGCCCGATGGCGGCCATGCTGAAGAAGCTTTTTGGCGGCAAGGACTGAGCCATGGATCTGGATGACATTCAGGAATTGGTCCGTCTCATCAGACAGAAGTATGTTGATTATTTCGTCGCCGCTGCCGGCGAACTTGCTCGCAACAGCCAAGGATCGCATGCGACCGAAATCAAGTTTTCCAACGTCGATTCCTTCTATCGAAATTTCATCGCGGTTGATTTCGTCAGTAATGACGGACAGCCAAATCCGCAATTCATCAACAGCGATTCCTATGTGAAATTCTCTCCGGATATTCACGCCGGGATGGGTGGAATGGATGTCCTCATCTCACCTTTCAGGTGGGATGAGGTTCATTTTAAATTCCCTATAAATGAGCTCGACGGCGATCTCTTCGACGAATGGTTTCGCGGCTGGTTCGATATCGATGGCGAGCGTGAAACATCGGAGACCGTCGGAAACGTCATTCACAGTGCGCAGTTGCTCGACGGGCAACTGACCATCGATTTCGGAACCGCTGAGGTCGACGCGTTCTGGCATCTTCTGCAAATACTGAGCAGGTCCGGCGTTCGTTCGTTGGCGATAGGCACCGATGACATCGCGCAGCGTCTGAATTGAATTGCGCCTTGACGATCATCGGCACTTTCGCCCATAGCCCTGATCAAATTTCGATTTCCCGATAGGACCAGACAAAAATGGGTTTCAAATGCGGCATCGTTGGCTTGCCCAATGTCGGCAAGTCGACGCTCTTCAATGCGTTGACCAGGACGGCGGCGGCGCAGGCCGCCAATTATCCGTTCTGCACCATCGAACCGAATACCGGCGAGGTGGCGGTGCCCGACCCGCGCCTGCAGAAGATCGCCGCGATCGGCAAGTCGAAGGAGATCATCCCGACCCGCATCTCGTTCGTCGACATTGCCGGCCTGGTGCGTGGCGCCTCCAAAGGCGAAGGGCTTGGCAACCAATTCCTCGCCAACATCCGTGAGGTCGACGCCATCGTCCATGTGCTGCGCTGCTTCGAGGATGACGACGTCACCCATGTCGAGGGCCGCATCGATCCTGTCGCTGATGCCGAGACCGTCGAAACCGAATTGATGCTTGCCGACCTCGACAGCCTTGAGCGCCGCATCGTGCAGATCCGCAAGCGTGCCGCCGGCAAGGACAAGGAAGCAGCGACCGCACTTCCGATGATGGAAGCGGCGCTTGAACTGCTGCAGGCCGGCAAGCCCGCCCGCATCCTGCTCAACGGCATCTCGGCTGAGGATCTACGCATCCTGCAGGGGCTGAATCTCTTGACCTCACACCCGGTGCTTTACGTCTGCAACGTCGCGGAAGCCGATGCCGCCACCGGCAACGCGCATACCAGGGCGGTCGAGAAGATGGCCGCCGCGCAAGGTGCCCGCACCGTTGTGATTTCCGCGGCGATCGAGGCCGAGGTCGCCCAGCTCTCGGACGAAGAGGAAATGGAATTCCTTGCAACGCTCGGTCTGGACGAACCCGGCCTGAACAAGGTCATCCGCGCCGGCTACGAGCTGCTCCAGCTCATCACCTACTTTACCGTTGGCCCCAAGGAGACACGCGCCTGGACCGTGCACAAGGGCGCCAAGGCGCCGCAGGCGGCAGGCGTCATCCACACCGATTTCGAGCGCGGCTTCATCCGCGCCCAGACCATCGCCTATGAGGATTTTGTCAGGCTGGGCGGCGAAGTCGCGGCCAAGGAGGCCGGCAAGGCGCGCGACGAAGGCAAGGAGTATGTCGTCCAGGACGGCGACATCATGCTGTTCAAGTTCAACACCTGACCTGGCGAGGGAGCCCAATGGTCACCATTGCCGTCGCTCGATGACAAACTTCAAAGCAGGGTGTCGCAGTGCCTCTTGCGCTGCTTGACGGGCCATCGTGCGGGGTCTAAGGGGCCTCTGCACCGGCCTCGCGCCTCGCCTGCCCGCGTCCGTGCGATGTGACTGACGCGCCCCCTCCAAACGAACGCTCTTTGGCAACAGCAAGGGAGACCCGGCGATGATCAAGGCCTTCGTCGTCGACAATGATCGCCTGCGCCTGGTCGACGATCTCCTGCAAAACAGCGACACTGTCGTCTGGGTCGACCTCTTCAACCCGACAAAGGAAGAAGAGACGACAATCGAGACCTGGCTCGGCATCGCCGTTCCGACCCGCGAAGAGATGGAAGAGATCGAGATCTCGAGCCGTCTCTACGTCGAGGACGGCGCCTACTTCATGACCGCCATTCTGCCTGCGCAGACCGAGGTGAACGATCCGTTGATGTCGCCGGTTACCTTCGTGCTCGCCGGCAGCAGGCTGATCACCGTGCGGTACCACGAACCGAAGGCGTTCAAGACCTTTCCGCTGCGCGCCGAAAAGGTGGCGACCGGTTGCACCAGCGGTGACACCATCCTGATCGGACTGCTGGAGGCGATCGTCGACCGCCTCGCCGACATTCTGGAGCGCGCCGGCCGCGACGTCGAGGCGATCTCGCGCGACATCTTCGAGGCACGCTCGACCAAGGTTTCCAAGCGCAACCGCGACTTCCAGGAGCTGTTGAAAGGCATTGGCCGCAAGGAGGACCTCGCCTCCTCGATCCGCGACAGCCTGATCTCGCTGCAGCGCCTTGCCGGCTTTCTCGCCCATGCCTCCACGCAAAGCAGGATGAGCAAGGACAGCCGCGCTCGCATCAAGACCTTGTCACGCGACGTCCTGTCGCTCGCCGACCACGCCACCTTCCTGTCGCAGAAGATCAGCTTCCTGCTCGACGCGACGCTCGGCATGATCTCGATCGAGCAGAACGCCATCATCAAGATCTTCTCCGTCGCCGCTGTCATCTTCCTGCCGCCGACGCTTGTCGCTTCGATCTACGGCATGAATTTCGACATCATCCCTGAGCTCAAATGGCACTTTGGCTATCCCTTCGCCATCGGCATGATGGTGCTTTCGGCAATCCTGCCCTTCTGGTATTTCCGCCGCCGCGGCTGGCTATAGGGTCGTCAATACCGCGTTGCGGCTTGGGCGCAGCGGGCTGGCGCAATAGAAATTGCTTGACCAAATGCCACGCTGCCTGCATCCGGGACCCGGACCCGTAGCGATCGTACAATCCTGAACAGGATTTCCAGACCATGACCGCAAAGACCTGGGCTTATGAGGATTTTGTCGAGGGCGCTTCGCTCGACCTCGGCACCAAGCTGGTAAGTGCCGCCGAAATCATAGAATTCGCCGGTGAATTCGATGCCCAGCCGATGCATCTCGACGAGGCCGCGGGCCAGGCCAGCATTCTCGGCGGGCTGGCGGCCTCGGGCTGGCACACCTGCGCCATGTTCATGCGCATGCTGTGCGATGCCTTCCTGCTCGACTCGACCTCCCAGGGCGCGTCGGGCGTCGACCAGGTCAAATGGAAACGGCCAGTCCTGGCCGGCGACCTGTTGACCGGCAGCACCACCGTCCTTGCCAAGCGACTGTCCAGATCGAAGCCCCGGCTTGGCCTGGTGACCATGCGCAGCGAGTTGTTCAACCAGCGCGGCGAAGGTGTTTTCGAGCTCGAAAACACCGTCATGTTCCTCACCCGCGAGGGCCGTGCGTGAGCCTCGACGAATTCTTCTGCATCGGTATCACCGTCACGCTCGGTTCACATCGATTCGAACCGGAGGCGATCAAGGCGTTCGCCCGCAAATACGACCCGCAGATATTCCATATCGACGAAGAGGCGGCGAGGAACAGCATATTCGGCGGGCTCTGCGCCTCGGGCTGGCACACCGCCGCCACCTGGATGAAATTGAACCTCCAGGCTGGCATAGAGGCAGAGGTCGCCCGCTGGCCCGGTCCCGGGCCGGTGCCGGAATTCGGCCCCTCGCCCGGCTTCAAGAACCTCAAATGGCCCAAACCTGTCTATGCCGGGGAAACCGTGACTTTCACCCGCACCGCGCTGGCCCATCGCCCTATCGCCTCGCGACCGGGCTGGCGGCTGCTGACGCTCCGCTCGGAGGCCTTCGATTCGACCGGCGACAAGGTCATCGAATTCGAAAGTGCCGTGCTGGTGAAGGTGGAGTGAGCGGAGTTCTTCCCTACTCCACAAGAAGGGGAGAAGGAAGAAACGCTCAATGCCCCTCAAACCCGATCAGCGTCCTCACCGGTACGCCGAGCGCCTCTAACCTCTCGCGGCCGCCAAGGTCCGGCAGGTCGATGACGAAGCAGGCGGCGAGGATGTCGGCGCCGATCTGCCGCAATAGCTTGACGGCCGCCTCGGCCGTGCCGCCGGTGGCGATCAAATCGTCGACGAGGATTACCTTCTCGCCTGGAGAAACACCGTCTTTGTGCATCTCCATCTCGTCCAGCCCGTATTCCAGGCTGTAGGCGACGCGCACCGTCTCGGAAGGCAACTTGCCCTTCTTGCGGATCGGCACGAAGCCGGCCGAGAGCTGGTGGGCGATGGCGCCGCCGAGGATGAAGCCGCGCGCCTCGATGCCGGCGATCTTGTCGATCTTGAGGCCGGCATAGGGATGCACCAGTTCGTCGATGGCGCGGCGGAAGGCCCGCGCATTGCCGAGCAGCGTGGTGATGTCGCGAAACAGGATGCCCGGCTTGGGATAATCCGGAATGGTGCGGATCGCGGCAAGCAGCGTCTCTTCGAGCGAGGATTTCATCAAGCGGCTCTCCGGGCCTTTCAGATTCGGCTGAAGACGTGAAGGGAATGGGCCAATCGTAACCCGGTGCAGCTAAGTCCGGCTACCGCCATGTGACGCCTGACGGAAAATTGTCCGGCAAAGGGGCCACTCTGCGCCGGCAGCGATGAATCGACATGCCTGCAATGAGAAGGGCGTCTTTCGACGCCCTCGCATTCTCGTAGATCGCAGGGCTCAGTGCGCCACGCCGGCCCACACCTTGCGTTTGGTCAGGTAGACCAGTGCGCCGAACAGCAGCAGGAAGACCAGTACGCGAAAGCCGGTCTTCTTGCGGTCCTCGAGGTGTGGCTCGGCCGCCCACATCAGGAAGGCCGACACGTCACGCGAATACTGGTCGACCGTCTGCGGCGCGCCGTCATCATAGGTTACCTGGCCGTCAGAGAGCGGCTTCGGCATCTTCAGCGACACGCCGGACAGGAAGTACGGATTGTAGTACGTGCCTTCTGGTATGACCATGCCCGCCGGCGGCTGCTGGTCGTAGCCGGTCAGCAGCGAGTGGATGTAGTCGGGGCCGCCCTGGGCATACTGGGTAAAGATATCGAAGACGAAGCGCGGGAAGCCGCGTTCCACCCCGCGCGCCTTTGCCAGCAGCGACATGTCGGGCGGTGCTGCGCCGCCATTTGCCGCCGCCGCCGCCTCCACATTGGGGAACGGCGCCGGGAAATGGTCGGACGGCTTGCCGGGACGATCGAACATGTCGCCGGCATCGTTCGGTCCGTCATGGATCGTATATTCGGCCGCCAGCGTCTTGATCTGCGCATCCGAATAGCCAAGGCCCTCCAGTGTACGGAACGCCACCAAATTCATCGAATGGCAGGCCGAGCAGACTTCCTTGTAGACCTTCAGCCCGCGCTGCAGCTGGGCCTTGTCGTAGGTGCCGAACGGCCCGGCGAAGCTCCAGTCCATTTCCTTTGGTTCGTGTATTGGGAAATGCGTCGGCGCCGCCTCGTTGTGCGCCTCTTCCTGAGCGCGCGCTCCAGTGCCTGTGGCCCCAATGCCCGCGGCCACAAGGCCAAGCAGCGCCAGCGAGGTGAGAATCTTCTTCATGCAAATCCCCTTGAGATTCTCTGACGCGCTGTCATCGTCTCGAGCATGATCTTGTCCGAAAACCGGTTTCCACTTTTCGGGATCATGCTCAGCCTTTGGTTTCCGGCGCGGCCGTGGCGCCGGCAGGATGTCCACCGCCACCCTTGTTCTTCCCGAGTACCGCCTCGGTGATCGAATTCGGCAGCCGCCGCGGCGTCTCGATCAGCCCAAGTACCGGCAGCGCTACCAGGAAGAAGGCGAAGTAGAACAGCGTCGCCATCTGCGCCATGAACACATAGCTGCCCTCGGCCGGCTGCGAGCCCAGCCAGCCGAGCAGGATGGCGTCGGCCACGAACAGCCAGAAGAACAGCTTGTACCAGGGCCGGTAGACTGCCGAGCGCACCTTCGAGGTGTCGAGCCACGGCACCAGGAACAGCATGACAATCGCGCCGAACATGCAGAGCACGCCGCCGAGCTTGGAGTTGATGGGCCCGATATTGAAGGTGATAGCGCGCAGGATCGCGTAAAACGGCAGGAAGTACCATTCCGGCACAATGTGGGCCGGCGTCTTCAGGGGGTTGGCAACGGTGTAATTGTCCGGATGGCCGAGATAGTTCGGCAGATAAAAGACGAAATAGGCGAAGACGAACAGGAACACGATCATGCCGAACCCATCCTTGATGGTCGCGTAAGGCGTGAAGGCGAGCGTGTCGGTCTTCGATTTGACCTCGATGCCGGTCGGATTGTTCTGGCCGACGACGTGAAGCGCCCAGATGTGCAGCACGACGACGCCGGCGATCATGAACGGCAGCAGGTAATGCAGCGCAAAGAAGCGGTTCAGCGTCGGATTGTCGACCGCGAAGCCGCCGAGCAAAAGCTGCTGGATCCAGTCGCCGACCAGCGGGATCGCCGTGAAGAAGCCGGTGATGACGGTGGCGCCCCAGAAGCTCATCTGGCCCCAGGGCAGCACATAGCCCATGAACCCGGTCGCCATCATCAAGAGGTAAATGATGCAGCCGAGGATCCACAGCAGCTCGCGCGGCGCCTTGTAGGAGCCGTAGTACAGGCCACGGAAAATATGGATGTAGACGGCGACGAAGAAGAACGACGCGCCGTTCGAATGCAGGTAGCGCAGCAGCCAGCCCGAATTCACGTCGCGCATGATCTTCTCGACTGAATCGAAGGCGAGAGTGCTGTCGGCCGCGTAGTGCATGGCCAGCACGATGCCGGTCAGGATCTGCGCCGCCAGCATGAGCGCGAGGATGCCGCCGAAGGTCCAGGCGTAATTCAGATTGCGCGGCACCGGATAGGCGATGAAGCTGTCATAGACCAGCCGCGGCAGCGGCATGCGCGAATCGAACCAGCGTCCGATGCCGGTCTTGGGCGTATAGGTCGAGTGTCCCTCGCTCATGGAAATATCCCTTGCCTCAGCCGATACGGATCTTGGTGTCGGAAACGAATTGAAACACCGGCACCGCCATGTTCTCGGGCGCCGGTCCCTTCCGGATGCGGCCGGCCGTATCGTATTGCGAACCGTGGCATGGGCAGAACCAGCCGCCGAAATCGCCTTCCTGGCCGAGCGGGATGCAGCCAAGATGGGTGCAGACCTGGACCATCACCATCCAGGCTTCCTTGCCGGGCGTGGTCCGGTTGGCGTCGGTTGCCGGCGCGTCGGCCGGCAGGTTGGCATTGCGGGCAATTGGATCCTTGAGCTCGGCGAGATTGACCGCCTCGGCGTCCTTCATCTCTTTTTCGGTGCGGTTGCGCACGACAACCGGCTTGCCGCGCCACTTCACGACGAGCGACATTCCTGGCGTCAGCGAAGATACGTCGACCTCAACCGAGGCAAGGGCCAGCGTCGAGGCATCCGGACGCATCTGATCGATGAACGGCCAGGCGACAGCGCCCGCGCCGACCACCGCCGCCATGCCAGTGGCGACGTAGAGAAAATCACGACGGTTGGGATCCTGGGTGTCGGTTGCGCTCACGGGTGCCTGATCCTTTCGCCTTTTCCGTGCCGGCGGCCGAGCCTTGTTCCCCGCTCAATCGCGCCGGCCCGACTGCGCATGGCGAACAGGCTAGCGAATTCCTCCGGCATTTGGGACTTGGGTTTATGCGTGAAGCCTGTTTTTGTCCAGACGGGTGAAGGCACAAGGGCAGATTGTCGCGGGGGCGTAATTCGCACGTCGGAACGATTGGAAAACAGCAGCAAAACCAAATGGCTGCGTTCGCCTCGACAGCTGGCGCTGGCCAGGTTTATCCTTGGCCTATGGCGCATGTCATAGACCGCGACAAATGGGCCGAAGCGCCCGACCGCTGGCCCGACCATTGGCAGGGCGAGCTGCAAGGCGGAGCTTACGGCTCCCGCAGCTGCCTGATCTTCAACTACCTGCCCGAGATCGGCGGCGGCCCCAGGCTGCACAGCCATCCCTATTGCGAGATTTTTATCATCCGGACCGGGACCGGTCTGTTCACCGTCGGCGACCGGCAGATCGAGGCCACAGCCGGCCAGATCCTGGTCGTACCGCCGAACACGCCGCACAAATTCACCAATCTCGGGCCAGGCCCGCTGGAAACCACCGACATACACGAGAACGGCAGCTTCATCACCGAGTGGCTGGAATAACGCTTCCCAAACCGATTCCGGTTCGGATCATGCGCTGGCGCCGAGCCTGGCCAGCACAGCCTTGGGAATGCTGTATTCCCGGATCACCGTGTCGTGCTTGCGCAGGCCGCAGAGTTCGCGCTGGATGAAATACCCGTGCACCGCTTCGGCTGCATCCCTGAGCAGCCGGGCACGGTCGACACTGTCGCAATTCTCGCGCAGCCTCGTCAATGTTTCATCGACGCGCCGGCCGGCGCGGCCGAGCGCGGCCGCCTTCTCGCCGAGGATTTCATGGCCAAGCAGGTCCAACGCGCTCTCCTGCGCGCCGGACCGTCCGAAATTCGATGGCATTCTCACCGCCATGGTCTACTCCGGTTTTTAGAAACTACTCCGCCGGCCGGGTCTCGGCCAGCGCGCTCTCCTCGCTGAACAGGAAGCCGCCGGACTGCCGCTTCCACAGCCTGGCATAGAGCCCGTCGAGCCCGACCAGCTCGTCATGCGTGCCTTGCTCGACGATGCGGCCCTCGTCGAGCACCACCAGCCGGTCGAGTGCCGCAATGGTCGACAGCCGATGCGCGATGGCGATGACCGTCTTGCCTTCCATCAGCCTTGCCAGATTTTCCTGGATCGCCGCCTCGATGTCGGAATCGAGCGCCGAGGTCGCCTCATCGAGCACCAAGATCGGTGCATCCTTGAGGAAGACGCGGGCGATCGCCACGCGCTGGCGCTGGCCGCCGGAGAGCTTGACGCCGCGCTCGCCGACATAGGCCTCGTAGCCGATACGATCGCGATTGTCGCGCAGGCCGAGGATGAACTCGTGCGCCTCGGCCTTCTTCGCTGCCGCGACCACCTCGGCGTCGGTCGCTTCCGGCATGCCGAGCTTGATGTTGTCGCGCAGCGAGCGGTGGAAAAGTGCCGTATCCTGGCTGACGACGCCGATATTGGCGCGCAGCGAATTCTGCGTGACCCTGGAGACGTCCTGCCCGTCAATGGTGATCTTGCCGCTCTCGAGGTCGTAGAGGCGCAGGATCAGATTGACCAAGGTCGTCTTGCCGGCGCCGGACGGGCCGACCAGGCCGACCTTTTCGCCCGGCCGCACGACGAGGTCGATGCCGTCGAGCACGCCGGACCCCTTGCCGTAGTGGAACTCGACATTGCTGACGTCGATACGCCCGCCGCCGACGACAATCTCTTTCGCGTCCGGCGCATCGGTCAGGCCGAGCGGCTGTGAGATCAGCGCCTTGGAGTTTTCCAGCACGCCGAGGTTCCGCAAGATGCCGTTGAGCTGCATCATCAGCCGGCCGAGCAGCATGTTCAGCCGCAGCACCAAAGACAGCGTGAAAGCCACGGCGCCGACTGTGATCGAACCCTCGACCCAGAGATAAACGGCAAAGCAGGCGATCGCCGTGATCATAATGCCCGACAGCATCGTCAGTGCCATGCGCACGCCGGTCAGCCTGCGGGTGAATGGGCGCAGCGCGTCGAGATAGATGTCGAAGCCGTTCCTGATGTAGCGGTCGTCGCCATCGGCCGAGAACAGTTTCAGCGTCTGGACGTTCGAATAGGAATCGACAAGGCGGCCGGTGATCATCGAGCCGGCTTCGGCGGTGGCTTCGGCATGTTTGCGGATTGCCGGCAAATAGCGCCTGGCCAGAAAGCCGAAGGCGGTAATCCAGATCACCACCAGCACCGCCAGCCGGAGATCGAGCCCGGCGACCAGCGCCAGCGTCGTCACCGTATAGACGACCATGAACCAGACGACCTCGATGAAGCTTTCCATCAGATCGCCGGTCGCCTGTCCCGCCTGCCAGAGCTTGGTCGCGATACGTCCGGCAAAGTCGTTCTGGAAGAAGGCGTAGGATTGGCGCGAGACATGGCGATGCGCCTGCCAGCGCACCAGATTATAGAAACCCGGCGTGATCGTCTGCTCGTCGACCAGCGCCGACAGGCCGACGACGATGGTGCGGATGACCAGCACCACCGCGATCATGAAGACAAGTTCCGGGCCGGCGGCAGTCCACAACGCGTGCCAGCTGCGTTCGCCGGGAAGCTGGTCGAGGATGTCGACCAGCCGCCCGACGAAATAGAACAGTCCGGCTTCGACTAACGGCGCGATGCCGCCGATCAGCAGCATGGCGAAGAAGGCGATCTTCGCCTGCCCGACATAATGCCAGAGAAAACCCCTGACGCCGGCAGGTGGCCGAAGGTCCGCAGGCTCCCGGAATGGATAGACCCAGTTCTCGAACCAGCGGTAGATGGCAGTCATTCGGCGGCTTCACCCTTGACGAGTGCATCGTTGGCGGCTGCATCGTTGACAGAGGGGCCGTCGTCGAGCAGGAAGCCGCCCGACTGGCGCTGCCAGAGCTGGGCGTAGAGCCCGCCGCTGGCAACCAGTTCCTCATGCGAACCTTCCTCGATGACGCGGCCCTTGTCCATGACGACGAGCCGGTCCATGGCCGCGATCGTCGACAGCCGGTGCGCAATGGCGATGACGGTCTTGCCTTGCATCAGTCTGTAGAGGTTCTCCTGGATGGCCGCCTCGGCCTCGGAATCGAGGGCGGAGGTCGCTTCGTCGAGGATAAGGATTGGTGCGTCCTTCAGCATAACACGGGCTATGGCGATGCGTTGCCGCTGGCCGCCGGACAATTTGACGCCGCGATCACCGACATGCGCGTCGAAACCCTTTCGACCGTTAGAATCCGACAATCCGGCGATGAAATCCAGCGCCTCGGCGCGCCGCGCCGCCTCGATCAGCATCTGGTCACTGGCGTCCGGCCGGCCATAGAGGATATTCTCGCGCACCGAGCGATGCAGCAGCGAGGTGTCCTGCGTGACCATGCCGATCTGGGCGCGCAGCGAGTCCTGCGTCACCGCCGCAATGTCCTGGCCGTCGATCAGGACCTTGCCGCTTTCGAGGTCATAGAAGCGCAACAGAAGATTGACCAGCGTCGACTTGCCGGCACCCGAACGGCCAACGATGCCGACCTTCTCGCCCGGCTTCACCGTCAGCGACAGGCTTTCGATCACGCCCTTCTGCTTGCCATAATGGAAGCGGATGTCCTCAAAACGGATCTCCCCCTTGGTCACGGCAATATCCTTGGCGCCAGGCCGGTCTTCGACGAGGCGCGGCAGCGAGATCGAGGCGATGCCGTCCTGCACCGTGCCGATATTCTCGAACAGCGTGGACATCTCCCACATGATCCATTGCGACATGCCCCAGAGCCGAAGCACGAGGCCGATGACCAGGGCGACGGCGCCGATCGTCACGGCTTGGCCGAGCCACAGCCATAGCGAGATTGCGGTGACCGAAAACAACAGCAGCGAATTCAGGACGTAGAGCAGGCCGTAGAGCTGTGTCACCAGCCGCATCGACCGGTAGACTGTATCGAGAAAGCCGGCCATACCGTCCTTGGCGAAGGATGCCTCGCGCCGCGCATGCGAGAACAGCTTGACCGTCTGGATGTTGGAGTAGCTGTCGACGACACGGCCGGTCATGGTTGAGCGCGCATTGGCCTGCTCCTCGCCGACCTTGCCCAGCCGCGGGATGAAATAGCGCAACAGCAGGACATATCCGGCAAGCCAGACGGCAAGCGGCGCAGCCAGCCGCCAGTCTGCCGAGCCGACAATGAACAGCATGCCGAGAAAATAGACGACGATATAGTTGAGCACATCGATGAGCTTGATGACGCACTCGCGCACCGCGAGCGCGGTCTGCATCAGCTTGGTCGCGATGCGCCCGGCAAACTCGTCCTGATAGAAGCTCATCGACTGCTTGAGCAGGTATCGATGCACCTGCCAGCGGATACGCATCGGATAATTACCCATCAGCGTCTGCTGGTTGAGCAGCGAATGGAACCAGACCGTCGCCGGCAGCGCGAAAACCACGATGAAGGCCATGCCGACCAGCTTCAAGCCTTCGGTCTGCAGGAACGTCTCGCGATTCTGTCCGGACAGCCAGTCGACGATCCGGCCCATGAAGCCGAACATCCACACCTCGGCAAGGGCGATGGCCGTCACCAGTACCGCATCGAGAGCGATGTAGGGCCACGCGCCGCGCGTATAATGCACGCAGAAGGCGATCAGTGTCCGCGGCGGCTCGACCGGCTCCTTGGCAGGGAACGGATCGAGCCTTTTTTCAAACCAGCTAAACATAGAGATGCTCACAATACTGTTTCCGCTCACGCGGCACGCGAACGGACGAGGTGTCCAGACCGCATGGCGTCAAGGACCGGCGATACGGAATCGTCCGCCTCGCCGGTCCTGCTTCGCGCTATATAGGTTGTCGCGGGCCTTTCGCCGACAGTCTCGTTTGACGATGCTGACGACGTTTTGACGATCCGGATTTTCGTGCTGGTTTTTGCACCAGGCCGGATCAGCCTGATGATCCGGCGCACCAGCGACGGCCGGCTATAGTCCGGAACGGCGCGCGAGAAATCGACGTCCGGCAGCATGCCGCGATGCGGACGCCGGCGGGTCTCGGCGTGAACCGCCGTCGAGTAGGTCTCGCCGATCAAAAGCGCCCAGGTCGCAGTCTTGCGCTCGTGCAGGCTTCTTGAGCCGGGTATTCTACAGGGATCGAACATCGGTCCGTCCTCCAGTTGAAGATGCAGATAGAAGGGTGAACCAACCCAGGCCGCGGACACGCGCGGCGCGGCAAAGGTGGCATCGGTCGAAGCGTGTTCAGGTGGGGCGTTCAGCCCCTTCCACAGCTTGAAAAACATCGCAGGATTCCTTCAAAGGCCGAAAAAGGTTTCGGCGGGAATCGGTGCGATTGAAGTCTAGAAGGTCAGGAGAATCGTCGTACCGAAACCGCCGTCGGGCTGGTAAGCCCACGAGAGGGGTGGTGGATGTGCATGGCCATCATGAATTACCCCTCCATCGGTTCGGGTTGACAATGCTGGCCGTATAACCGACTTCGCAGAAAATGACCACCCGCCAGTCCAGGAATTTCCAAAACCGCGAGAGCTCTGTGGCTGATCTGCCACTTATTAGAAAGACGCGGAAATGAACGACCGTCTCCGTATCGCGCTCTACCAGCCTGATATCGCCGGCAACACCGGGACAATCCTGCGCTTCGCCGCTTGCCTCGGTCTCGGCGTCGACATCATCGAACCGGCGGGCTTCCCGCTCGGTGACCGGGCGCTGAAACGCGCCGGCATGGACTACCTCGAAATGGCGGCGCTCACCCGCCATGTCGACTGGCACGCCTTCGAGGACTGGCGCAAGCTTGCCAAGCGGCGGCTGGTGCTGCTGTCGACCAAAGCAGCTGCCGCCTACACGGATTTCGCCTTTGCCGGCGACGACATTCTCTTGTTCGGCCGTGAATCCGCAGGCGTGCCGGACGCCGTTCACGAGGCGGCGGATGCGCGACTGATCATCCCGATGCAGCCCGGCGCGCGCAGCATCAACGTCGCGCTTTCCGTTGCGATGGTGGCGGCCGAGGCGATCCGGCAGCTCCGCTAGGATGTGTACGCGATCGCCGGCCGCAGCGACCAAGGCGTCGTCCTCACGCAACACTGCGTCCTCTCCGGTCATTCTCATCCAGACGCCCATCGCCTTCTCCTGCCGTTTGCATCTTCGAGGCTTCTTCGCTACAAGCTCAACTTAACTTGAGGTCAAGCGGAAAATCGGAGATGGCTGCGGCAACGGAATTAACAGTCGGCCAGGTGGCGATGCGCAGCGGCGTGGCGGTGTCGGCGCTGCATTTCTACGAAGCACGCGGGCTGATCCGCAGCCACCGCACATCAGGCAACCAGCGGCGTTATGGCCGCGACGTGCTGCGACGGGTGGCGATCATCAAGGTAGCTCAGGAGGTCGGCATTTCGCTGGCCGAGATCGGCACAGCCCTTCGATCATTGCCTGAAGGCCGGACGCCGACGCGCGAGGATTGGAACCTGCTTTCGACGGCTTGGCGCGATGACCTCGACCAGAAAATTAGTCAGCTCAAGAAGCTGCGCGACGGGCTGAGCGACTGCATCGGCTGCGGCTGCATGTCGATCAACAAATGTCCGCTGCGGAATAAGAACGACAGGCTGGCAAGGGACGGCGCGGGCGCCCGCAGGCTGGTCGTGCGTTGAAGCCATGACGGTCTGGACGGGTTCAGCGAACTTATCCTGTCCGTTAGTCACTATACAGTCTTGTGAAGTTCATGTGCCCGTGCTTGATACGCCCCTGCAACTAACCTTGGGGGCAGAATTGAAATTTGCATACAAGACTTACGCCGTGTTGCTTGGCGCCATTGTGTTGGCTGGATGCATGCCGAGCGAAGGTGAATGGAATACGGCAAGGACTTTGGTTCAAGGCAGTCCTGCCATGTATAAGAAAGTGCTTACGGAATGCATCAGGCATTCGGAGCAATCGCCTCTCAGTTCGAAGCAGGAAGCTGGCAAGATCATGAATGTCAGCGCAGCCGCGGCGCCACGTGTCTGGTGCGGAAGAACCGTGCGGGCCTTCGCGAATGGGCGCCTGACGTATGCCGAGATGAAAAGAGCGCATCTTGGAACGGGCGACAGAAGCGTGTTTATCAAGATCGTTCAGGGCAGATGAACTAGCCCTGATACGTTCAGCCTCGAGACCGGAGCGTTAATCGGCCGCCGGCAGCCGCCTGATGGTGAATTCGATGACGTCGCCCGGCCGCTCGAACCAGCTTTCGATCTCGGTCCAATAGGCCTGCTTGGGAAAGCGCTCGAACCATTCCTTCGCCTTGAGACGAGCATCGGAGCGCGGCAGCACGAACGTCTCGCGCAGGAAGCCGTCGCGCGGCATGCGCGCGTTCTCGGCGCGCGAACGGTCGAGCCTCTTCTTCAGGCCATCCAGCGGCGGTCTTGCCGGGGTGCGCACGAAATAACTCCATTCACACTTGACCCTTGCACCCAAGAGATTAGGGATCGCGGCCGGAAAAGACGAGTCATTTGTCGGGCGCGCCCGCAACCGGAGACAGGATTTGCAACGACCCGAGATACCGGCGGGGCTGCCAGCCGACATCGAACAGAAGAAGACGAAGGCACGGCTGTGGTTCGAGACGTTGTGCGAGCGCATCTGTGCCAGCTTCGAGCAGATCGAGCAGGACCTGCAGGGGCCGCAGGCTAGCTGGTCGCCCGGCCGCTTCGAAAAGACGCCGTGGCAACGCGATGCCGGCAAGGGCGGCGGCGGTATCATGTCGATGATGCACGGCCGCGTCTTCGAGAAGGTCGGCGTCCACACCTCGACCGTCCACGGCGAGTTCTCGCCCGAATTCAGGAAGCAGATGCCGGGCGCCGAAGAGGACCCCTCCTTCTGGGCAAGCGGCATTTCGCTGATCGCCCATCCGTGGAACCCCAACGTGCCGGCCGTGCATATGAACACGCGCATGGTCGTCACCTCGCGCCAGTGGTTCGGCGGCGGCGCCGACCTGACACCGGTGCTCGACCGCCGCCGCAGCCAGGACGACCCCGACACGATCGCCTTCCACAGAGCGATGCAATTTGCCTGCGAGAAGAACGCCGCGATCGCCGACTACGTGAAATTCAAAGCCTGGTGCGACGAGTACTTCTACCTGCCGCACCGCGACGAGCCACGCGGTACCGGCGGTATCTTCTTCGACTGGCTGCATTCGGATGAGGACAAAGGCGGCTGGGACGCCGATTTCAACTTCGTCCAGGACGTCGGGCGATCTTTTCTCGTCGTCTACGGACATCTGGTGCGCGCCAACTTCAATGACAACTGGACCGATGGCGACCGTGACGAGCAGCTCATCCGCCGCGGCCGTTATGTCGAATTCAACTTGCTTCACGATCGCGGCACCATCTTCGGGCTGAAGACCGGCGGCAATGTCGCCTCGATCCTGTCCAGCCTGCCGCCAGAAGCGAAATGGCCGTAAAATCTCGGTGAGCACGACGTGAGCCGCAATCGGGTCCAAATCCCCAGAATTTGACGGCGAATGTGGCGCAAGGCGCGCCAGAAAATATCTTTTTCGTCTAATATACCATTGTAAAGATTGGGTTATTTGTCGCGTCGGGCCGGGAAACGCCGGCGGTTCTTTACTCCCGAGAGCCGCGACCCGACGTGACCGGACGGCCCATGATTGAATGGGGCACCTTTCCCAAGCGGTGCCCGCATTTTCCAGGAGAGCATGCCATGCGCAAGCTTATTATGACCGCAGCCGCCGCTGCCGTTCTCGCCTCTGGTACTGCCGCATTCGCTGCGGTCAAGCACACCACCGGCACGATCAAAAGCTTTGATGGAACGGCGATGAGCCTAGTTCTGGATAACGGAGCCACCTTTACGTTGCCCCAGACCTTCAAGGATCCTGGCCTGAAGGTCGGCGAAAAGGTCCGCGTCACGTGGGATATGAGCGGCAAGGATAAAATTGCCGAGGCAGTCAAGATCGTGAAGTGATGTCCTGCCCGCTGGAGCAAGACGAGGTCTTACTCCTGGGTGGCGTAAGAGGGCGGAGCAGCGATGCTCCGCCTTTTCGCAACCCGATCACCAGAGGGCCGCGTGTCGGCTTGGACGCACGGCACTCTAAGGCAACCAAAACCGTTCGATCGTGTTATGCTTAGGTGGCCAGCGTGTAGCCCGGATACCGTACGCGGTTTCCGGATCGCGCAATCAAAGGTCTGGAGCTTCCGTGTCAGTGCGCTGCGCGGCGCTCCAAGGAGGAGATGAGGAGAAGCCGATGAAGGAATTCCATTGCGGGTCGCTCGTACCCGGCTGCGAGTGGCACACACGCGCCGAGGAGGAGGCTGAGGTCATGCGCCGTGCCGTCGAGCATCTGCGCGAGACGCACGGCGAGACGGTGATCCGCGAGACGATGATCGAGGCGATCCGCTCGCGCATCGAAAAGGTCCGCGACGCAGCGTGACAGTCAGGATTCGAGTGCCTCCGCGGCGCGCTTGAGCAGCGCGCCGCGATCAAGCGCAAAACCGGACTCGACCCATTCCTTTTCGAGATTCTTCAACGTTGCACCAAGCTTCGGCCCCGGTGATGCGCCAAGCGTCGTCAGATCGGCGCCCTTGACCGGAAAAACAGGGTTTTGCCATTTTGCAGCGAAGGCAAGCAGGCGCGAGAAGCCGCCGGCTTCGAGCAGTGCGTCATTGTCCTCGACCGCGCGGGCTCGAGCGGAAGCGAGCAACAGCCGCAACCGATCGACAAAGCCTTGGCGGTCGCCAAAATAAAGCCTTTTCGCCAACTCTCCTTCGGTCGTTTTCGGATCGACGGCAGCTGTGATCGCCCAATTCCGCAGCCGGCTTGCTTCGCTCACGGAAAGCCTCAATCTCTCGGCAAGCGTTTTCATGCGCGCGGCATCCGGCGGCACGATGGCTTCCAGCCTGAGCAGCGGGTCCGGCGCCCAGGCCAGATCCTTCTCGGTCTTGGTCAGCCCGTGGATGGCATCGATGCCCCATTTCTCGCTTTCCGGCAAAACGGCGGTCAGAACGCCGGCCTGGCGCATCCACAGCAGCGCCCGCGACGGATCTGGCGCTGACAGCAATTTCTTCAATTCCCACCAGACGCGCTCGACCGAGAGCTGGTCGAGCCCCTGCTTCAGCCGGGCACAAGCCTTCAACCCTTCGGCATCCGGCCTGCCGTCGCCATACCATGCGAAGAAACGGAAGAAACGCAGGATGCGCAGATAATCCTCGCGGATACGCGCTTCCGGATCGCCGATGAATCGCAGCCTCCGCGCTTCGATATCGGCGATACCGCCGACCAGATCGACGACCGTTCCATCGGCTTCGGCATAGAGTGCATTGATGGTGAAATCACGCCGCTCAGCGTCGGCTTTCCAGTCGCGGCCGAACGACACTTTGGCGCGCCGGCCGTCGGTTTCAATATCGGCACGCAGCGTGGTGACCTCATAGGCCTTGCCGTGGCCGACCGCGGTGACTGTGCCATGCTCGATGCCGGTCGGTACCGTCTTGAAGCCTGCAGCCTCGGCGCGCCGGATGGTTTCCTCGGGCACCGTGGTGGTGGCGATGTCGATGTCGGCGACCGGCTGGCCGATGAGCGCGTTGCGCACCGCACCGCCGGCGACACGCGCCTCCTCGCCGCCATCAGTCAGCGCGGCGAGCAGGCGCTGCAGGTGGCGTTCGCCGAGCCACCCGGCCTTGCCCGCGATCGACACTGGATCGCTCACGAATAGAGCCTTTCATAAAGCGTACGGATGATGCCCGCGGTGACGCCCCAGATGCGCTGGCCGCCATAGGGCATCTCGTAATAGAACCATTCGAGGTCGTTCCACATGCGACTGTCTCTGGTGTGGTTGGCGGGGTCCATCAGAAAGCCCAGCGGCACCTCGAAGACGGCATCGACTTCGTCGGAATTCAGCGTCAGGCTGAAACCGGGCCGCACAATCCCGAGCACCGGGGCGATGCGATAGCCGCTGCCGGAAACGTAGTCCGGCAGACGGCCGATGATCTCGATGTAATCACTATCGAGACCGATCTCCTCGGATGTCTCGCGCAACGCCGCCGCTTCCGGGCTCGCATCGGTTGGATCGATGGTACCACCGGGGAAAGCCACCTGCCCCGAATGGTTGCGAAGCTTTTCCGCCCGCCTGCTCAAAAGGACCGTGGCTTCATGGCCATGATCGACCACCGGGATCAGCACGGCGGCATCGCGCAGCGCCTTGGCCAGCTTCAGCCTGGGATGGCCCGGATTGAAGCGGTGGTCGCCAAAATCGTCGCCGGCATGCGCCAGCGGCTGCGCCGCGACGCGCTGGCGAAACCCGGCAGCGGAAAACGGCAACGGCATCACCTGATCCATCATAGGCGGTCCATCATGCGCTCAGCCGTTTCAGTTTCTCAGCCGGCATGATCGGATAGACCTCGCCTTTGGAACGGACGGCAAACATCGTCTTGCCACCGATGTCGATCTCTTCGCCGTGCTCGACCAGCTCGTACATCACCGGCCGTGCCACCAGCGCCTCCAGCCGCCCGCGCACCAGCACATAAGGCTTCAGGCCACCTGTCTCGTCCTCATCGACGAAGCGCAGCGGGTGTCCCGCCCCAGCCTCTACCACGTCGCCGACATTGGTGCGAAAGGTGACGATTTGTCCGTCGCCGGCGCCCGACACGTCCATCTCGACGGCAATGAAGGGCGCGTCGGCGACGCGGATGCCGACCTTTTCCACCGGCGTCACCAGGTAGGTTCTACCGTCCGCGTCCTTGCGCAGCACTGAGGAAAAAAGCTGCACCAGCGGCATCCGGCCGATCGGCGTTCCCAGATAGAACCAGGTGCCGTCCTGCTTGATTTCCATGTCGAGATCGCCGCAAAATGCCGGATTCCAGCGTTCCACCGGCGCCGGCCCCTTGCCAGCGCGCGTCGCGCGCGAGACCAGCGCCTCCAGCCCGCGCGCCTCGGTCGCGGCTGTCAGCCTCTCTTCACGATAGTCGGCGGCTTCCGTCATGGTCACGAAATAGTCACTGTTGTTCCGCTTGTCAGCCTAAGTCTGTGATTTAAGTTCATTGCAGGCGCCATGCGAGGCCGAATCGCGGCATTCTCTGCGGCACCAAGGTGCCAAGCGGTGTTTCCAACAGAAGGATCGATGCTGCATGAGCGTTATGATCAAGGAAAGCCCGATCAGCGAAAAGGACATGGTGGCGCAGGCCGAGAAAGCGCTGGCCGACATTTCGAGGGTCCGTGACGGCGTCGGCCGGGTCATTTTCGGCCAGGAAAGCGTCGTCGAGCGCACGCTCGTCGCATTGCTGGCCGGCGGCCATGCGCTGCTGGTCGGGGTGCCCGGCCTCGCCAAGACCAAGCTGGTCGAAACGCTGGGCATCGTGCTTGGCCTCGATTCGCGCCGCATCCAGTTCACACCCGACCTGATGCCATCGGATATTCTCGGCTCCGAGGTGATGGAGCAGGATGAATTCGGCAAGCGTTCGTTCCGCTTCATTTCCGGGCCGATCTTTGCGCAACTGCTGATGGCCGACGAGATCAACCGCGCCTCGCCGCGTACCCAGTCGGCGCTGCTGCAGTCGATGCAGGAATACCACGTCACCATTGCCGGCGTGCGCCATGATCTGCCGTCACCGTTCCACGTTCTGGCGACGCAGAACCCGCTGGAGCAGGAAGGCACCTATCCGCTGCCGGAAGCGCAGCTCGACCGCTTCCTGATGCAGGTCGATATCCTCTACCCCGAGATCGAGGCGGAGCGCCGCATCCTGCTGGAAACCACCGGTATCGAGGATGCCAAGGCTGAAAACGTGCTGCAGCCGGCGCGGCTGAAGGACATCCAGACGCTCATCCGCCGTATGCCGGTGCCGGAAAGCGTCGTCGAGGCGATCCTCAAGCTGGTGCGCTCAGCGCGCCCCGGCCAGGGCAACGCCGATACCGACAAGCACGTCGCCTGGGGCCCAGGCCCGCGCGCCAGCCAGGCGCTGACGCTGTGCACCCGCGCCCGCGCCCTCTATGATGGCCGGCTGGCGCCGTCGGTCGACGACGTCCGCGCGCTCGCCGAGCCGGTGCTGCAGCACCGCATGGCGCTGACCTTCGCCGCCCGCGCCGAGGGCACCACGGTTCGCGATGTTGTGGCGAAGCTCGCGAAAGGGATTTGATGGCGCGCATCGGTGAAGCGCAGGCACCGGCAGCGACGCGCGATGCGCTCGCCAGAGGCCGGTTGCGGGCTTCGTTGGTGCCGGACCTACTGGTCGAGGCGCGCCGCATCGTCAACACGGTAATTGCCGGCTGGCATGGCCGCCGCAAGCGCGGTATCGGCGAGAATTTCTGGCAGTTCCGGCCCTATGTCGAAGGCGATTCTTCGCGCATTGACTGGCGCCGTTCCGCCCGCGACGATCACACCTATGTCCGCGACCGTGAATGGGAGGCCGCCCACACGGTGTGGCTGTGGGCCGATCCCTCGCCTTCCATGCTCTACAAATCGACCGGAGCCAGCGTTTCCAAGGAATCGCGCGCCCTGGTGCTGGCGCTGGCCATGGCCGAGCTTTTGTCGCGCAGCGGCGAGCGCATTGCCTGGCCGGGCCTGACCGACCCGTTCACCGCCCGCAATGGCGCCGAGCGCATCGCGGCGCAACTGATGCACGCCGGCGACCTGCCGGCAAAGCCCGACCTATCCGGCATTCGCCGGTTCTGCGACATCGTCCTCGTCAGCGATTTCCTCGACCCGGTCGAGGACACCATTGCGTGGCTGGACGTGCTCGCCCGCCACGGCGTGCGCGCCCATCTGGTCGAGGTCGCCGATCCGGCCGAGGAAAGCTTCCCCTATGCCGGGCGCACCGAATTCACCGATCCTGAGACCGGCGACAAGCTGACCGCCGGCCGCGCCGAAATGCTGGGCGAGGAATATCGCCTGCTTTATGCCGCTCGCCGCCAGGAATTGGCCGCGTGGTGCAAACGGCTTGGCTGGAGCTTTACCGTCAATCATACCGACCGTCTTGCCTCCGAGGCGCTGGTGCGCATCCACATGGCGATGACCGGCGAAGGCAGCTTTGCCGGGAGGGTCCGCGCATGAGTTGGCTGCCGCTCTCCTTCGGGGCGCCGATGGTGCTGTGGGGCCTGCTGGCGCTGCCGGTGATCTGGTGGCTTCTGCGGCTGACCCCGCCAAGGCCGCAAACCGAGGTGTTTCCGCCGCTCAGGATTCTCGCCCGCGTGCTGAGGCGCGAAGAAACGCCGCAGCAAAGCCCTTGGTGGCTGACGCTGCTTAGGCTGCTGATGACCGCGCTTGTCGTGGCAGCACTTGCCGAACCGGTCTTCAATCCGCGCGAAAAGCTGCCGGCCGAGGGCGCTGCCCTGGCGCTGGTGATCGACAATGACTGGGCAAGTGCCGCCGACTGGGGCAAGCGGGTCGCCACCGCCGAGCGGCTGATCGCCGATGCCAATTCGAACGGCGTGCCGGTGCTCATCGCTTTCACCGCCGAGAAGCCGAATGCCGAGATCGGTCCCTTCGATGCCGCTGCCGCGCTCGACCGGCTGCGCGCGGCAAAGCCGCGGCCGATCCCGACCGACCGCCCCGCCGTCTATGCCCGCGTCGCTTCAGCCTTGGAGTCGCTGCCTGGCGCCAGCGTCGCGGTGCTCGCCGATGGCTTGGCGGCGCAAGGCGACGAAGCCGCCTTCAACACGTTGTTGTCGAAGAACGCGGCACGTGTTGTCTGGGCCGTCTCCGACCGGCTGTCGCTGACCGGCCTGACCGGCGCCGACAACCAGGTCGACGGCTTCGCCCTGACCGCCATCCGCGCACCGGGCGATCCGGCACCTGCACAGGTGACGGCCGGCGCCTTCGACGATAAGGGCCGCCGCATCGCCGACGCGACGCTGACCTTTGCCCCGGGCGGATCCACCGCCACCGGCACGATGGCCGTGCCGTTCGAACTGCGCAACGACTTCGCCTACGTCGCGCTCGACGGCGAGCGCCAGGCCGGTGCCGTCCGCGTGCTCGATGAGAGCTCAAAACGCCGCCGCGTCGGGCTGTTGTCGCAGGCCGAGGCCGACCAGGCGCAACCGCTGCTGTCGCCGCTCTACTACATCCGCCGCGCCCTGCAGCCGTTCGCCGATCTGGTCGAGCCGTCGAGCGTCGATCTCGCCGACGCGATCCCGCAACTGCTCGACCAGAAGCCGGCGATGATCGTCATGGCCGATGTCGGCACCATTCCGGAACAAGCGCGGCAAAGGCTGGTTGACTGGGTCGACAAGGGCGGCACGCTGGTGCGTTTTGCCGGTTCGCGGCTGGCCGCTGCCGGCAATGACGACGATCTGCTGCCGGTCCGGCTGCGCACCGGCGAGCGATCGCTTGGCGGCGCGCTGTCATGGACGGCGCCGCAGCCGGTCACCGAATTCCCGAAAACCGGTCCCTTCGCCGACCTCGCGCCGCCGACCGAGGTCACCGTTACCAGGCAGGTGCTGGCCGAGCCGACGCCCGACATTGTCGAGCGCACCTGGGCCACGCTTGCCGACGGTACGCCGCTGGTGACCGGGATGAGGAAGGACAAGGGCACCCTCGTACTGTTCCACGTCACCCCCGAGGCGACGTGGTCCAACCTGCCGATCTCCGGCAGCTTCGTCGAGATGCTGCGGCGCATCGTACAATTGTCGCGCAACCAGGGCGCGGCTGTCGCCAATGCCGAGGCCGCCGCCACGTCGCTGGCACCCTATCGTATGATCGCCGCCGACGGCACGCTGGTGCCGCCGACGCCGGATGCCAGGCCGCTGGTGCCCGGCGCCGGCCCGCTGCCGGTGACGCTGGAAAACCCGCCCGGCCTCTACGGCTCCGAGACAGGAGTGTTCGCTCACAATCTGCTCGGCGGCGACAGCGCATTCAGGCCGCTGGCCCGGCCTGAAATCACGGTGCCGGTCACCACCATCCAGTATGCCTTCGACGAGCAGCACAACCTCAAAGGTCCGCTTGTCACGGCCGCCCTGGTGCTGATGGTGCTCGACACGCTTGCCGTATTCTGGATGGGCGGCCTGTTGTCGCGCCGGCCGCGCCGTGCCGGCGCTGCGGCGACGGCAGCCGTCCTGCTGATTGCGCTCGGCGCCTTGATTGGCCACGCGGACGTCGCGCGTGCCGACGACGCCAAACCGGGAGATACGGAGGCGATCGGGGACATTTCAAAGACCCGGATCGCCTACGTGCTGACCGGCGAGCCGGGTGTCGATTCGATCAGCCGCGCCGGGCTCGAAGGCCTGACCCGCTTTCTTATCGAGAAAACCGCGCTCGAACCCGGAGCACCGGCCGGCGTCGACATCTCGAAGGACGAACTTTCCTTCTATCCGCTGATCTACTGGCCGATCGATCCCTCGGCCCCGCTGCCCAGCGAGGCCGCCATCGCCCGCATCGACGCCTACATGCAGCAGGGCGGAACGGTCTTGTTCGACACCCGCGACCAGTTCGCCAATGGCATTGGTGCGGATTCGACCAGCCCGGCGACGGAGCGGCTGCGCGACATCCTCGGCAACCTCAACGTGCCACCGCTGGAGCCGGTGCCGTCGGACCACGTGCTGACCAAATCCTTCTACATCCTTCCGGAGTTTCCTGGCCGTTTTGCCGGCAGCCCGCTTTGGGTCGAGGCATCGCTCGAAGCCAGCAACACCGAGAACCGCCCGGTGCGCACCGGCGACGGCGTTTCGCCGATCATGATCACCGCCAATGATTTCGCCGGCGCTTGGGCCGTCGACGAGAATGGCGACCCGCTATTGCCGACGGTGCCGTCGGATCCGATGCAGCGCATCTATGCGCTGCGTGCCGGCGTCAACATCATGATGTACATGCTGACCGGCAACTACAAATCCGATCAGGTGCACGTCCCGGTGCTGCTCGAACGGCTGGGGCAATAGACCATGAACTGGTCGCTCTCCTTCGAACCGCTCATCACCTGGCCACTGCTCGCCGTGGTTCTGATACCGCTGCTGCTGCTGGCGCTGGTCGGCCTTTGGTTTCGCCAGCGCGGCGCGGTCTTCCGCCTGGCAGCCCTGATTGCCCTGGCTGCGGCGCTGCTCAATCCGGTGTTCCTCGACGAAGAACGTGAGCCGCTGAAAAGCATCGTCGCCGTCGTCGTCGATCGCAGTCAGAGCCAGGATATAGGCGACCGCACCAAGCAGACAGACGCGGCATTGACCGGGCTTCAGCGGCGTCTCGGCCGCTTCAAGCAGTTCGACGTCCGTGTCGTCGAGGCCGGCAAGTCCGAAGCCGCCGACGAGCGCACCGAGACGCGGTTGTTTTCCTCGCTCGAAAATGCTTTCCGCGACGTGCCGCCCTCGCGCATCGGCGGCGCCATCATGATCACCGATGGCGAGGTGCATGACGCGCCGCTTGGCGCACCTGACTTCAATGCCCCGCTGCATGCGCTGATTACCGGCAACGAGCATGAGAAGGACCGCCGCATCCGCTTCGAGAATGCGCCGCGATTCGGGCTGGTCGGCAAGCCGCTCGAAATGACATATCGCGTCATCGCCACCAACAACGAAACCGGCCCGGTCGATGTCCGCGTATCGGTCAACGGCGAGCAGGTATCGGTCGAGCACGCCAACATCGGCCAGGCGATGCCGCTGCAGGTGACCATTCCCAGCGCCGGGCGAAACATCGTCGAACTCGCCATCAACCACGAGCCGGGCGAACTCACCGACACCAACAACCGCGCCATCGCGCTGATCGACGGCATCCGCGAAAATCTGCGCGTGCTGCTTGTTTCCGGCGAACCGCATGCCGGCGAGCGCACCTGGCGCAATTTGCTGAAATCCGACGCTTCGGTCGACCTCGTGCACTTCACCATCCTGCGCCCGCCGGAAAAGCAGGACGGCACGCCGATCAACGAATTGTCGCTGATCGCCTTTCCGACGCGCGAGCTGTTCGTCGAGAAGATCAAGGATTTCGACCTGATCATCTTCGACCGCTATCAGCACCGCGACGTGCTGCCGATCCTCTATTACGACTACATCTCCGAGTATGTCGAAAAGGGCGGCGCGCTACTGATCGCGGCAGGCCCCGAATATGCCGGCGAAAGCTCGATCGCCCGCACGCCGCTGATGTCGGCGCTGCCGGCAATGCCGACCGGCGAGGTCATCGACAAGGCCTTCTATCCGCGCCTCACCGATACCGGCCAGCGTCATCCGGTAACGCGCGGGCTCGACGGCTCCGCGACCGAGCCGCCGCACTGGAGCCGCTGGTTCCGCACCATCGGCGTTGAGAACCCCGAGGGCGAGGTGGTGATGAAGGGCGCCGACAACCGGCCGCTGCTACTGCTCGATCGCAAGGGCGAAGGCCGCGTCGGCATGCTTCTGTCCGACCAGGGCTGGCTGTGGGCGCGCGGCTTCGAGGGCGGCGGCCCCCACGTCCAACTCTACCGGCGCATCGCCCACTGGCTAATGAAGGAGCCCGAACTCGAGGAAGAGCGGCTGACCGCCGACGGCCGCGGCATGGTGCTGGAAATCCGCCGCCAGACGATGAGCGACGACCCCGGCCCGGCGCAAGTCATCACGCCGTCCGGCAAGGCACTGATCGTCAGGCTCGAGAAATCCGAACCAGGCGTCTTCCTCGGCAGCGTCGAGACCAGCGAAATCGGTCTCTATCAGGTCGGCAATGGCGACCTGACGGCATTGGCCCATGTCGGGCCGGTCAACGCGCCGGAATTCACCGACGTCGTCTCCACCGAGAACCGGCTCAAACCACCGGCTGAGGCAACCGGCGGCAGCGTTCGCCGGCTGGCGCCGGCCTCGGCACTTGGCACTCTCACCAGCACGGTCACGCTGCCCTCGATCGTTCCGGTCCGTTCCTCGGGCGCTGCCTCCGGCGATGACTGGATCGGCCTGCGCACCACCGACGACAGCGTGCTCAAGGCCGTCTCGCGCGTGCCGCTGTTCGGCGGCTTCCTCGGCCTCGGCCTGCTGCTTCTGGCGATGGGCTCGATGTGGTACCGCGAAGGGCGGTAACGCGGTTTATCCTTCTCCCCTTGTGGGAGAAGGTGGAGTGGCGCGCAGCGCCAAGACGGTTGAGGGTGCTGGACGGAGTGCCGTCCTTGCCAAGCTGGAACACCCCTCATCTGACCGAGCTTCGCTCGGCCACCTTCTCCCACAAGGGGAGAAGGAAGAAAGCGAACCGCCCTACTCCTCCGGCTCCGTCGTGAACATCAGCGGGTAGCCCTTGGCCTTGCCGGCATCGGTTGCGCGCGCCGCCTTAGTCTCGGCGACATCCCTGGTGAAGACGGCGACAACGCAGACGCCGCGCCGGTGCGCGGTGATCATTATCCTATGCGCCTGGTCTTCGCTGAGCTTGAACTCGGACTTCAGCACCGTCACGACGAACTCGCGCGGCGTGAAATCGTCATTGACCAGGATGACCTTGTAGAGCTTCGGCCGTTCGACCTTCGGCTTCGTGCTGGTACGG
This sequence comes from Mesorhizobium sp. M1307, assembly GCF_040318155.1. Classification (NCBI taxonomy): domain Bacteria; kingdom Pseudomonadati; phylum Pseudomonadota; class Alphaproteobacteria; order Hyphomicrobiales; family Phyllobacteriaceae; genus Mesorhizobium; species Mesorhizobium sp. M1307. Next base: position 99,592 of record NZ_JAMYLR010000009.1, on the reverse strand, counting down.
GGTTTTGTCGTGATTTCAGGCATTGGACCGGCAATTGCGTACGACAGCTTTGCGGTCATTTTGACATGGGCAAAAGCGGTCGTCCATTCAACCGCGCGCGATCGGCTTGTCGGCGAGCGCAGTTCACAAATCCATGCCTATGTGGGAACTGCCGGCTGGCGTTCACCTGGGCGGTGTGGGCCGGGACTGGCCTATTGTATGCACGCAACAAAAAAGACGACCGCTCCAGGCAAATCGCAACTGGAGCGGTCTTCTCATAGGGTAGAAAGATGTCGCTTGATCAGGCCTTCGGAGCTGCCTTGACCGCGTGCTTCTTGTGCTTCTTGACGGTCTTCTTGGCAGCGACCTTCTTCACGGCCTTGGCCGGCGCAGCGGTCGTCGTTGTCGTCGCAGCCGGGGTGGTGGTCGCGGCATTGGCGCTGCTGGCGCCGAGAACCGGCATCGAGACGGCCAGCGCGATGGCGAGACCGAGGGCGGAGAGGAGGGACTTTTTCATGGCTTCACTTCCTTTTTGTGCAGATCGGATTGAGTGTCACTGAACGGGATCGATCGGTGTCACTCCAAGCAGCTTCAAAGCGTTCGCGAGCATCCGGATTCCCTGTGCCTGTTTCTTGTTGGCGCAGAACCGGTTTCCCTTTCTTTGAAGTGCTTTCGCCGCGGTGACCTGCGTTGCCGCGGCATGGGTTTCGAGGGCTTCGTCAAACTGGCGGTTCAGATCGATGCAACGCTCGCTGCGGGTGGTCGCCACCTTTGCATCGGCCGCCTTTGCATTGGCCACCTTCGCATCGGCCAGTTTTGCATCGGCATGTTCGACCGCGACCGTGACGAGCGAAATGGAAAGCAACGCACCCATCAGACTGATCGAGAACCTTTGCATTGGTCTGTCCGTAATCCCGTAACGCGTGTCGCAGCCGATGACCTGACCGCCACGGCACCACTTATGCCTTTGATTTTTTTCGGCAGTTTTTCCGGATTGTAGAATTTTGTTTCTGGATTGTTTCTGGGCAGCCCGGATCGGGCCGCCGATCTCCACTGGCCAACTTATGGCCTGAATTCTATCGTCTGGCTGACAGCCGAAGCAGCGCTTGGGCGATCCACAAATGACAGGTTCCCTGTGAAATCCGACCCCCACATACTGATCGTCGACGACGACAAGGGCATTCGCGACCTGCTTCAGGAATTCTTCCAGAAGCGAGGGCTGCATACATCGGTCGCCGCCGACGGCACCGAGATGGAGACCATCCTGCGCCGCGCCCAGGTCGACCTGATCGTCCTGGACGTCATGCTGCCCGGCAAGAGCGGACTGGAGCTCTGCCGCGAGTTGCGCGCCAATTATTCGACGCCGATCATCATGCTGACCGCGGTTACCGAAACTACCGACCGCGTGGTTGGGCTGGAGATGGGCGCTGACGACTACGTGCCGAAACCCTTCGATCCGCGCGAGTTGCTCGCACGCATTCGTGCCGTCTTGAGACGCAATGGCGCCGCCGAACCGCGACGCGCCGCCTCGCGGCAGATCTACCATTTCGCCGGCTGGACGATGGACTGTTCGCGCCGCCGGCTGATGGCGCCCGGCGACGTCAGGATCGAGCTGACGATGGCCGAATTCAATCTCCTGCAGACCTTCGTCAAGAGCGCGCAGCGCGTACTGAGCCGCGAGCAGCTGATCGAGTTGTCCGGCGGCGACAGCGGCTACAGCTTCGACCGCAGCGTCGACATTCTGGTCAGTCGGCTGCGGCGCAAGATGGAGGACGACCCGAAAACGCCGAAGCTGATCTTGACCGTGCGCAGCGGCGGCTACCAGTTCTTGCCTGAGACGACCTCCGAATGAGACGCATCCTGCCGCAAACGCTGCCGGTCTGGGTGCTGCTCATCGTCATCGCCGGCCTGCTGATCAGCCAGATCGCGACCCTTTACATCGTTTCGCGCGACCGTGCCGCCGCCAATGACGTCGTCGATCTCTACCGACTGAACGACCGCGCCTTCTCGCTGGTGCAGCTGATGCATGATGCTACGCCGGAACAGCGCAAGGCGACGGCCTCCGGCCTGTTCAACGCCACTTATGCGCTCACCGTCTCCGACACGCCCGCCGTTACTTCGTCGATAGCCGGCGACGACGAACTGGCCGAATTGGAAGACATATTGGTCGGTCGGCTATCGAAGTTCGGCATCACCGACGCGCGGGTCCGCCGCGACCCGGCAACGCACGAAGCCGACGCTCCCGGCGGGACGGTCGCCGGTCCCGATATTGGCCAGGTCGAGCGCGACCTGCTGGTGCTGGCGGCCGATTTCGCCCAGAGCGACAAGCTGACCGCTTCGCTTCGCTTTGCCGACGGCCAATGGCTGAACTTCACCGAGCCGAACACGCCGGCCGGGCCGATACTGAGCTTCGATAGCCTGCCACTCTATGCCTTGATCGCCGGGCTGGTGGTGGCTTCCTCGATCTGGTCGCTGCGCCGGCTGACGGCGCCCTACCGGATGATGGAGACCGCGGTGAAGCGGATCGGCGAGGACCTGAAAAGCCCGCCGATCGCCGAGAGCGGCAGCCGCGAGGTGCGTACCGCGGCAAAGGCGGTCAATGCCATGCAGGCGAGACTGCGCGCCTACGTCGAGGACCGCGAGCATCTTGCCGCCGCACTGGCGCACGACCTGCGCACGCCGCTGACCAGGATGCGGCTGCGCCTCGAACTGCTGAGGAATTCGTCCGTGCGCGCCGCACTGGCGCACGACCTCGCCGACATCGAAGGCATTGCCAGCTCGGTCATCGACTTCGCCACTTTCGAGGTGACCGAGGAGAAGAGCGAGAGGATCGATTTCTGGTCGCTGGTAGAATCGATCGCCGACGGCTTCGACGAGGTCTCCTTCGACAATGAGGACGCGCGCTCGCGCGGCCTGATCTGCGTCGCGCAGCCGGTCGCGCTACGGCGCTGTGTCACCAACCTCGTCCAGAACGCGGTGAACTATGGCAAGAGGGCGCATCTCAGCCTGCGTCAATCAGGCAAGACAATCACGCTGGCGATCCATGACGAGGGTCCGGGCATCCCACAAGCCGAGCTCGACGCCGTGTTCGGCTCGTTCGTGCGCCTGGAACAGTCGCGCAGCCGTCAGACCGGCGGCCTCGGCCTCGGCTTGACCATCGCCCGCAACATCGCCCGTAGCGCCGGCGGCGAAGTCAACCTGTCCAACCATCCCGATGGCGGCCTGATGACGGAGCTGCGCCTGCCGCTGGCGGTTTAGCTTGCGTATCGGGCTAAGCCGGCGTTCCTTCGCGCCCCCTCTGTTCTGCTGGACACCTCCTCCACAGGTGGGGAGATTGGCCGTCATCGCCGATTTCGCCAATTACAAACGTTGGAATGTGAGAGCCGTCCGCTAAGCCGCCGATCTCCCCCCAAGTGGGAGAGATGTCCGACAGGACAGAGGGGGGCGCGACAGAACTCGGCGTTTGGTCTTGGTTCTCTCCCCAAGGAGAAAAACTATCTTCGCAACACCGCGCTCAGCACATCCCTGACGCCGATGGCGCCGACGAAGCGCGACTGCTCGTCGAACAGCGCGACGGGTGCGGTCTGCGAGCGATGCATGGCCAGCATCACGGTCTTCAGCGAGGTGCCGGGATTGGCCCAGAATACCTGAGCCGTCTCCTCCGGCTGGGCTTCGACATCGGCGCAGGACACCCAGACCGCCGGCTTGCCGTCGCGCTCGGCCGCCGCCACCAGCCCATCCTCGTCGATCTTGAAACGCGTCGTCCTGCGCCGGTCGAGCCACACCCAGCCGTTCTCGCCGTGTTCGAGGTCGCGGCGGTCGCGCATGACGTTCCACGCGGTCAGCACCGAGAGCGGGTTCACATTGGCGATGAAGTCGCGGACATAGTCGTTGGCGGGCCGCAGCACGATGTCTTCCGGCGCGCCGGTCTGGACGATGCGCCCGCCTTCCATGATGGTGATATGGGTGCCGATCTTCAGCGCCTCCTCGAGGTCGTGGCTGACGAAGATGATGGTCTTCTTCAGCTCGGCCTGGAGCTGCAGCAGCTCGTCCTGCAGCTTGGTCCGGATCAGCGGATCGAGCGCCGAAAACGGCTCGTCCATGAGCAGGATCGGCGCCTCGGTGGCAAACGCGCGCGCCAGGCCGACGCGCTGCTGCATGCCGCCCGAAAGCTCATGCGCATATTTCTTCGACCACTGGTCGAGATGAACCAGCTTCAGTTGCCTGTTCACCCGCTCCTTGCGCTCGGCTTCGGGTACGCCGGCGAGCTCGAGGCCAAGGCCGACATTCTCCTCCACCGTGCGCCACGGCAGCAGGCCGAACTGCTGGAACACCATCGCCACCTGTTTCTGCCGCAACCGCCGAAGCGTCGCCTCGTCGCAGGTGACAACGTCGACCGTGCCGTCGCCGTCCTTGACCAGCACCTGGCCGCGCGAGACGACGTTCAGCCGGTTGACGGCTCTGAGCAGCGTCGATTTGCCGGAGCCGGAAAGCCCCATCAGCACCGAGATCTCGCCCTCGTTCACGGTGAGGCTGGCGCCGGCGCAGCCCAGTACGTTGCCGGTTTTTTCGAGGATCTCGGCGCGGGTGGCGCCGCTGTCGATCAGCGCCAGCGAGCCGGCCTGGTCGGCGCCGAAGACGATGTCGACATTTCTGAAATCGACGGCGACGGTCATTTCTTGCCTCCCACGCCGATGCGCGTCATCCGGTCGAGCACGATGGCGAGCACGACGATCGCCAGCCCTGCCTCAAGCCCGAGGTCGATCCTGCGCGAACCGAGCGCCCGGTTGATTTCCGTACCGAGGCCGCCGGCGCCGATCAGGGCGGCGAACACCACCATCGACAGCGACAGCATGATCGACTGGGTCAGCCCAGCCATGATGGTCGGCAGCGCCGAAGGCAGCTCGACCTTCCACAGCAGCTGGCGCTTGGTGGCGCCGAACGCCTCGCCCGCCTCGACGATCGATTTCGGCACTGAGGTGACGCCGAGATGGGTGAGCCGAACCGAGGTCGGGATGACGAAGATGATGGTGACGATGAGGCCGGGCGCGTTGCCGAGGCCGAACAGGGTCAGCACCGGGATCAGGTAGACGAAGGTCGGCAATGTCTGCATCAGGTCGAGCACCGGCAGCATGACGCGATACACCTTCGGCTTGTGCGCGGCCCAGATGCCGAGCGGCACGCCGATGGCCATCGACACGGCGGCGGCGGCGACCACCAGCACCAGCGTCTCCACCGTCTGCTTCCACAGGTTCTGGTTGAGGATGAACAGCAATCCGATGAATACCGCCAAAGCCAGGCCTTTCGAGCGCTGCAGGAAATAGGCGAGCAGAGCGATCAGCGCGATCAGCAGAACCGGCGGCAGCAACAGCAGCCCGTCGACGATGCCGTCGAGCAGGAAGTTGAGGCTGTTGGAAAAAGCCCTGAAGATGGTGTCGAAATTGTCGGTGAGAAAGCCGAAAAACGCCTTCCCCCATGCCCCGATGGGAATCTTGTAACTGACCAGGAATTTGGAGATCGGATCCATCTAGCCCCTCTTCTGCCGGCGCCGTCCTTCGCCGGACGGTCATCTTGTCACAGGATATGAAAAAGGGCAGCCATTTCTACCGTGGCCGCCCCTTGTCTCGTCATGCCAGATGGTCGGGTCAGCTTCCGAGCGCCGTTTTCACCGCAGCCGCCGCATCGCCGCCGTCGAAGGTGGTGACGCCGGCGATCCAGGGAGCGACCGCGTCCGGGTGCTTCTTCAGCCAGTCGGTCGCGACCGTATTGGCATCGCCGCCCTTCAGGATCGCGTCCATCATCTCGCCTTCCATGTCCAGGTTGAACTTCAGATTGGCGATGAACTTGCCGGCGTTCGGGCATTCGCTCATGTAGCCCTTGCGTACATTGGTATGCACGGTGGCAGCACCAAAGCCGCTATCTCCCATCCCCTCGAGGTAGGTGATCTTCATGGCGCCCATCACCGGATGCGGCGTCCAGCCGAGGAAGGCGATCCATTCATTGTTCTTCATCGACTGCTCGGCCTGGGTGAGCATGCCGGCCTCGGAAGATTCGACCAGTTCGAAGCCTTCGAGATTGGTCTTCGGATCCTTGATCATGTCGAGGATGATGCGGTTGCCGTCATTGCCGGCCTCGATGCCGTAGATCTTGCCGTCGAACTTGTCCTTGAACTTGCCGAGATCGGTCAGCGTCTTGACACCGGCATCGGCGACATAGGTCGGAACGACGATGCCGTAGCCGGCACCGCTGAGATTTTCGCTGACGGTCTCGACCGAGCCTTCGGCGGCATAGTCCTTGATGTCGTTGGTCATCGACGGCATCCAGTTTCCGAGGAACACGTCGAGGTCTTTGTTCTTCAGCGACGCATAGGTCACCGGCACCGAAAGCTGGATCACCTGCGGCTCGTAGCCGAGCGCCGTGAGCAGCACCGAAGCGACGCCGGTGGTCGCCTGGATGTCGGTCCAGCCGACATCGGACAGCCGCACCGTCTTGCAGCTTTCCGGATCGCCGGCGAAGGCCCCAGTCGTGGATAGAAAAGCCGCCAGGCCGAGGCCGGCGACGAATGAACTCATACGCGACATGAAAATTCTCCCATTTCAGTTCTCGGTGAAGCGAAGCGACGGTTTATCTCCGCCTTTGTTCCGTCAGCCAAACATCATTCTGCTGCGGTTTCAAGCACTAAGGCAATCACGAACAACGGCGCAGGCTGGCCGATCAGCGACACGCCCGCCGCTTTCCGGATGGAAGTCGTCTTTTCCCGGTGGAATGTAGGCGCTCCCCCTCCCCGCTTTGTTGCAACTCGGCTTAAAAGGACGGCATGGCCAAGCTGTACTTCCATTATGCGACGATGAATGCCGGCAAGACGACGATGCTGTTGCAGGCCTCGTACAATTACCGCGAGCGCGGCATGACGACGATGCTGTTCATCGCCGGCCACTACCGCAAGGGCGATACCGGGCTGATCTCGTCGCGCATCGGCCTGGAGACGGAAGCCGAGATGTTCCGCGACGGCGACGACCTGTTCGCGCGGGTCGCCGAGCATCACGACCACGCCACGGTCCATTGCGTCTTCGTCGATGAGGCGCAGTTCCTCGAAGAGGAGCAAGTCTGGCAACTCGCCCGCATCGCCGACCGGCTGAACATCCCGGTCATGTGCTACGGCCTGCGCACCGATTTCCAGGGCAAGCTGTTTTCCGGATCGCGCACCCTGCTGGCAATCGCCGACGACCTGCGCGAGGTGCGCACCATCTGCCGTTGCGGCCGTAAGGCGACAATGGTGGTGCGCCTCGGCGCCGACGGCAAGGTGGCGAAACAGGGCGAACAGGTGGCGATCGGCAAGGATGTGTACGTCTCGCTCTGCCGCCGCCATTGGGAAGAGGAAATGGGCCGCACCGTGCCCGACGATTTCATCGGCTTCACCAAAACCTGACCAGCGCTATTGCTTTCATCCGACCTCCCGGCCGACATTCGTTCGCCAATCGCGCCATCGTGCGGCGCTTATTTAAGGCCTGCTTGCTATTTCAGAACCTCTCAGCCAGAGCCGTCGGGGAGTTCCCATGCTTCGAGCCATTTTGTCTGCCGCTGCTTTCCTCATCGCCGGCGCTCTTGCCGCGCATGCCGACGGCGATGCCGCTCTCGGCAAGAAAGTCTTCAACAGATGCGTGGCCTGTCATGAGGCAACGAGCGACCACGACAAGGTCGGCCCGCATCTGCTGGGTGTCGTCGGCCGCACCGCCGGCACCGCGGACAGTTATCTCAGCCGCTACTCGCAGGGGATGAAGGACGCCGGCGCCGCCGGCCTGGTCTGGGACGAAGCAAACCTCGCCGAATACCTGCGCGCGCCGCGGCAGAAGGTCCCTGGCAACAAAATGGCCTTCTCCGGCCTCACCAGCGACGACGACATCGCCAATGTCATCGCCTACCTCAAGGCCGATCCCAAGCCCTGAGCGTCGCTCCCCGACCTAAAGTCCAGCCGCGGTTGAAGCGGTGTCTGACCGGACGGCAGTTACACCGTAATCATTGCCTGACTATCCTGCGGTCGGCCTCCTGAAATTCTTTTGTTTTCCTGTAATCCCATGTCTTCCGTCTTTCATTCGCCAAACCCGGCACATATATTCGCGGCGGTTTGCGAACGAAACCGATGCCGAAGCGGGAGGCCCCAATGGCGACATTGCAGAATTTCGACGCCGAGATTGCCAAGACCAAGCAGGTCGTTGAGGACATGCGCACCAAGATCGAGCAGTCCGGTACTGTGCTCGACACGCTCGCCACCGCCGACAAGAAGATCGGCGACGCCAATTTCGACATCGAGAATGCCCGCATCGAGGACGTGCTGAAGCAGCAGAAGGTGATGGAAGGCAATATCGCCGACCTGATTATCGGCCTCGAGGACGCCACCAACGTCTTCGGCGCCGAATTCGAGAGCATGAAGAACTACACCGGCTGGGAAAATTTCGTCGGTGTCTTCTCCAGCCAGCGCAAGCAGCGCCTGCGCACCGACCGCGTCCGCAACATGTCGCTGGCCGGCAATCTGCAGGAGCTGCTGGCGAAATCCGACACCATCGTCGGCATCCTCAAGGCGCAGAAGCAGGTTCTCGACACGCGCTACAAGACCTCCGAGGCCAGCCTGTCGCAGGTGATCGAGCGCCGCAAGACCACCATGTCCAATCTCGAGACCGTGCAGAAACGCATCGAAGAACTCAACCCGATGCTGCTCGACATCGAGAACAAGATCGCCGCCTCGACCAGCCAGAAGGAGCGCACCCAGCTGGAAGGCGAACGCTCGAAACTAGCCACGGAATACAACGAGAAGCAGGCCAAGGAGCAGGAATTGCTGGCCGAAAGCCAGACGCTGGAGCGCTACACCTCGATGTTCCAGACCTTCGTCGATTCCCTCAACAACCAGATCGCGGCGCAATCGACGCTGATCAACAAACTGACCATCGATACCGAGCAGCGCATCGTTCTGTACAAGGCGCTGGAAGATTCGCTGAAGACCGCCGCCCAACAGGATGTCGCCCACAAGATCAACACGCTGGGCAGCCAGGTCGACAACACCGCCGAAGAGACCATGGCCGGCATTGGTGCCGCCTCGCAAAAGCACATCGGCGATCTGCTTGAAATGCACGAGAAAAACATGGTCGCCACCGCCGACATCCAGCGCCGCAAGAAGCTCGCCGACGATGCCTTCGCCCGCCGCTTCGACGATGTGATGAAGAAGCACAATTCGGCAAATTACGTGCAGTCGTAATTGCTGCACGTGCACTGCTCCCAAGGGCTGGCAGCATGACCCCCGAAAACGAAGCTGCGGCGCGCTATTTCTCGGCGATCACGGCGGCACTTGGCGGCCTCGAAGTGTTCATGCGCGACGATCGCTCGCCGCTCTATCGGCACGGCATCGTCGCCAAGGTCGTCGCCGAATATATTGCGCGGCTCGACAAGTCGTTCTCGTGCTGGCGCAACCGGCTGGGCTTCACGGAGACATTCCGCATCTCGCGCGCCGAAAGCGGTTTCCCGGTCTTCCAGAACCTGCTCGAGTTGGAGAACGACCGGCTGCAGGCCGATGCGCGACTCGCCGTCATCCCTTCGGCCAGCGAGCTGCGCGAGGAAATGGCGGACTTCATCCTGCGCCACAAGGAATTCCCCGAAGCGCTGCAGAAGTCGATGGCCGAGCGGCTTTACCTCGAGGACGTCAAGAGCGAGACCACCTTCGGCCCGTTCACGCTGGCCCAGACGGTCAAGGTGTCGGTCAATCCGAAGACGTTGCGCCCCTATTATCTGGTCCACTGGGCGTGCTTCGACGGCAGCGCCAACCTGCCGCTTGTCTATATGGTGACGGTTGAGGATTCCTCGGACGACATGATCCGGCAGCTTGTCGACTCCAGCGGCAAACTTAATGAGAGGGTCGACATTCCGCTGCCGGTCGACGGCTTGCTCAATCCCGAGCTTGCCCACCGTTTCGACGATTTCACCGAGAAGAATTCCGCCTACGCGCTGTCGCCGGCGACCATCGCGGTCAACCTCGACAATGATTTCGAGCCGCTGCATCCCAAGCAACTGCGTCGCGTCGTGCTCGGCCCGTTCTATTCTGCAGGGATTACCGACAACAATTCGACAGTGAGCGAAGTGCTGGCCAAGGTGCGCAAGCCGGAAAACGCCTGGCTGCTGACCTGGACCATCCAGGAGGTCTTTTCCAAGGCCGAAAAGCCAGGCCGCAAGGGGCTGTTTTCGAGCGAAAAGACGACACAGGAATTCTTCATCAATACCGACGATCTCGAGGCCGCGCGGCAAGGCGTGTCCAACTACGAGAACCATGCGCTGATTCCGCACGAGGCCTATCAGGCGCTCTATGCCGCCGGCGAGGCGCAGAAGATCTTTTCGGGCTACAAGGTCCACATCCTGTCCAAAGGGCAGGTCATCAGCGACGTCTGACCGTCAAATCGCGGAGCATCCTCCATGGACACCGGCCTGACCACCATCCCGGAAGCGGCAATTGAAAAGCACCGTGCCACTGCGCAAAGTTTCATCACCCGCATCGTCGTGCTGGAGGACCCATCGCGCGAGTCTGGCACCGCGCTTGCCGGCACCAACCGCCGCTTCGTCTCTACCGTCTCGGTCGGCTCGGTGCGCCGCACGCGCGAGGTCGAGCTCTCCAAAACCGTCGCCGCCGTCCATTCCGACGACCAGTTGCTGACCATCCCGCAGCACACGCTGTTGTTTCGCGCCCGGCGCGGCACAGCGATAGCGCTGGCCATATCGGATGTCTTCGCCGAGGGCTCGGACCTCGAAAGTCTGCAGGCGAAAAACGCCCGCGCGCCGCTCGAAGGCGATGAAGCTGCCACCTTCAAGAAGCTGCTGTCGGCCTCTGCCTACATCTCCGCCTTCAGCCTTGCCTCCTATTTGTTCCAGCTGATCGACAGCGACGGCGAGGCGCCGAACGACACGCCCGAGCCGGACTTTCTGTTCGACACGCCACAGGATGCGGTGAAGTCGATCGTGGCCGGGCTCGACAGGGCGATAGCAGGTTCGAAGGATGATGCCGACCTGATGACCCGCGCCCGCGCCTTTGCCCGCGTCGCCATCGACGGGCTGTTGGCGCGAAAGGGCCGCTTCGACGGCATCGGCCCGTTCGAGAACGCGCATATCCGCATCGACGTCGACGATTTTACCCTTGACGGCTTCGACGTCGCGCCGGGTAAGCGGGCAAAGCCGCTGGTGATGACCTTCAAAAAACCGGAAGAGGTCGTCGGCAACCACATCGCCAAATACCAGTCAGTCAAGCTTGCCAAGATGCTGATGGCCTACGACTTCGAGCGCGAGCTGAACCCGTTCGTCGAGCTCGGCGGCTTCCTGTTCACCTTTATCGGCGATGGCGCGCCCGGCACCGGCAAGACAACCTTGATCCAGATGATCGCCGGTCTTCTCAATGGTTATTGCCAGGTCGCCGGCTATCCCTTCGCCTACGAGAATTTCGGCGTCGACCAGATCTCCTCCTACCAGGGCAAGTCGGGCCAGAACTGCCGACAGTTCATCAACAATGTGCTGAACCCGCGCGTCATCGGCTTCGGCACCATCGACGATATCGACCAGGTGGCGGCACGCCGGTCCGACGACCGCGCCTCGGCCGGCCAGCAGGAAATCACCGGTGTGCTTATGGACGCCTTTGGAGGTGCGGCGACCGTGGTGCGCGGCAATTGCTCGTTCGGCATGTTTTCCAACTATCCCGAGAACGTCGACGACGCATTGCGCCAGCGCGCCGGCGCGCGTTGGCTGGTCGATGGCCCGCAGAGCCGCGACGACTACATCGACATTTTCGTCCTGCTCGCCGGCAAGAACCACAAGATCCCGCTCGGCGAGCACAAGCTCTACGCTGCCCAGGAAATCCAGCGCGCGGTGATGGAAGCCTACGAGGAACATGAAAAGCCGCAGGAAGACGGGCTGATGAAGGTCTATGAGCGCTACATGAAGGAGAATGGCGCGCCAAAGACGATGGCCGACATCGGCACCTATCTGCACTTGATCAAGGATGCCGAGCCGCGCTTTACCGGCCGCGCCATCAAGAACGTCACCGATGCCATCAAGATGCGCGCCATGGACATCGAATTGCCCGACGAGTGGTTCGAAAAGCCGGAAGCCTTCATGCACAAGGGTTACGACGACAAGAAAGCCATGATCGAGGAGCTGCGCGGGCCATTCTCGATGGACATGGTCATGCAGGAGATCAACCGCTACGCGGATTCCGAATTCCGCTATTCCGACAAGTCCGATGATGCGGCGGTGACCAAGATGATCCGCGACACCCGTCTGCGGGAGCGTGCCGTCCGCGAGATCGAGGAGATAAAAAAAAATGGGCTGTGGAATGCGTGAGGTTTCTTCTGGTGCGCTGCATAAGCTCCCACAGCAACGCTGAAAGACGTGGCTCAAAAGCTGACGCCCCCCTCTCCCCGTTCTTCACGGGGAGAGGGTAAGGGTGAGGGGCAGCGCATGCGTGGACCAGAAATAGACATAACCAGGCGCGCAAGGCGCCTGCGTCAATCCGACAACGATGCAGAAGCCGCGCTCTGGATGGAGTTGCGCGACTGCAGACTGAACGGCCATAAATTCGTACGGCAGTTGCCGATAGGCTCTTACTTCGCCGATTTGGCCTGCAGAGACTGCCAGCTCGTCGTCGAAGTCGATGGCAGTCAGCATGTCGGCAGCCAATATGATCGAATCCGGGATCGCTTCATCGGCTCGAATGGCTGGTCCATGCTGCGCTTTTGGAACGTCGACGTATTGAAGGACCGGGAAGCAGTCCTTGAGACAATATTGGCTGCGATCGAAGGACGCCTCGAACGCCATATCGAAACGCATGATCTTCGATTTGTCACCGCCAAAGGGTATGGAGAGACATGTCCTTGACCGTTCGCGCCGCCCCTCACCCTTACCCTCTCCCCGTGAAGAACGGGGAGAGGGGGGCGTCACCGCTGGAGCTCGATCCTCCAGCGCAAGATCCATTGGTATCGCGCACATGAGCCCCGCCAAGAAACCCGATCTGTTGCGCGACAACGAGCTGATCTACGGCCGGCTGCTGATGATCGACGAGCCGCACCTGATCCAGCGCTACAACAAGGCGATGGTCGCGTTCGGCTTGAAGCCGACCAAGTTGAAAAGCTTCGAGATCGACCGCACTGGCTTCTCGCCGCAGGTCGCCGAGGAATGCGGCGACTACAGCTACCTCGATCCGAACGAGGTCAACCGCCGCTTCATCATCCTGACGCCGTCGCAGATCGACCTGCCGGTGGTGCACACGGCGTTCTCCAACACCTCGCTGCTGATGTACGAGTTCATGTCCAAGAACCAGCGCGCCATCGATGCGCTGACGATCAAGGACGTCATCTACGGCGAGATCGAGGATTCGGTCCCCAAGGTCGACGACATCGAGGACCTGCTGTCGATCAACCAGGTCGAGTTCAAGGTGCTGTCGGCCGAGGATGTGCTCGGCAAGGCCGCCGAGCTCGGCAAGCTGGTCGACCGGCTGAAGCAGGAGCCGGATGCCTGGCGCGACAACGCCATGCTGGCCCACATGGTCGAGCTGGCGAAGGTCTGCGGCGACATCCGCGAGAATGCGCTGGTGCCGGACCAGGTGATCTTCCGTCACAATGCCTATTGGACCAGCCATTTCGGCGGGCTCTATGTGTTCGTCGATCCCGACGTGACGACGGTGATCAGCGACCCGGCAGCGCCCGGTTTCCGCCGCTCGCGGCCGTGGCAGGTGAGTTACCTTTCGATCCACGATGCCGACAAGGTGTTCAAGTTCCTCGCCTCGACCGGCCGCATCGAGCTGCCGCGCGCCTCATGGATCGAAACCTCCGGTTATCTCGAGCATCGCGCCGAAATGGTGGTGCGCGCGCTGATCCGCGACGCCGATCCCGACCGCAATCTGACCGACGTCGACAAGGTCTGGCTGCAGACCTGGATCCACGGCCATACCGATCTGATCACCAGGGACGGCAATTTTCCCTTCCTCAACGCCGCCAAGCGCGAGATCGCCCAGCTCGGCCATCTCAAGATCGAGGACGTGTTCCCGCAGCAGCGCTTCCTGGTCATCCGCGCCAAGCCGGACCATCCCGACGCCTGGCTGACCAACCAGCTGATCTCGGACTTCGTGCCGCAGGACTTCGTTTCGCGTTATGTCTTCAACAAGCCGGGCTTCTACAGGGACTATGAGGGCTTCAGCGACGCCTGGCGATCGCATGTTGTGGACGTTCTGAAAACCACATATCTGAAGGACAAGGTGGCGTTTCGCACACGCCTCTACGGCTTGACTGACTGAGGGGTGACATCGCCATGCTTGATCCGATCGTGAGTTTCTTCACCCGGATTTTCCAGTGGATTGGCCGCGGCATCGGCCTGCTCATCGGCGCGATCCTGTGGCCGTTCCTGTGGGCGGGGCGCTGGTACACGCAACGCGGCTGGATCCTGAAGGCGGTGCTCGGCCTGGCTGTGCTCGTGCTGATCGGTCTCTATGTCAACTTCTTCTACGCCACCCAGTGGTGGAACAATTTCGACCCGAATTACGTCGACAAATACACGTTCGAAAAACGCAACAGCTCCGCCGGTGAACAGGTTTCCGCCGGCGCCGGCACCGACACGGCCAAGACCTGCGGAAATTCAGCCATTGCCCAGGTTGCGGCCGACCTGACCGACTTCAACGTCAACCAGAATGCCTGGGTGTCGTCGATGATCCTTTACAAGCTCGGCCTGTTCGGCATCGACTGGGATCACACGCCGTTCATGGACAACAAGGCTTCGTTCCAGCGCGGCATCAACCAGGCGGTGCGGCGCACGGCGACCGAGCTTGCCGATAATCTCGGCCGCGTCCGCACCACCTCGCAGATCGACGCCGACCTGCAGGATGCCCGCGGCAATCTGCAGTTCGACGAGGAAACCTGGTATTTCGGCTTGAACCCGTTCGGCCCCAAGACGCCGACGCCGAGCTACTATCGCGACGCGGTGCGCAAGCTGCGTTCCTTCAACGCCCGCCTCGCAGCCTGCCAGGCGACGTTCGATGCCCGCGCCGACAATCTCAAGCAGTATATCGACCGCATCTCGTCCGACATCGGTTCGACCTCGGCGATCCTCAAGGAGCGTGCCGAAAACCACAATAATGGCTGGTTCGACACTCGCGCCGACGACCGCTTCTGGTTCGCCTATGGCCAGCTCTATGCCTATTACGGGCTGATGAAGGGCGCACAGGCCGACTTCGAGGACGTCATCAAGGAAAAGCACCTGCAGAACCTGTGGGATACGATGGACGCGCAGTTCGTCTCGGCACTGCGCATCCAGCCCTTCATCATCGCCAATGGCCGCGAGGACGGCTGGCTGTTGCCGACACATCTGACGACTATGGGCTTTTACATACTCAGGGTGCGCTCGAACATGGTCGAGATCAGCAACGTCCTGACGCAGTAGCGGATCGTCCCGCACAGCCGGCGCTGGTGAATTTGCGCCGTTGCTTCTGTCGCTTTTCGCGTATTACGCGGCTGTTTTGAGACGGCGGAACCGCGCCTGCTCTGGCTTCTATACGGCGCGGCAACCGGCGCGAAAAGAACCTGTAGCAGGGCAGCCGGCCGCAGAGGCATTTTCTTCGTAGGAAACATAGTTGCATGAAAGTTGACGCCGCGGCAGCGACAGGGGTAGAACATGCCCGCGCCTGCAATGCCGGGCTATTCTTGCGACCACACTAGTCAAATCCGTCCAATTCAGAGGGAAGTCGTCCATGGCCGAAGTGAAGTCCGACATCGAGATCGCGCGCGGCGCCAGGAAGAAGCAGATCCAGGAGATCGGCCAGAAGATCGGCATTCCGAGCGAACATCTTCTGCCCTACGGCCACGACAAGGCGAAGATCTCGGCCGAGTTCATCAAGTCGGTGAAGGGCAACAAGGATGGCAAGCTGATCCTCGTCACCGCCATCAACCCGACACCGGCCGGCGAAGGCAAGACGACGACGACGGTGGGCTTGGGCGATGGCCTCAACCGCCTCGGCAAGAAGGCCATCGTCTGCATCCGTGAGGCTTCGCTCGGACCGAATTTCGGCGTCAAGGGCGGTGCCGCCGGCGGTGGCTACGCGCAGGTCGTGCCGATGGAGGACATGAACCTCCACTTCACCGGCGATTTCCACGCCATCACCACCGCCCATAACTTGCTGTCGGCGCTGATCGACAACCACATCTACTGGGGCAACGAGCTCGGCATCGATACCCGCCGCGTCGTCTGGCGCCGCGTCATGGACATGAACGACCGGTCGCTGCGCGAGATCATCTGTTCGCTCGGCGGCGTCGCCAACGGTTTCCCGCGCGAGGCCGGTTTCGACATCACAGTCGCCTCGGAAGTCATGGCCATCCTGTGCCTGTCGACCGACCTGAAGGACCTGGAAAAGCGCCTCGGCGACATCATCGTCGCCTATCGTCGCGACAAGTCGGCCGTCTATGCCCGCGACCTCAAGGCCGACGGTGCGATGGCCGTACTCTTGAAGGACGCCATGCAGCCCAATCTCGTGCAGACGCTGGAGAACAACCCGGCTTTCGTGCATGGCGGCCCCTTCGCCAACATCGCGCATGGCTGCAACTCCGTCGTTGCCACGACGACGGCGCTGAAGCTTGCCGACTACGTCGTCACCGAAGCCGGTTTCGGCGCCGATCTCGGTGCCGAAAAGTTCTTCGACATCAAATGCCGCAAGGCCGGCCTGAGGCCCGCCGCGGCGGTCATCGTCGCCACGGTTCGCGCCTTGAAGATGAATGGCGGCGTCAAGAAGGAGGACCTCGGCAAGGAGAACGTCGAGGCGGTCAAGAAGGGATGTGCGAATCTCGGCCGCCACATCGAGAACATCCGCCAGTTCGGTGTGCCGGCAGTGGTCGCCATCAACCATTTCTACTCCGATACCGAGGCCGAGATCCAGGCGATGAAGGACTACGTCACCTCGATGGGCGAAGAGGCGATCCTGTGCAAGCACTGGGCCCAGGGATCGGCCGGCATCGAGGAACTGGCCAAAAGAGTCGTGGCGTTGGCCGAATCCGGCGCGTCGCAATTCGCCCCGCTCTATCCCGACGCCATGCCGCTGTTCGAGAAGATCAACACCATCGTCCAGCGCATCTATCGCGGTTCCGAAGCGATCGCCGACAAATCGGTGCGCGACCAGCTCCACGCCTGGGAGCACGCCGGCTACGGTCATTTGCCGGTCTGCATGGCCAAGACGCAATATTCCTTCTCCACCGATCCGAATCTGCGCGGCGCGCCAACCGGCCACACCGTGCCGGTGCGCGAGGTCAGGCTGTCTGCCGGCGCCGGCTTCGTCGTCATCATCTGCGGCGAGGTGATGACCATGCCCGGCCTGCCCAAAGCGCCATCCTCGGAAAAGATTTTCCTGAACGAAATGGGCCAGATCGAAGGCCTGTTTTAGGGATAATCAACGCTTGAACGGCAAAGGGCGCCGCAACGCTGCGGCGTCCTTCTGCCTGTTCGCAACAGTCTCCTACGCCGCGCTTCGCGCCAGCGCGCGCTGGTTGGAGGCATAGGGTGTGTCGTGCTGGGGAACCACGCCGGTCTTCAGGCAATCGATCCACTCGGCGGTTTTGAGAACGGCCGCGAAGCGCGACTGCAATACGATCGTCACGACGCGATGGATTTCCTCCCCCGAAGCGTAGCCGGCGCTGTTGGCGTACGGCAACGACCCCGTTGCGTCCGACAGGAACTCGACCTCAAAACCCATATGCACGGCGTGGATGACCGTCGACAGGTCGCAATTATGCGTCATGTAGCCGATGACTGTGATCGTATCGATAGAGTTGGCGCGCAGCCACTCCTCGAGGTCCGTGCCGGTGAAGGCGCTGGGCAAGTTCTTTTCGATGTAATGGTCGCGGTTTCGCCTGGCGATTTCCGGGTGCAACTCGGCGCCATGGCTGCCCTTGGCGAAGACCGGTGAGGTTTCCGGCGCCAACTGTTTGATGACCACCACCTTGACGCCTGCCTCGGTGGCCGCATCCATCGCACGCGCCACATTGACGACGCTGTCGCGGAAGGGCGGATGCTGGATGGCGAGGTTGCCGCCGTCATAGTCGTTTTGAACATCGATGACGATGAGGGCGCGGCGTGGAGCTTTGCCTTTGGCTGGTTGCGACATGGGGTTTTCCTTTCCCGTTGGACATTGATGGGTGGACGATAAGCTCGGCACCGGATTGCAAAAAGTGTCCCGATTGACATTATTCGAAAGAATTGGGACAATCGCCTCACCCGTTGCTGGAGCTCCCATGACCGATCCTGCCGTTGCCGCCATCGCCTTCGATGGCATCAGCCCGTTTCATCTCTCCGTGCCGTGTCTCGTGTTCGGCGCGGATCGCACGGAGCTCGGCCTGCCGCGCTTCGACTTCCGGGTCTGCGCGATTGAGGACGGGCCGATCCGCACCGATGCCGGGCTGACCATCAGCGTCCCGCACGGGCTTTCCGCGCTCGATGACGCCGACATCGTCATCGTGCCAAGCTGGAAAGATCTCGGGAGCTCGCCTCCAGCGGCATTGATCGACGCGTTGCTTGGCGCGCACGAGCGCGGCGCGCTGATCGTCGGACTGTGCTTGGGAACGTTCGCTGTTGCGGCGACCGGACTGCTTTCGGGGCGGCGAGCGGCGACGCACTGGGCCTACGCGGATCAGCTGCAGGAACTCTATCCCGACATTCTCGTCGAACCGGAAGTGCTCTACATCGACAATGGCGATGTCGTGACATCCGCCGGCGTCGCCGCCGGGCTCGACTGCTGCCTGCACGTCGTACGGGCTCGTTACGGCGCGGAGGCGGCACTTCGCCTTGCCCGGCAGATTGTGCTTTCTCCGCACAGGCAGGGCGGGCAGGCGCAATTCATCGAACGTCCCATCGCCAGGACCGGCAATGCGGACCGCTTCACCCAAGCTCTCGAAGCGGTGCGCAAAACCCTGGGTGAGCCGCACAGTCTGGACAGCGTTGCCGGTCACGCCGGCCTCACCCGCCGGACGTTCACGCGCCGTTTCCAGAAAACGATCGGCACCAGTTTCGGCGACTGGCTGACCGACCAGCGCGTCCAGCTGGCGCAACGGCTGCTGGAAGCAACGGAAAAATCGATGGACACGGTTGCCTTCGAGGCCGGCTTCGGCAGCGCTACCTCGCTGCGCCAGCATTTCGCAGCGCGCCTCAGAACCTCGCCGGCGCAGTACCGGCGCGAATTCTCGAAGAGTGCTCAGGAGGAGCGCGTGGCGCACATGCCGAGGTGAAATTCGGCTCGCGCTCGATTCCAGGGCAATCGCTTCAGTGCCGACGTTGGACTGCCATCTGGCCCGAGTAGGCTATCTTTTCTCTCGAAGCGATTGCCCTGCTCTCGATCCTGTCGTGGTTGAAAGGCTCTGCGTCATCTGTCATATATTAAAGCGACAGATGACGCGAAGAGGGCTCGCCGTGGCGATGGCATTGGAAAAGGCTGCGCCAGCAGCAAAAAACAATGAACTTCAGAAGGTGGCGAAATTGCTAGGCGGCAGCCGCATTCTGGCAAGGCGCCTCAGCAGCGCTTTGGATGCCCACGAGTTGCTTCTGCACGGCCTGCCGGCTTCAGCGCTGGACCATCTTATCGGGCAACTCGTCTTCATCCAGAAGACCGATTCGCTGGAGAAGGCCGTCGGCATGAGCCTGCGCACCTACCAGCGCCGCAAGGATGCTCCGTCCAAGCCTCTCAGTCAGGACCAGAGCGGACGAACCTGGAAGTTCGCGGAGATCCTGTCGAAAGCTACCGACGTGTTCGGTTCGCAGGCGGAGGCAGAGCAATGGCTGGAGCGCCCGGCGATTGGGCTCGACCAGCGTCGTCCAATCGACCTTCTGGCGACGCCGGCGGGGATCGAGCTTGTAGAAGACTATCTGGAACGGCTTGAATATGGCGTTTATGCATGACGCCGCTGCCGGCGGCGCTTGGTGGCTCCGACCTCATCGGATGGCGCCTCGATCAAGCCGCGTTTGCGCCTACATGGGATAGTGGCGAGGGCGCATACAGGGTGGGCGGACGCTGGAACAGCAAGGGCGTGCGCGCCGTCTACTGCTCGATCGATCCGTCGACTGCGATCCTCGAGGTTGCGGTCCATAAGGGCTTCAGGGCGCTCGACACGATTGCGCATGTCATGACGGCAGCAATCGTCAGCGATGTCGCGGATGTGCATATCGTCGACCCCGCCGCCGTGCCCAACCCCAAGTGGTTGCGCCCGGGCATTCCGAGCTCCTGGCAACAGGCGTTTGGCGACGATCTTCTGCAACGGCACCGGTTCGTTGTGATTCCGAGCGCCGTATCGCAGCATAGCTGGAACCTGATCTTCGACGCGAGCCTCGCCAGAGGGGCATACGCCATGAAGACCCAGGAGGCGTTTGCCCTCGACACACGGTTGCATCCACCTCCAGCCAAGTGACATAGCCGCCCCCATGTCCATCAGAACGAGGACGTGACCGGCAACAGAAGCACGGTGCTCAGTTGTTGCTGATTACCCGTGCCGGATTGCCGACCACCGTGGTGTTCGCCGCGACGTCGCGCGTCACCACAGCACCGGCGCCGACGATGGCGCCATCGCCGATCCTGACTCCGCCGAGGATGACGGCACTGCCGCCGATCCAGGCATTGTCGCCGATCTCGACCGGCTTGGCGATCTCCAGCCCTGCCCGTCGCCCGGCAGCCTCCTTGTGGTGCTCGGCGCAATAGATCTGCACATTCGGGCCGAGCAGCGTTCCCTTACCGATGCGCACTGGCGCCGTGTCGAGAATGATGCAGCCGGCATTGAGAAAAACGCGGTCGCCGAGAAAGATGTTGAAGCCATAAGCGCAGTGGAACTGCGCCTCGATCCGGGCGCCCTCGCCCGCAGCGCCGAGCAGCGTCCGCAATCCAGGCCCGATGTCGCGACGCTGCCGGGGCGGCAGGCTGTTGTGCTCGAACACCGCGTCTCGCGCCGTGATGCGCAACGCCTCCAGTTCCGGATCGAGGCAGCAATACCACTCGCCCGCCGCCATTTTCATGCGTTCGCTTTCGGCCATGGCCGCAACTCCAGTCTCAATCTTTGCCAAAGCACAAGTGCTGCAAATGCGGAAGCGCCGGCGGCGACACCACCTCTGGTCAAATACCGGACCTATGGTAGCTTGCTCTCTCGGACCTGTCCCAAGCCGGCCATCGAGGGGATCAATCATGCTGTACATTTTTGCACTCCTGATTGGCATCGTTGCCGGGCTTCGCGCGATGACCGCGCCCGCCGCCGTCGCCTGGGGCGCCTGGCTTGGCTGGTTGCCGGTCGCGGACACCTGGGCCAGCTTCATGGGCCACTGGATCGCCGTCGGCATCTTCACCATCCTGGCCATCGCCGAACTGGTCACCGACCAGCTGCCCTCGGCGCCGAGCCGCAAGGTGCCGCAGCAATTCGGCACGCGTATCGTCTTGGGCGCTTTCACCGGCGCGGTGATCGGCGCCACCGGCGGCGCCACCATCGGCGGCCTGATCGCCGGCGCCATCGGCGCGGTGATCGGCACGCTGGGCGGCGCCGAGGCGCGTAAACGCCTGGCCGCCGCCTTCGGCAAGGACCCGCCGGCCGCCTTCATCGAGGACGCGGTGGCGATCGTCGGCGGGCTTCTGATCGCGGCGGCGGCGGCATGACGGCAAAGACATTCGACGCCATCATCGTCGGTGCCGGGCAGGCCGGCCCACCGCTCGCCGGCCGGCTGAATGCGGCCGGCATGAGCGTGGCGCTGATCGAGCGAAAGCTGGTCGGCGGCACTTGCGTCAACACCGGCTGCACGCCGACCAAAACGATGGTGGCAAGCGCCTATGCCGCGCATCTCGCCCGCTCGGCCGCGGATTACGGGGTGACGCTGTCCGGTCCCGTCGGCGTAAACTACAAGGCGATCAAGGCGCGCAAGGACAAGGTCTCCAACGGCGCCCGCGGCAATCTCGAAGACTGGATTGCCGGCATGGACAAATGCACGCTCTATCGCGGCCATGCGCGCTTCGTAAGCGCCAACACGGTGCGCGTCGGCGACGATCTGCTGAGCGCCGAAAAGATATTCCTCAACACCGGCGGGCGCGCCTCGGTGCCCGACCTGCCTGGCATCGACGGCATTTCTTACCTGACCAATTCCTCGATGATGGATCTCGACGTGCTGCCGCGCCATCTCATCGTTGTCGGCGGCAGCTATGTCTCGCTCGAATTCGCGCAGATGTTCCGCCGCTTCGGTTCCGAAGTCACGGTCATCGAAAAAAGCCCGCGCCTGATCGGTCGCGAGGACGAGGATGTCTCGGACGCCATTTTGTCGATCCTCGAAAACGAAGCCATTGCCGTCCATCTCGGCGCCGACGACATCCGCTTCGCCAGGCGAGGCAACGAAATCGCCGTGACCTTCTCGCCAGGCAAGGCGGCTGCGGTCGGCTCGCATGTGCTGCTGGCGCTCGGCCGCACGCCAAACACCGACGATCTCGGCCTCGACAAAGCCGGCGTCGAGGTCGACAAACGCGGCTTCATCGTCGTCGACGACCAGTTGCGCACCAGCGTGCCCGGCATCTGGGCGATGGGCGACTGCAACGGCAAGGGCGCCTTCACCCACACCTCGTACAACGATTACGAGATCGTCGCCGCCAACCTGCTCGACAACGATCCGCGCAAGGTCAGCGACCGCATCGAGGCCTATGCGCTCTATATCGACCCACCGCTCGGCCGCTGCGGCATGACCGAAGCCGCGGTAAGGAAATCCGGCCGCCGCGCCTTGGTCGGCCAGCGGCCAATGACCCGCGTCAGCCGTGCCGTCGAAAAAGGTGAGACGCAAGGCTTCATGAAGATCCTGGTCGATGCCGACACCAAGGAGATCCTCGGCTGTTCGGTGCTCGGCCCGGGCGGCGACGAGGCGGTGCACTGCGTGCTCGACCTGATGTATGCCAAGGCGCCGGTCAGCACGCTGGCGCGCGCCGTGCACATCCACCCGAACGTCTCGGAGCTTCTGCCGACCATCGCCCAGGAACTCAAGCCGCTGGTGTGACGGCCGGGTAGAATCGTGCGCCCATAGCGGCAGCGACTGGACCAATCGACAGCCCAGCGGCAAAAGGGCATGTGTTCCGCCTCTTCTCCCGGAGCCATCCCATGCAGAAGTCCATCGAACGCGTCGCCGGCGACAGCGAAGGCGTTTCCTACGAATTCCCCGTCTTCCGCTTCGCCGGAACGGACAAGACGGCGCCTTCCGCCTATCTGCAGGCGGCACTTCATGCCGGCGAATTGCCGGGCGTCGTCGCCATCGACACGCTGATGCCGATGCTCAGCAAGGCGGAAGCCGAAGGCCGCATCACCGGCAATATGACCATCGTGCCCTGGGCTAATCCGATCGGCCGCGCGCAATATCTTTACGGCGACCATCAGGGCCGCTTTCATCTGGGCACGCGCACCAATTTCAATCGCGGCTTTCCGCGGCTCGCCGCGCCCGACCTCACGCTGCTGCCGGCGCACGGCACGGTCGACCAGCGGCTGAAAACGCGGCTGCTGCAGCTCTCCATTGGCCACGACATCGTGCTCGACCTGCATTGCGACGATGAGGGCCTCGCCTATCTTTACGTCCACACCAGCCTGTGGCCGGCCATGGCGGATTGTGCAGCGGCCATGGGCGTCGACGCGGTGATGCTGTGGGACGAAGACCCCGACGGCACCTTCGAAGGCGCCTCGATCATGCCGTATCAGAACGTTCCCGCCGACGTCGCGTGCCTCGACCGGCGCGTCGCCACCACGGTCGAATATCGCGGCATACTCGATGTCGACGGCGCCCTCGCCGGCGCCGATGCCGAAGGGCTCTACCGGCTGCTGGTGGCGCGCGACGTCATCCAGGATCAGGCGCTGCCCGCGCCTGGCAGCTTCGTTGGGCTCGTCGCGCCGCTCGAAAACATCGAGATGATGCCGGCGCCCCGCTCGGGCGCGATCCTGTACGACGTGAAGCCGGGCGACCGCGTCACCAAGGGTGCGCGCCTTGCCACCATCGTCCACGCGCCCGGCGAGCCCGACGGCCGCACGGAAGTGTTGGCGCCGCAGGCGGGCCTCATCCTGACGCGGCGTTCCCGCCGCATCATCCGCGCCGGCGAAGACCTCGTGAAGCTGGTCGGCGACGGGACGAGCGCCGATGCAAGGTCGGGAACGCTGGAGGACTGACGCACCCCGCCAGGTTATCCCGAAATCGCCTGTCGCGCCTTGGCCTCCAGCCATTCGGCCATCTGCCGGTACGGCACCGGACCATGGCTCACGCGGGCGACGCCGAGTTCGGCAAGCCTCTGGCGCGGCGGCACATGCGCCAGGGCAATGATGTTGACCGGCAATGCCGTTGCCTCGCAGAGCGCCTCGATCAGGCCTTCATCGGCAAGCCCCGGCGCAAAGAAGCCATGCGCTCCGGCCCTTTCGTAGGCGTGCGCCCGCTCGATCGCCTGATCGAGAAGAGCCTTGTCGTGCGCATTCGGTTTAGTCTTCAGGAAAATGTCGGTTCGGGTGTTAATGAAGGCCGGAATACCCGACGTCTTCACCGCCGCTGCAGCCGCTTCGATCCGCCTCACCTGTATGGCGATGTCGTGCAGCCCACTGCCGCCGACGATCTGATCCTCGAAATTAAAGCCGACGGCTCCAGCCTGCACGGCGAGCGTCACGCTGCGGGCGACAACCTCCGGAGCGACCCCGTAACCCCCCTCGAGGTCCATGGTTACCGGCACATCCACCGCCGCAACGATGCGTTTGATGTTTTCGAGCGCCAGTTCCAACGGGATTTTCTCGCCATCGGCGAATCCGAAAGCGGCCGCGACCGGCCAGCTTCCGGTGGCGATGGCCTTGGCCCCTGCTTTCTCGATGATCTTGGCGGAGCCTGGGTCCCAGGCATTGTAGAGGACAATCGGGTTTCCCTTGACATGGAGAGAATGGAACGTCCGTGCGCGGTCGAACTGCTGGGTCATTTGATGTTTTCCCGTCTTCCTGCTGTTTGATGCAGAGTCTAGGCAGGACGGCCGGTCTTGGCCATGTGCCATGGGTTGCGAAAGCGGCAGCCACCCCACAGACTTTCAAACCTGTTGCGCATACCGCTTTTCGCGGCTATGGATTTCGCCATGAATATGCGTTCGATCAAGACCGTTTGGTGGTGGGCTCGCTGACAGCGGCCTGTTCGAACGCGTTCGCGTGACAATCGAGGGTGGCCGCAGCGGAATGTCCGGGCGGCCATTTGTTTTTTCAAGCCATTCCCGGGTCCGTTGCCCCAAAGACGCTGATGGAGACGGCAATGACGACGAAAATTCTGGAGAATGGCGCCGAGCGCTTCGTCACGGCGGGTGGCGTGGCGATTACCCGCCAGCGCCATGACCGGCCTTACGAGGGGGCGATCGACGGCTATGTCGATGGCCTGAATTCGCGCCGCGGCGCCGTGTTTTCCTCGAATTACGAATATCCCGGCCGCTATACGCGCTGGGACACCGCCATCATCGATCCGCCGGTGGTGATCTCGGCACGCGGCCGCGCCATGCGCATCGAGGCGCTGAACCGCCGCGGCGACGTGCTTTTGCCGGTGATCGGCGCGGTGCTTGCCGGCCTTGACGATGTCACGATCGCCGAGACGTCCAACAAACTCATCCGCCTCGAGGTCGCCAAGCCCGATCGTATCTTCACTGAAGAGGAACGCAGCCGCGTTCCCTCCGTCTTCACCGTGCTGCGCGCCATCACGGCTTTGTTCAAGACCGAGGAAGACGCCAATCTCGGCCTCTATGGCGCCTTCGGCTACGACCTCGCCTTCCAGTTCGATCCGGTCGACTACAAGCTCGAGCGCAAGCCAAGCCAGCGCGATCTCGTGCTGTTCCTGCCCGACGAGATCCTCGTCGTCGACCACTATTCGACCAAGGCCTGGACCGACCGCTACGACTATTCCGGCGATGGCTTCTCGACCGAAGGCCTGCCGCGCGACGAAATCGTCGAGCCGTTCAGGACCGCCGACCGCATCCCGCCGCGCGGCGACCACGAGCCCGGCGAATATGCCAAGCTGGTGCGCAAGGCGATGAAGAGCTTCGAGCGCGGCGACCTGTTCGAAGTGGTGCCGGGGCAGATGTTCTACGAACGCTGCGAAACCCAGCCCTCCGAGATTTCCCGCAAGCTGAAGAGCATCAACCCTTCGCCCTATTCCTTCTTCATCAATCTCGGCGAGGGCGAATATCTGATCGGCGCCTCGCCGGAAATGTTCGTGCGCGTCAACGGCCGCCGCGTCGAGACCTGCCCGATCTCCGGTACCATCAAGCGCGGTGACGACGCCATCTCCGACAGCGAGCAGATCCTGAAGCTGCTCAATTCGAAGAAGGACGAATCCGAACTCACCATGTGCTCGGACGTCGACCGCAACGACAAGTCGAGGGTCTGTGAGCCGGGCTCGGTGCGCGTCATCGGCCGCCGCCAGATCGAAATGTACTCCCGCCTGATCCACACCGTCGACCACATCGAGGGGCGGCTGCGCGAAGGCATGGACGCCTTCGACGCCTTTCTGTCGCATGCCTGGGCGGTCACCGTCACCGGCGCGCCGAAATTATGGGCCATGCGCTTCATCGAGCAGAACGAGAAGAGCCCGCGCGCCTGGTATGGCGGGGCGATCGGCATGGTCAATTTCAACGGTGACATGAACACCGGCCTGACGCTTCGCACCATTCGCATCAAGGACGGCATCGCCGAGGTGCGCGCCGGCGCCACGCTGCTCTTCGACAGCATTCCCGAGGAAGAAGAAGCCGAAACCGAACTGAAGGCATCCGCCATGCTCTCCGCCATCCGCGACGCCAAATCAGGCAATGCCGCCAGCACCGAACGCAGCACCGCGCGTGTCGGCGACGGCGTCAACATCCTGCTGGTCGACCACGAGGACAGTTTCGTCCATACGCTCGCCAACTATTTCCGCCAGACCGGCGCCAATGTCTCGACGGTGCGCACACCAGTGCCGGATGAGATCTTCGACCGGCTGAAGCCAAACCTGGTCGTGCTCTCGCCCGGCCCCGGCACGCCGAAGGACTTCGACTGCGCCGCCACCATCAAGCGGGCCCGTGCGCGCGACCTGCCGATCTTCGGCGTCTGCCTCGGGCTGCAGGCGCTGGCCGAGGCCTATGGCGGCGAGCTGCGCCAACTGCACATCCCGATGCATGGCAAGCCGTCGCGCATCCGCGTGTCGAAGCCGGGCATCATCTTCTCCGGCCTGCCCAAGGAGGTGACGGTCGGCCGCTATCATTCGATCTTTGCAGATCCGGTGCGGCTGCCCGATGGTTTTGTCGTCACCGCCGAGACCGAGGACGGCATCATCATGGCCTTCGAGCACCGCAAGGAGCCGATCGCCGCAGTGCAGTTCCACCCGGAGTCGATCATGACGCTCGGCCACAATGCCGGCATGCGCATCATCGAGAACATCGTCGCGCACCTGCCGCGCAAGGCCAAGGAAAAGGCCGCTTAATTCGAGGGCTCAGTGTTGGGATCTTTTCCCCAGTGACCGCGGCGGAAATCAAAGCCGCCGCCAGGCAGAAGGTCGCCAGCCTCGCCTTCTGGTCGATCGTCGTCGCCTGCGTCGTGCTCGGCCTGAAGCTGGTGGCCTGGTACGTCACCGGTTCGGTCGCGCTTTATTCGGACGCGCTGGAATCGATCGTCAACGTCATTGCCTCTGCCGCCGCCTATTGGGCGATCCAGGTCAGCTACAAGCCAGCCGACCAGGACCATCCGTTCGGCCACCACAAGGCCGAGTATTTCTCGGCCGTCCTCGAAGGCGTGCTGATCGTGCTTGCCGCCTTGCTGATCCTCAATGAGGTCTGGTGGTCCTGGCAGCATCCCGCCCTGCTGGAACAGCCATGGACCGGCCTTGCCGTCAATGGCGTCGCAACGGTCATCAACGCTGTCTGGGCCTTGACGCTGATCCGCACCGGCCGAAGCGAAAAATCGCCGGCTCTCGTTGCCGACGGCAGGCACATCATGACCGACGTGGCGACCTCGGTCGGTGTGTTCATCGGCCTGGTCGGCGCCGTGCTGACCGGCTGGCAGGTTCTCGATCCGGCTCTTGCCGTGATCGTGGCGCTGAACATCCTGTGGCAGGGCTGGCACGTCATCGGCTCCTCGATGAACGGGCTGATGGACCGCGCCGTCGACACCCAGGAACATATCCGCATACGCGACATCATCTCGGCCAATTGCAAGGGCGCGCTCGAGGTCCACGACCTGAAGACGCGCATCGCCGGCCGCGCCACCTTCATCGAGTTCCACCTGGTCGTCGACGCCGACATGTCTGTCGGCGCCAGCCACGTCATCTGCGACCGCATCGAAGACGCGCTGCAGGCCGAAATCCCTTCCGTGCGGGTCATCATCCATGTCGAGCCCGACGACGAGGCGAAACTGCCCAAGGGCACGACGGCCGTGCCGTTCGCGTGAAGCGATAGCGGGACGCCGCCATCCAAAAACCTTGAGGTCGGCGGGACAGCACCCCCCTCTGTCCCGCCGGCATCGCGTCTCTGAACTGCTACAGCCCGCAGGCAGCCTGCGGCATCGGCTCCAGCCGGTAGACCTTGTCGTCG
Organism: Mesorhizobium sp. M1307; assembly: GCF_040318155.1. Classification (NCBI taxonomy): domain Bacteria; kingdom Pseudomonadati; phylum Pseudomonadota; class Alphaproteobacteria; order Hyphomicrobiales; family Phyllobacteriaceae; genus Mesorhizobium; species Mesorhizobium sp. M1307. Next base: position 71,013 of record NZ_JAMYLR010000009.1, on the reverse strand, counting down.
GAGCTGGTGTCACCTTCCGCCGCTTTCGAGCACAGATCGATGATCGGCAGGCCGCTGTTCGGGTTGGCCAGCATCATCGTGCCGTTGGCGCCGCGGCGAAGGAAGACCTCCCTTTGCGCGATGTCACAGGACGCAGCACCCGTCTTCGCGCTCGCCGCGCAGCGCCACTGGTCGCCCTCGCCCTGACAATTATAGACCTGCGTGACCTTGGCCGATTTCTGCCGCGTGGTAACCGAAACGGCGATATCGGCGCCGCTTGGCCAATTGGCCGGATCGCCCTCCTTGGCGAAAGACGCCAGCTCGACCGGTCCGCGGAACACCCTGATCGACTGGGTCAGTTGGCCGGGATGCGAGCCGAGATGCTCGGCGTCGTAGTCGCGTCCGTAGCAGAAGGCCTGGTCCGGCTTCAGCCGCTCGCGCAATGGCGGGCCAAGTGCCGGATCGATCGGGTCGATGCGCGCGAACTCCGCCTTGCAGGTGGCGGCCGGCATCGGATCGAGCCTGAAGCCGTTGTCGTCCTTGCCCAGCGCCTGCCTTTCGTACTCCGCCTTGCCGAGCTCGTCTTCCGATCCGGCGTCGAGATAGAGGTCGGGCTGCACGTCCGAGACGATCAGCCGGCCTTTGTCGTCGACCTTCAGCGAAGCCATGGTGCGGTCGCAGTCCATACCGCACCGGATCGGGCCGGTCTTGCCGTCCTCCGACTCATGACTGCACCAGCCGCCAAGCCATTCAGGCGCCTCGGCGCCGCGCACCGTCGTCGCCATGAAGCCATTGTAGGAGGAATCGATGCCGGCGCTTGGCTCCTCGTTTGGCCGGCTGACCGGATCGCGGCCGTAATAGAAGAAGATGCGCGTCACCTTCTGCTGCGGATGCGACTTGAGATGCGCGGCGTCATAGACGCGGCCGAAGCAGGCGTCCTTGCCGTCGGGGCTGAGCTCGGTGAGTTTGAGCGTGTCGTCGGCGAAAGCAGAGCCGGCGACGGCGGCGAGCAAGGCAACCCCAACTCCGGCGCCCATCACGGTCCTTGATATCATGCTGGCTCCCCCTGCCCCGACAAGACGTGGCTTCAATTTATGTTAGGATCGAGGCCGAGGCCACGCAAATTGCGCGCGCCGGCCAAATGGGAGATGAAGCCATGCGACGCCGCGATATTTTCCGCGTCGGTCTTGCCGGAGCCGCCGGGCTTTTCGGGCTGCGCCCCACCAAGGCGGCAGCCATTGAAGTCAAGGCCGTCGAAGAGGAAAGGCAAAAGGTCGCCTATCACCTCAGCGATCTCGACAAGGTCAATTTCGTGCTCGGCAACATCAAGAACCACTTCGAAGGCACCGACGGCAAAGTCGACATCGCGCTTGTCGTGCACGGCCCGGCACTTGCCGCCTTCAAGTCGAAGGGTATATCGGCCGCCATTTCCGGGCGGTTCGCCGGCCTTGTCCAGGATGGGCTCAGCCCGCACGCTTGCGCCAACACCATGCACGGCATGGATATCGGCCTGGCCGACCTGCTCGACGGCTTCCATGCAGCCGACAGGGGCGGCGTCGTCAAGCTCGCCGAATTGCAACGCCAGGGCTACGCCTATCTCAGGCCATAGGGCAATTCCAGGAAAAGTGTGAAACGGTTTGCCGTCCGGAATTGCGTCAAGACAAAGAGGGAGCGGTTCGCCGTTTCCGTGAAACGGTGAACCGCCCTAAACTTTTACGGACTTGAACGCGAGGACTGCGAGGGCCTACGAAGAGCAGGCAGAGTCCCCGGAGGAATAGACGTGCCAGCCACCACCACCCTTGTCAGCCCCTCTCTCGTCATCCCCGACCTTGCCGGAAAGGCGGTCCTGGTCACCGGCGCCTCGACCGGCATCGGCGCGGCGCTCGCACTCGCCTACGCCGCGCAGAAATGCCGCGTCGCACTGCATTACAATTCGAGCCGCGCGGCTGCCGAAAACCTGGCCGCGACCATTCGCAACGGCGGCGGCGACGTGTTCCTCGCCCAGGGCGATTTCTCGATTCCCGCCGATGTCGAGCGCGTCGTCGAGGACAGTGCGCAACATTTCGGCCGGCTCGACGGCCTCGTCAACAATGCCGGCGGCATGCTCGGCCGCGTGGCCTATGCCGAGCAGACCGAGGCGCATTACGACGCGGTGATGGACCTCAACGCGCGTTCCGTGCTGACAGCTTCGCGCAAGGCAATCCCATGGCTGAAGCGGCAGGGTGGCTTCATCGTCAACACCTCCTCGATCGCCGCGCGCAACGGCGCCGGCGGCGGCGCCGGCCTGTACGGCTCGGCCAAGGCCTTCGTCTCCAACGTCACGCGCGGCATGGCCAAGGAGCTGATCGGTTTCAACATCCGCGTCAACGCGGTGGCGCCCGGCACGATCGCGACACCTTTCCACGAGCGCTACTCGACCGACGACCAGATGAAGGGCATGATCGCCACCATCCCGCAGGGCCGCGCCGGCACCGCCGAGGACTGCGTTGGCGCCTATCTGTTCCTCTCCTCCGATCTGTTGAGCGGCTACATCACCGGCCAGGTGATCGAGGTGAATGGCGGGCAGTTGATGCCGTAGACGGCGAACTGCATACTCCTGGTTGCGTCATCTCAACGGAGCAAAGCGAATGTACGGACTGATCGGCAAGATGCGGGCGATGCGCGGCCAGCGTGACGCAATGATGGATATCCTGCTCGCCAGCACCGGCGCCATGCCCGGCTGCCTGAACTACATCATCGCCACCGACCCGGCCGATGCCGACGCGATCTGGGTGACCGAAGTGTGGACCGACGCCGAAAGCCACAAGGCTTCGCTGCAGCTGCCCGAAGTCCAGGCGGCAATCGCCAAGGCACGGCCGATCATCGCCGGCTTCGAGTTCCAGGTGGAGACGCATCCTGTTGGCGGGTTCGGGTTGCCGGCGGTGAAGGCGGGATAGAGGGAGAGGCCTATGGGACAGCGCCCCCCTCTGGCCTGCCGGCCATCTCCCCCTCAAGTGGGGAGATTGGCAGCTTCGCCGACAGCGCTCTTTTTTGGAGATTGGCGAAGGCCGACGTGACATCCAATCTCCCCACTAGAGGGGGAGATGTCCGGCAGGACAGAGGGGGGCGCGAAGGATCGCTGCGGATGGTTGGTGCCATTACCACCCAAGCCCTTTTCCGCGCAAAAAGGGTTCGCATTTTTTCGCCACCGGTCTAAGAGCCCATCTATGGATTCTTCCCCGAACCCGCCGGCCATCGAGCATCTGGCGCGGATCCACAGGGCCTGGCAGTGGCCGGTCATGGTGGTGGTCTCGGTGCTGTTTGCCGGCGCGCTGGAACTCGCCGCCCTGCCCGCCGCGCTCTTGATCGGACCGATGCTGGCGGCCATCGCTGCCGGCACCAACGGCGCCACGGTGCGCGTGCCGCGGGTTCTGTTCGGCTCAGCCCAGGCGGTCGTCGGCTGCCTCGTCGCCAGTTCCATCTCGGCCGATATCTTTCCCGTCTTCTACAAGGAATGGCCGCTGTTCCTTGGCGTCGTGATGGCGACGGTCGCGGCATCCAGCCTGCTCGGCTGGCTGATCAGCCGCTGGCGCATCCTGCCCGGCACCACCGCGGTCTGGGGCTCGTCGCCGGGCGCCGCTACCGCCATGGTGCTGATGGCCGGTGCCTTCGGCGCCGACCAGCGCCTCGTCGCCTTCATGCTTTATCTGCGCGTCATCTGCGTCTCGATGACGGCAGCCCTAGTGGCCAAGCTTTGGGTCGACACCTCAGGCATCGAGGTGCCGGCCATCGTCTGGTTCCCGCCGGTCGACCCGCAAGGCTTGGCCGCAACATTCGGCGTGGCGCTGGTCGGCGGCCTCGCCGGAAAGCTTTTCCGGCTGCCGTCGCCGTTTTTCCTCGGCACCTTCATTTTCGGCACCGTGATCCATCTCGGGCTCGGCGTGACCATGCAGTTGCCACCCTGGCTGCTTGCCTTGAGCTATACGATGATCGGCTGGAGCATCGGCCTGAATTTCACCAGGGCCATTTTGCGCCACGCGGCCCGCGCGCTGCCGCAGATCGTCGGCTCGATCATTGCCCTGATCGTCTTTTGCGGCGGCCTCGCCTTCCTGATCAGCCGCCTGCTCGGCATCGATCCGCTGACCGCCTATCTGGCAACCAGCCCCGGCGGCATGGACAGCGTCGCCATCATCGCCGCCGCCGCGCAGCATGTCGACATCTCCTTCGTCATGGCGCTGCAATCGGCACGCTTCCTGATCGTGCTTCTGGTCGGCCCAAGCGTGGCGCGGCTGGTGGCGAGAAGCCTCAAACCATAGCAGCTTGCCTCTCCCTGATTGGCAGCTGGTTTTCCTGAAACCGGTCACACTTTGCTGTCGCCGACCGTATCGGGCCAGCACCCGCACGAGCTCAAAAAATAACTTGACTCAAATACTCAGATTTGAGAGCCCCTTCCGTCAATGTACGGAAGAGTGGAGACGAGTTGATGCGGAAACGGACGATGACATGGCTCCTGGGGATATCACTGCCGGGCAGCATGGCCCTGCTCGGCCTGTCCGGGCCGGCTCACGCCCAGGACCAGGGCGGCGTCACCGTTCTCAACAAGATCGAGGTCGATGCCGAGAGCGACGAGATCCTCGTGCAGGACGGCTACGTCGCCAAGAAGGACCGCATCGGCACCAAGACCGACACGCCGATGGTCAAGATTCCGCAAGCCGTTTCGGTTGTGACGCAAAAGCAGATCGAGGACCAGAAGCCACGCACGCTGAACGAATCGCTCGGCTATGTCGCAAGCGCCAATCCGAACAGCTTCGGCTTCGACACCCGCTACGATGCCTTCTTCCTGCGCGGCTTCCAGGCCTTTTACAACGGCATGTTCCGCGACGGGCTGCGCCAGTACAACGGCCCCTCGGCCTGGTTCAAGACCGAGCCCTACGGCATCGAAGGCGTCACCATCCTGAAGGGGCCGGCCTCCTCGCTTTACGGCATCAGCGGTCCGGGCGGCATCGTCAATCTGGTCACCAAGCGCCCCAAGGAAGAACAGTTCCGCGAGGTCGAAATGCTGCTCGGCGAGCACAATCGCTTCCAGGCCGCACTCGACGCTTCCGGCCCGGTGAACGACGACGGCAGCATCCTCTACCGCTTCACCAGCCTCGGCCGCACCAGCGACACCGACCTGCCCGGTTATCCCGACGACAAGATCTATCTGGCGCCGGCCGTCACCTTCAAGCCGGACGAGGACACCAAGCTGACCATCCTCGGCGAATATTCGAAATCCGTCACCGGCGGCACCGCTGCCTTCTACAATTCGGGCGGCGCTCTGACGAACCTCTACGAGGGCGATCCCGTCTGGAACGACTTCGACCAGACCCAGGGCCGTATCGGTTACGAGTTCGAGCACCGTTTCAGCGACGTGCTGACGGTCCGGCAGAACCTTCGCTACGGCGCCGTCGACAGCGACATCGAATATAGCGGTCATTACCCGGACGGCGTGGATCTGAAACGCTATTGGGGCCACTACACCGAGACCATGAAGAACTTCGTCGTCGACAACATGGCGCAGTTCGAATTCGATACCGGCCAGGTCAGGCACACGGCGGTAGCCGGCATCGACTACGCCTGGTCGAACTATGACGCCGGCAGCGGTATCTCCTATGTCTCCGTCGGTGACATCAAGGCCGCTCCGGTTCCTTACTCTGGCGGGCAGGAGATGAACCAGCTCGGCGCCTATCTGCATGACCAGATGGAGTGGAACGATTTCACCCTGTTCGCCAGCGGTCGCTACGACTGGGCCGACACCACCTCGACCGCCGCCGACTTCACCAAGTCCAAGCAGGACGACAGTGCCCTTTCCGGCCGGCTCGGCCTGTCCTACCAGACCGAATGGGGCATCACGCCCTATGTCAACTATTCGACGTCGTTCTCGCCCAATATCGGCTTCGTCTATGACGATGTCAGCAGCCCTGTCGGTCGCGTCGCCCGTCCGACCATTGCGACGCAGAAGGAAATCGGCGTCAAATACGAATTTGCCGACTATAACGCCGCCGTCAGCGCCGCTCTGTTCGACATCGACCAGAAGGATGGCGTCGTCTTCGACGCCTCGACCGGCATCAACAAGCAGCGCCAGCTCGACCTGAACTCGCGCGGCGTCGAACTGGAAGCCAGCGCCTCGCTCGACAACGGCCTCAGCATACTCGCCTCTTACACCTATCTGCGCGTGAAAATCGAACGCGGCGCCACGGGAACCGCAGGCAAGGAACTGTCGGCGACGCCAAATCACATCCTGTCGCTCTGGGGGCAGTACCAGTTCGAGGACGGGACGCTGCAGGGGCTCGGGCTGGGCAGCGGCGTTCGCGTTGCCGGCTCGAGCTATGGCGACGACACCAACACCTTCAAGAACGATGCGCGCGCCTTCGTCGACGCCTCGCTCTCCTACGATTTCGGCTACCGCAATCCCAAACTCGAGGGCGTGAAGCTGCAGGTCAACGCCAAGAACCTGTTCGGCACTCAAAAATCCATCTGCTCGGCCGGCTATTGCTACCGCGACGAGGGCCGCTCGCTGTTCGCTAGCCTGCGCTACCGCTTCTGATGTCGATCGCCGTTTCCAGCCGGGCATCGATGCCTGTCGCGATCCTCCTGGCGATCGGCGGGCTCTACGTCGCGCAGAGTGTGATCGGCGGCATCACCTGGGCGGGGCTGCCGGCGGTGATGCGCGACCAGGGCCTGCCGCTCGACCGGATCGGCCTGGTTTCGCTGATCGCGCTGCCATGGGCGCTCAAGTTTCTATGGGCGCCGGCCGTCGAGCGCTATCGGCTGCCGCCGGTCGGCAAGAACCGCACCGGCACGATCGTCGCCGCCGGTGGACTTGCGTCCATCGCCGGGCTGTGGGCCGTCGGCGCGCTCGGCCCGGAAGCCTGGTGGCCGGTCCTGGCCTGCCTGACCATCGTCGCCTTCGCCGCCTCGACGGTCGACATTGCCTGCGATGGTTTCGCCGTGCAGAGCCTGGCCAGGGAAAACCACGGTTGGGGCAATGCCGCGCAGGTCGGCGGCGCCTATCTCGGCTCGGCCATCGGCGCCGGCCTGTTTCTGCTTCTGGTCGACGCTTATGGCTGGCGCATCGCCGTTTGGGCGATGGCCTTGCTGCTCCTGCCGCTCGGCCTCCCCTTCCTGCTCGGCGCGGCCGGCCGCGCGCGCGAGGAGACGCGCGAGCATGTTCCCAGCCTCCTCGACGCGTTGAAGCGTCCCGAAATTCGGCGCGGCCTGGCAGCGTCGGCCACCTATGTCCTGGCCCAGAAGGCGGCACTCGCCATGCTCGGACCATTCCTGATCGACGCCGGGCTCGACCTCTCGATGGTCGGACTTGTCAACGGCGTCGGCAGCATGTTCGTCGGCTTGGCTGCCGCACTCGCCGGCGGCGCTCTCGTCAAATGGTTCGGCCCGCGCAACGTGCTCGTCCTGGCGCTTTTCCTGCAGGCCGGATCGCTGTTCTTCTTTTCGGTCTTCGATTTTCTCGGCGGCTTCTCGACCACCGCTTTGATGGCCATCGCGGTGCTCAGCTCGTCCGGCTTCATGGCTCTCGGTTTCGTCGCGCTTTACGCGCAGTTCATGCGCTGGTCAGATCCAAGACAGGCTGGCGTCGACTTCACGCTGTTCCAGTGCATGGACGCACTGATGAGCATGGCCGGCGGGATCGCGGCCGGCTACGCCGCGCAGTATTTCGGCTATGGCGCGTTCTTCGCAGGCGCCGGCCTGGTCGCGCTGCTGGCGGCCCCGGCGATCGCCTTCGTATCCGACCGCCGCTGACCGCGGAGCATCGTCGCGCACTATTCTTCGCCACCGTCCGCCGCTTGCGCCCCGCGGCGCCAGTAGGCGATGACCAGATGCCGGTCGCGCGGCACACCCCATTCCTTGCGGACGATCCTGCGGATCTCGCGGAAATCGCCGAACTCGCATCCGGCCCAGACATAGAGATTGTCGGCAAGCGCGGTGCGGTTCCGCTGCCGCAGCACCGTCGGCAACAGGCTGGCCGTGCCGGCCTCGCGCCCATGCCGATAGAGCCAGGTGACGGCAACGGCCTCACCCGCGGCCAGCGGCATCCGATCGTCGGGACCATCGACCTCGATGAACGCTTCGGCGCGGGTTGACGGCGAAAGCTGCTCCAGGATCCTGCCGATCGCCGGAAGCGCGGTGTCGTCGCCGAGCAGCAGCAGGTTTTGCGCCTCGGGCACGCCACCTCCGCCCGGTCCGATCATGCCGATGATCTCGCCGGCAACTGCCTTTTCGGCGAAAGCGGCCGCCGGCGTATCCATACCGGGGTGGAGGACGAAATCGACATCCAGCCAGCCGCTTGCGGCGTCCAGTGCCCGGATCGTGTAGACCCGCACGACGAGCGCGTCCTCGCCCGACGGCCAGACCATCAGGCCGTCGGCGCCCATCGACGGCCACACCGGTGGCCTGCCGCGCGGCGGCAGCAGCAGCCGCACATGCAGGCCGCCACGGCCAAAGCGGCCGAGTTCGTTGCTGGCGAAGCGGACGCGCTGCATATGCGGAGAAATCCGCGTCGAGGACAGCACCGTGATCTCGCGGAAGAACACCGGCGGACCGGCATCGCTGCCGTCGCCCTGCCAGGCGATGCCCCTGGTCGTGCCGAGATGTTGCGAAAAATGGCCGGCGACCGCCATCTTCATGTAGGACAGGCAGGTTTCATCCTCGGCCGCGACGCGGATCAGCACGTTGTCGTCACCGAGCGTCGCCTTCAACGAGCCGTAATGCGTGCGAAATTCCCAATGATCGGCAAGGCCGGTATCGATCTCGGATTCGCCATGCTCGGCGCGCAGCCTGTCCATCACCGACCGGATAGCGGCACCGCTGATCCGGGTTTGCGCACTCAATTGCTCCATCGCTCAGCCTTTCGATGCCGTTGAATTCGAGATCGCCATACGGCGTCCTCGCCACGCCGGAATGCCACAGCCGGCCCGGCGTTTCCACTGAAAGATGATAAGTATAGTCATGTTTTTAAATCAGGCTGAAGGGAAGTCCATTTGCAGGCCGCATCACCTAGATATCGACATGCAATAGGTCGTAAACTCGTAAAGCGGGGCGTCGCCAGCGGCAGGGATCGAACCCGCACCTGAACCAAGAGGCTCAGGATCACTGTGGTGATACGTTTACCAATTCCGTCACGCTGGCACCTGCCTCGTAGCGCAAATTTGCGCGGATTGCCATTCGAGGCTTCTCTTGTGGCGTCCGAGCCGATTCAGCGTCGGCATGAGCCGATACGACCTGCCCGACTTCGAGTGGCGTGATCGAGCCGCTCCTGCCCAACAACCCGCCAGGCGTGCCGCGTGTGGATGATCGCCGCGTGCTGAACGACATCTTCTCAAGGCGACTGTGGCTGCGCTTGTGAGTCTACGGTAATCTAATCCAGCCGGTGCATCAGATCGTCGTCCAGCCAGCGGGCGAAGAAATAGACCAGTTGCTTGTGCCACCACGGCCAGTCATGGGCGACATCGCCGCCCCAATAATCGACCCAGGCCGGAATCGACTTGTCACGCAGGATCTGTTCCAGCGCCTGCGTATCGGCCAGCATCCGTTCCTCCCAGGCACCCTGCCCGCAGCAGAAGATCAGCCGCAGCGCCTTCAGCCTGACAAGCAGCCCCGGATCGACGATACCCGGCAGGTAGTCGAGCGGCGAGTTGAAGAAAATCTGTCCGTCGAGCGCATTGCCGAAGAAATCGTGGGTCGAGTAAACCCCCGACAGCGCGATGACGCCGCTGGCCAGTTCCGGAAAGCGGAAGACGAAATTCGACGAATGGTAGCCGCCCATCGAGCAGCCGCAAAATAGCGGCTTCAGCGTACGCCCGCCATTGGCCTCGGCTGCGACAGACAGGAGTTCCGGCAGCGCCTCTTCGCGCACATAGCGGAAATACGCTTCATGCCGGGCGATGCGATGGGCCGGCTCGGCATGGCGGTCGAAGAAGGATTCCGCATCGATGCCGTCCAGCGTGAACAACTGGATGCGACCGGTGTCGACGAACTCGGCGAGAGCCGAGACCGCGCCGGAATCCTCGAACTGGTAGAACCGCCCTTGCGAAGTCGGGAACACAACCACGGGTCGGCCGGCATGGCCGTAGCGCTTGTATTCCATGTCGCGGCCGAGGTTGCGGCCAAAACCCTTGTGGTAGGAAACGTCCATCGCCTCACGCCTTTTCCGCATGGATGTAGTCGACCGCCCGGCGCAGCGCCTTCGGGTCGGTGGAGCGCAGCTGATAGGCGTAGTTTCCCATGGCGCGGCTGAAAACCTCCTCGATGGCGTGATGATGGACGATCATGCCGCCATGGGCGGCCAGCACGTCGGCGTGGCTGTGCACATAGTTGAGGTGCCGCTTGCGGCTGGCATAGGCGGTGAAATACTTGCCCCTGTAAGGGCCGCCGGCGGCGTCCTTGACCACCATGTCGGCCCATGCGGCATAAACATCGATATCGAAGGTGTAATTGATGGCATCGGTCATCCAGGCGCCAGGCGGCCGCATGTTGACCTCCAGCGCGATGACCCTGTCGTCCCTGGTTTCGAACAGCTCGATGTGGAAGAAGCGCTCGCGCACGTCGAACGCCTTGAGGATTTTCCTACCGGCCTCCTCGACCGCCCGGCTGATCTCGGGAAAACAGACATAGCTCATATGGCGGTCGCGGTTGACCACCTCCATGACGCTCTGGTCGTAGCGGTGGCTGGCGGCCAGCACCACCTCGCCGTCGCGGTTGATCAGCCCGTCATAGGTCACCACCAGCCCTTCGATGAATTGCTCCATGACGAAGCTGACGCCTTCCGGCTTGTCCCTGAAGAAGCTGTCGAGTTCGCCGGCGTTGGAGATTTTGAAAGTGTTCGAGGCGCCAGAGCCCGAATCCGGCTTCACCACCACGGGATAGCCGACACGGCGGATGAAGGTCATGGCGCCGGCGCGGTCGGAGCATTTGCGTTGCGGGATGGTTTCGACGCCGCTCTTGCGGAAGAACGCCCGCATGCGGCTCTTGCGTTTCAAATTCTTGACGAAGTCGAGCTTGGTGCCGAAGATGTTGAAGTCGGTGCGGATATTGGCTTCCAGCTCCAGCCAATGCTCGTTGAGCGATTCGAACCGGTCGACGCGGCCCCATTTGTGGATGAAATGGCCGATCGCCCGGAACACCGGATCGTACTCCTCCATGTCGTCGATGCGGTAATATTCCGAAAGGGCTGCCTTCAATTTGCCGTCCAGCGCATCGAACGGGGCGTCGCCCATGCCGAGCACAGTGGCGCCGGCCTTCTTCAGCCGGTCGCAGAAATCGGCGCCATTGGCTGGAAAATGCGGCGAGAAGAACACGAAGTTCATGGACGATCCCTCCCGGCGGCGAGCCATCGCACCCCCGCCGACAATCGACTCTGGCGCATTTGCCGGGCTCGGGGAAGAGCAACTGGATCAGGTGAGCGGCTGGGCCCGCGAAAGGTGACGCCAAAACCGCAAAATAAAAAACCCGCCTCGACAGCGGATCCTCGGCGCCAGTCAGCACCATACCCAAATTAGTAGCATAGCTGCCGGCACAAAGCAAGAACAAAGTTGCTGTAATCAGGAAAAATCGCTTCATGTCGGCGCCGCGCCTTCATTGCAGCTTGGGTTCCTCGCCCCACGAAATGGGGATAGGTGGCTCGGCGAAGCCGAGACGGAGAGGGGACTGCGCCCTGCGAAGGCCCCCTCTCCGGCCGCGGAGCCTGTCCTTGGGCTTGCCGAAGGCAAGACCCGTGGACAGCCACCTCTCCCCCGTTTCGCGACGGCGAGGAACGCAAGTCTTGAGGCTGGATCGGCAGCTTCTGCGACAGCGAGGCTCCCACTTGCCTCGCTTTGCCCGCTCCTGTATGAAATCCGCCATGAGCCCGCGCGCCACCTCTTTTGCGTCCCGTCAGACCGGCATTGCCGGCCAGACCGTTCGCGCGCTTGCCTCCACCCTGCTGCTTCTCGGCCTTATCGGCGATCGCCGGGTTCGCTGAAGGAGCGCCCGGCGGTCGAATTCGCCGCTCACGCGCACGCTCCTTGGCCAGTCACAAATTGGCACGTCACATCAAGCGAACGAAATTCTGGTAAAGGCGCCGCTCGCCACCAATCCGCCTGAAGCTGGATCCGCGAGCCGCCGGGAGAAAAGACGATGAACGCACGAGAAGATATCCGTCTGAATGTAGAGGAAACCGCCGGGCCCGCGAGGGGCATGCCGGATGCTGCCCGCAAGTACCAGCCCTATCCGACCGTCGGTCTTGCCGATCGCACCTGGCCCTCGAAAGTGATCGACAAGGCGCCGATCTGGTGCTCGGTCGACCTGCGCGACGGCAACCAGGCGCTGATCGATCCGATGGGCCAGGAACGCAAGGCGCGCATGTTCGCCCTGCTGCTCGACATGGGCTTCAAGGAGATCGAGATCGGCTTTCCGTCGGCCTCGCAGACCGACTTCGATTTTGCCCGCTGGTGCATCGAACAGGGCAACGTGCCCGCCGACGTCTCGCTGCAGGTGCTGGTGCAGTGCCGGCCGGAACTGATCACCCGCACTTTCGAGGCGCTGAAGGGCGCCACCAACCCGATCGTCCATTTCTATAACTCGACCAGCGAATTGCAGCGCCGCGTCGTCTTCGAGAAGGACGTCGCCGGCATCAAGCGCATCGCCACCGATGCGGCCAAGATGATCACCGACATGGCGGCAAAAGCCGGCGGCGGCTACCGTTTCGAATATTCGCCGGAGAGCTTTACCGGCACCGAGCTCGAAGTGGCGCTGGAGATCTGCAACGCCGTCACCGAGATCGTCAAGCCGACGGCGGAGAACAAGCTGATCATTAACCTGCCCTCCACGGTCGAGATGTCGACGCCCAACATCTATGCCGACCGCATCGAATGGATGTGCCGCAATCTCGACGAACGCGAGAACCTGTTGATCTCGCTGCATCCGCACAATGACCGCGGCACCGGCATCGCCACCACCGAACTCGGCCTGATGGCGGGCGCCGACCGCGTCGAAGGCACCCTGTTCGGCAACGGCGAGCGCACTGGCAATGTCGACATCGTCACGCTGGCGCTCAACATGTACACGCAAGGCGTCGATCCCGGGCTCGACTGCTCCGACATCAACCGCATGAAGGACGTCTACGAATACTCCAACCAGCTGAAGATCCCCGAGCGCCATCCCTATGTCGGCGAGCTCGTCTACACCGCCTTTTCCGGCTCGCACCAGGACGCCATCAACAAGGGCATGAAGGCGCTGCGCAAGGCCAACACGCCGCACTGGGAGGTGCCCTATCTGCCGATCGACCCGGCCGATGTCGGCCGCAGCTATGAAGCCATCATCCGCATCAACTCGCAGTCCGGCAAGGGCGGCATCGCCTATGTGCTGCATGCGGATTACGGCCTCAACCTGCCGCGCAACCTGCAGATCGAGTTCAGCCAGGCCATCCAGGCGATCACCGATGCCGAAGGCAAGGAGGTGCCGGCCAGGCGCATCTACGAGCGCTTTCTCGACACCTATGTCGACCAGCCCGGCGCGCGGCTGAAGTTCCTCGACCACCACACCTATCCCGACACCGAGGTCAAGGGCCGGCGCGTGGTCGAAGCGGTGATCCTCGACAAAGGCAAGGAGGTGACCATATCAGGCACCGGCACCGGCCCGATCGACGGCTTCGTCGATGCGCTGTCGCGCCATGTCGGGGTGCCGATGTCGGTGCTGGATTATTCCGAGCATTCCATGCAGCGCGGCTCGAATGCCTCGGCCATTTCCTATGTCGAGATGGAACATCCGGGCGGCAAGCTGTTCGGCGCCGGCATCAACACCAACATCGTCGCCGCCTCGCTCGAAGCCGTGGTTTCGGCGGCCAACCGCATCGTCGGCCGAAAGGGCGGCTAGCCGAGACCGCCAGGCCCGCGCATCAGCCCACCGGAAATTTTATCCGGTGGGTACGCTATCGCACCATAAGCAGATGCTTGTATGGCGGCGCCAGCGCGATATGATTGTACCTCAACCTGTGCCGAATTCGAAGGGATCGACACTTGCAGCATACCACGCCTGCCGCCCCCGCAGTGCGCGAAACGTTGGAGCGATTGCTTGCCAGCGAAACGTTCGGACGATCCGAGCGCGCGCGCAAGCTGCTCCGCTACCTCGTCGAGCGCGAGCAGGCAGGCGAAGCCGATAGGCTCAAGGGCTTCTCCATAGCGATGGACGTTTTCGGCAAGGACGGCGATTTCGACCCGTCGACCGATGCGGTGGTGCGGGTGCAGGCCGGCAGGCTGCGCGAGCTTCTGCAGCAGTATTTCGCCAATGAGGGCGTTGCCGAACCGGTCCGCATCGCCATTCCGCGCGGCGGCTATGTTCCGTCCTACGAGCTCAACGCCATTCGCTTGCCGGCAGAGGCTGAGGCAGAGAGCAAGCCGCAGCCGGCGACAGAGGAGGCGGCGACCGCCCCGCTCGGCTCGCCGGAAGATGCCCGCAACCGGGCACATCCGGCTGCATTGCTGAGCGTTCCAGCCGTCGCCCCTGCTGCACCTTCGCTGCAGCGGCATTTGCAGTTCTTCTGGCTGGCGATCGCGCTGGTCATTCTCATGCTGGGTGTGCTGATCCTTCGCCAGGGCAGCGTGGTATTGCTGACCGGCGGCGACACGGCGGTCGAGACCGCTGTGGCGACCGGCAGCATAGCAGCGCCTCCGGTTGAAAACCTCCCCCAGGTCTACATCGCCATCAAGGCCGACAGCGACCTGGCTCGCCGTGTCGCCGCATCGCTGCGCGCCGGCCTCAGCGGCTTCGATACCATCAATTTCATCGGCCGTGATGCCGACAGCCCGCCCGATCCAGTAACCGACGCCGCCAGCTTCGTATTCGATGTCCTGCCCGGGCCGCGTAGCGGCGACATCATGCTCGAGCTGCAAAGCGTGGCGACCGGCCGCGTGCTGCTCTCACGCAACCTGACCGCCGGCGACAGCGCGAACACCGCCATCGAGGACCAGATCTCCGGCATTTTGAGCTCGGCTCTTCCCGCCTCGGGCACGATCTACAACTACATCGAGCAGAGCGGCATCCAGACCGGGCTGACGGCGTGTCTGGTGCTCAACGGCAAATATTATCTCGACCAGAACGCCCAGACGCACGGAGCCGCTTACCGCTGCCTCGAAGATCTTGCCAACCGGGAGGCGAAGTCGTCGCTCGTCTATTCGGAACTCGCTTCCTTGCATCTCGAAGCGGTCACCGACCACTATCCCTACCCCGCCGACGCGACGATCGACAAAGCGATGACGTTTGCCCATCGCGCCATCCAGATGGGCCCGACCAGCCCCTACGCGCACCGCGCCCTTGGTTATCTCAATTCGCGCATGGGCGATTCCGCGGAATCGATCCGCTGGATGCGCAAGGCCTATGAGCTCAATCCCTACGATCTCGCAATGGCCGCCGCCTATGGCTACGGGCTGGTTTTCGCCGGCAGGTACAGCGAGGGCACCCCGATCATCGCTCACGCGGTGGACATCGCCAGCGCCCATCCGACATGGTGGGATTACGGGCTGTTCGCCGGAGAGTTCATGATGGGCGACATTCACAAGGCCACGCTCGCCAGCGACGGCTTGCGAACGACGGAAATGAAATCGCATTATCTGGCGGCGCGGCTGATCGGCGCCAAGGCTGCCGGCCGCGAGAAGCTGGCGAGCAGGCTGCTGCAGGAACTGACCGCCAAATTCCCGAAATTCGCAGCCGATCCGCGCGCAACTTTCGTCGAACGAAGATATCCCGCCGATCTGACCAACCGGCTGGTGGAAGCCCTGCGCGCCGCCGGCCTTGGCGGCGCCAGCTGACGTCTCCCGGCGCGTGCACGACGTCAGGTGATCGCGAAGATTTTACTGGCCATCCGGACGGCCAAAGCGCAATTCAGACACAATTTGAACCGGCCAATCTGATCCCACATAGGTCTGATCCCGCATAAGACTGATCTCCGCATAAGTCTGACCTCCCGCAAAGACTGATCCGCATAAGACCGCCCCCGGCATCCTGACTGATCCCGGCACCAAGCCATAAAGTTTGCATGACCCCATCCCTTTACGCTGCCGAACGGGGCACCGGCCCGACAACGATCGCCTTCCTGCATGGTTTCGGTGGCTGCCACGACGACTGGCGCGACGTGGCCGAGTCTCTGGCGCCCGGCGCGCGGACCCTGGCCTATGATCTGCCGGGACATGGGCTGTCGCTCGATTTTCCGGGCGGCGGTCCGGCCAGGATTGCAGCCAGTGCCGTCCTTGCCGATCTTTCCGCTCGCGGGATAAAGCGGGCTCATCTCGTCGGTCATTCGATGGGCGGCGCCGTGGCCGCCCTGATGGCATTGAGCGAGCCTGAAAAGATGGCCTCGCTGACGCTGCTGTCGCCGGGCGGTTTTGGTCCTGAGATCAATGGTCCGCTGCTGCGTCGCTACGCCGCCGCTGCCGGCACGGATGAAATCCGCGCCTGTCTTGCCGCCATGTCGGGACCGCAAAGCCGGCCCTTGCAGCATAGGGTCGATCTCGTCAACGAGATGCGCCGGCGTCCCGGCCAGTCGCGGACACTTGTCGAGTTCGCAGCCGCCATGACCAGGGATGATCGGCAAGGCGTCATTCAGCGCGAACGGCTGGAAACGCTGAACATGCCGGTCATGGTGGTTTGGGGAACCGACGACGCGGTGCTGCCCGTCAGCCAGGCGGACGGCGTGCCGAAGCATTTTCATCTGCACCACGTGCTGGAAGCCGGCCATATGCTGGTCGAGGAAGCGCCCGGCCTGGTCGTCGAGGCCGTCCGTCGCAATATGCGACGCCGCAGCAGGCGGCTTCGTCCGGGATTCGCCGCTGCGGCGAGCTGATCGGTCTTCGCGCAGGCACGGCGGCGGCGCTGGTGCTGCTCCAGCGAACCCTTGCCCGCTCATCGATCTCGCAAGTGCATTTTGGCGGCGGCTGTGTTAATTCGGTGTTAACCAAACCCCGCGAGGCAACGCCGATGAAGGACGCAGGCGAGAACATCACCCAGATCGATCAGTCGCGAAAACTGTCCGATGCCATTCGCGACGTCAAGAACGCCTTCGCCGACCGCGATGACGTCGTCGTCGAGATGCGCGAAGCGCATCGCATGCGGCTCGATCTGCTTGCCGCCGAACTCGCGCCGGTCTTCGGCGACGTACCCACCGATATGGACAGTTTCGACTTCGCCGTCTCGTCCGGCCTGCAGCCACGGCTGTGGATCGACGCGATCAGCCATGTCGCCATGGGACGCGACCGCCGCACCTACCGCTTTCTCAAGGACACGCGCATCGGCCGCGTCGTGCTCGCCGAGTCGACCGAGATGAAGGTCGTTGCCGACCAGGTGACGCGCTATGTCGCCGAGCGCGTCGTCGAACGCCAGAGGATGATGGAAGGCGGCATCGAGCAGGCCGTCGCCGGCCTGAAACGCGCCCTGGTGGCGGAGGCTGAGCCGCCGCTGCATGTCGCTGCGCGCAGCAACGGCTGGTCGGCGTTCTTCTCGGGCCTCGGCCTGATCGCCGCAGGCGCCCTGGTCGGCCTGGCGATTTCGCTTGTGCTGTTCTGGGACCGCATCGTCGCGATGAAAATCAGCTTCTAGAGCGGTTCAGCGTTTCACGGAAACGCTGAACCGCACTATCTCTTTGTTTTGACGCAATTCCGGACGGAAAACCGTTTCACACTTTTCCTGGAATGGCTCTAGCCATCGACGCCTCGGCCTCGACGCCAAGCTCCATTGTCTGCAGGTCGCTGGGCGGCAATGCCGGCCCGGTCAGGCCGCGGCGCGTCAGCCTGATCCGCCAATTGTCCTTTTCACCGTCGATGTCGAGCAGATTGTATTGCGCCGGCGCATGCGAACTGCCGGGGGCCTGCCCCGCCGCGGCGACCCCGACCACCGGAATTTTGATCTTGCGGGCGCCGATGAAGAACAGCGACGGCACATGCGAATGGCCGTGCAGCACAAGCTCGGCGCCGTGCCGGTGAAGAACCTTGTGGAAGCGCGAGATGCCGAACAGCCGCTTGTTCTGCGAAACGGCGCCGCGCACCGGCGGGTGGTGGATCATGATCACCCGGAACAGGCCCTGCTTGCCCGTGGCGTCGAGGATGCCGCGCAGCCTTTCCGCCTGGCCTTCCAGAAAGAAGCCGTTGGCCATGAAGGGAGCCGTGGCGCGCGCCGTGGAGACGCCGATCAACGCAACATCGCCGCGCACGCGCAGATACGGAAAGGTGTTGCGGTCGACCGGCGTATTGACGCCGTCGCCGGTCATCCACGCCGCCCAGGACCGGCAGGTCTTGTCGAAGGCGCCCGGCACATAGGCGTCATGGTTTCCCGGCACGACCGACACGTCATTGGGCGAGCCCAGCGTCTCCAGCCAGTGCTTGGCCATCTCGAGCTCACCGTCGAGCGCCAGATTGACCAGGTCACCGGTGATGGTGAGATGGTCCGGCCCGCTGGCCTTCATGTCGGCGACGATCGTGTCGATGACGGCATCGTGCATGTAGCGGCGGCGGTTGCGCTGCCAATTGACGTAACCGACCACGCGCTTGGAGGCGAGATCGCGATAGGTTACATCGGGAAGCGGCCCCAGATGGACATCGGAAATATGCGCGAGCCTGAACATCTTTTCTTCATAGGCGAGCCGCGCGCGGCTTTCCACTCACGGTTTCGCGGACGATGACGCCGGATCCGGAGCAAGCCCTGCGCCAGACCGGCTGGCCGGGCTTCAGGGCAAGGCTGTTTCACCTGTATTTCGTACTGCGGCGGCCGATGACGCTCGGCGTGCGCGGCTTGATCCACGACCGCCGCTCCAATTCCGTCTTCCTCATCCGCCACACCTATGTCCCGGGCTGGCACCTGCCCGGCGGTGGCGTCGAGTTGGGCGAGACGATGATCGAAGCGCTGACGCGCGAACTGTTCGAGGAAGGCAACATCGCGCTGACCGGACCGCCGGTGCTGAAGTCGCTGCATTTCAACCGCCGCGCCAGCCGCCGCGACCATGTCGGCCTCTATCTGGTCGAAGAGTTCGACCAGCCAAGCCCTAAGCTGCCCGACCGCGAAATCGCCGAAGCCGGCTTCTTCCCGCTCGACCGCTTGCCCCAGGGAACGACGCCGGCGACGCTGCGGCGGATTGCCGAGGTTTTTGGGGGGAATTCGGCATCGCCTTACTGGTAGATCATCTCTTCAACAGCTTTGGCTGCGTCGGTATAGACCGGCAGCATTCATTGTTCTCAGAGAGATAAATGCTGAGCGATGAGGAGAAAAAATGCAACACAGCCAAAACGATAGATTTAGAATCGCGCTCTATGTATCACTTTACACGGGAATTAATGTGATCACATTTTCCGTGATAGCGTTAATTTCGACAATAGTTCTTGCGATAGATCCATACATGTTAGCAAAAGTTGGAAGATTCATCCAATTCACAATACAATTAGTTGCGGCATTCGTGACATATTTCGTTTTTATAAAGCGACATGCTCAGCTTTTTACTCGCACTGAATTCTGGAAAATGGTCGGATTCTCAACCCTGATAGAAATGATTTTGGGAATGGCTGTGCTTCTGCCGTCGGGATTGTTACGCGCAATCCCGCCCCAGATGTCGGTCGTGATCGTCATGATCAGCGGCATCGTTGCGTTCCTTGCAACGTCGCTCGGCTACTCCAATCGATTTGGAAATACCATATTGAAAGCTGAACTCGTTAGAAGGGCAAAGATGGACTCAGAAACCTTCCGCTAGGTCACCGGTCTCACGCAGCCTTCCTGAATCGCGCGCGGTCGTGCAGCGCGCCATAGTCCAGCTCCGGCCCGACCGGCACGATACGCGTCGGGTTGATCGTCTCGTGGCTGCCGTAATAATGCGACTTGATGTGGTGCAAATTCACCGTGCCGGCGACGCCCGGCACCTGGTAGAGATCGCGCAGGTAATTCGACAGGTTCGGATAGTCGGCGATGCGGCGCAGATTGCACTTGAAATGGCCCACATAGACCGGGTCGAAGCGGACCAGAGTCGTGAACAGCCGCCAGTCCGCCTCGGTGATGCGGCCGCCGACGAGATAGCGCTGCCTCGACAGACGGTTTTCCAGCATGTCGAGCGCCGAGAACAGTTCGCCGAACGCCTCCTCGTAGGCTGCCTGCGTGGTGGCGAAGCCGGCACGGTAGACGCCGTTGTTGACCGCGGGATAGACCAGCGCATTGACCGCATCGATCTCGCCGCGCAACGGTTGCGGATAAAAATCGAGCTTGGCATCGCCCCATTCGTCGAAGGCCGAATTGAGCATGCGGATGATCTCGGAGGATTCGTTGGAAACGATGGTCTGCTCGCGTTTGTCCCACAGCACGGGAACGGTGACCCGGCCCGAATAGCCGGGATCGGCCCTGGTGTAGATCTGGTGCAGGAAATCGAGGCCGCAGAGCGTGTCGCCGGTGGCGCCGTCCTCGGCCAGGAACGTCCAGCCGTCGGCGCCCATGAAATGATGGACGACCGAGACGGAAATCACGTCCTCGAGTTTTTTGAGCACGCGAAAGATCAACGTCCGATGCGCCCACGGGCAGGCGAGCGAGACATAGAGGTGGTAGCGGCCGGGCTCGGCCTTGAAGCCGCGTTTTCGCCCTTCGGCCGGCGCGCCGTCGCGGGTCACCCAGTCGCGCCACTGCGACTGCGCGCGCACGAATTTGCCGCCGCTCTCCCCGCTATCGTACCTGCGGTCCTGCCATTGGCCTTCGACTAGCAATCCCATGCAATATCCTTTCGCGTTCCTACCCGATGTAGGGCACCAAGCGGCGCCGCGGAAATCCCCGATGCTGAACAGATCGTCAACGGCTGCGTCGTCGAGTGCGGTCGGCTGCGCCGGCCGATTGCGGCGGCTGAAAATTGGTGCTAGCGGACATCCGCATGTTCGACTTTGCCATGATCCGGTTCGACCGACGACGAAAGAGCGCCCGCGCTTGATGAAGCGCTGACTGGCGAACGCTGCCGCTTGCAGCAAACCTTTCCTCGTATACCGGAACGCAAAGACCATGAGCCTTGCCGACTTGAAATACCTGGCCGACGTGAAATACCTGCCGGAAACTCCGGCGCACGATCCTGAAATCGAAGCCATCAATAACGAGGCCTTCGGGCCGGGCCGTTTCGTGCTTGCCGCCTACAAGATCCGCCAAGGTGGCCCGCACGAACGCGCTTTGTCCTTCGTGGCCGTCGATGGCGCAATCGTCGTCGCCTCGGTACGGATGACGCGCATCGCCGCCGGTGCCGGCCGCGCGCTGATGCTCGGGCCGCTCGCTGTGCGGCCGGCCTTCAAAAATCTCGGCATTGGCCGCAAGCTAGTGGCAATCGCGCTGGAAGCCGCCGCCAAGGCCGGCGCGCCGGCGGTGATGCTGGTCGGCGACGAACCCTATTATGGCCCGCTCGGCTTCAAAAGGCTGCCGCGGGGGCAGATCTCGATGCCGCGTCCGGTCGACCCCGACCGGCTTTTGGCGCACGAGATCGTGCCGGGCGCGGTGGCGAGGCTGGCGGGCGAGGTTTGCCACGCCGACCAGGCAAGGATTGCCGCGCACATCGCCGCGATGGCATGACCATGCCGGTGCTGTCGCACGGTGGCTTGGCGTCATAGTCTGGGCACGGAGGAGGACGTCGAGATGAACCCGAACGGCCAGATTGCGATCGTCACCGGTGGCGGCTCCGGCCTTGGCGAGGCGACGGCGCGCGCTCTTGCCGCCGGCGGCGCCAGGGTTGCCGTCCTCGATCTCGGTATCGAGCGTGCGGCCAAGGTGGCGGCTGACATCGGCGGCATCGCCGTCCGATGCGATGTGAGCGACGCCGCGAGCGGTGCCGCCGCAGTCGCGGAAGCGGCAGAGACGCTCGGCGCACCGCGCATCCTGGTCAATTGCGCCGGCATCGTTGTCGGCATGAAGACGATCGGCAAGGACGGACCGCATCCGCTCGATCAATACCGCAAGGTGATCGAGGTCAATCTGGTCGGCACCTTCAACATGATTCGCCTGGTTGCCGACCGGATCGCCAGGCTCGAGCCGCTGCAGGGCGGCGAGCGCGGCGTCATCGTCAACACCGCGTCGGTCGCAGCCTATGACGGCCAGATCGGCCAGGCCGCCTATTCCGCGTCCAAGGCCGGCGTCGTTGGCATGACGCTGCCGGTGGCGCGCGATCTCGCCCGCTCCGGCATTCGCGTCTGCACCATCGCACCCGGCATCTTCAGGACGCCGATGATGGCCGGCATGCCGCAGGAGGTGCAGGATTCGCTCGGCGCCGCTGTGCCCTTCCCTTCCCGTTTGGGCGAGCCTTCGGAATACGCGGCACTTGCCTTGCACATCATCGAGAACCAGATGCTCAACGGCGAGACCATTCGCCTCGACGGCGCCATCCGCATGGCGCCGAAATAAATGCGACGGTGATGCCTTGGACGAACCCAGGAAAGACGTGATCCGCGCGACCGATACCGAGGCGATCAGGCTGGCAAAGACGCTGATCCGCAGCGCCCGTTTCGGCGCGTTGGCAGTGCTCGAACCAGGAACCGGTTCGCCGCTGGCCAGCCGGGTCGGCGTCGCCACAGACATCGACGGCACGCCATTGATCCTGGTATCGATGCTGTCCGCCCATACCGGCGCCATCCTTGCCGACCCGCGCTGCTCGTTGCTCGTCGGCGAACCCGGCAAGGGCGATCCGCTGGCGCATCCGCGATTGACGCTCGTCTGCCGCGCCGTGCGGCTCGAACGCAGATCGAACGAACACGCCCGCGCCGAGCGGCGCTACCTCAACCGCAACCCCAAGGCAAAACTCTATGCCGGGCTCGGCGACTTTTCGATCTTCCGGCTCGAACCGGAGCGCGCCAGCCTGAACGGCGGCTTCGGCAAGGCCTATCTGCTCGACCGCACCGATCTGGTCGCGACGGGAGCGATCGTCGAAGAGCTTGCCGCCGGGGAGCAATCGGCGCTCGACCACATGAACGCCGACCATCTCGATGCGATTGCCCTCTACGCAAGTCATTTCGGCGGGGCCGAGAGTGACGGCTGGATCGTCACCGGGTTCGACGCCGACGGGATGGATCTCGTATCGGGCGACAATGTCTGTCGGGTTTTCTTCCCCGAGCCGCTGAGAGCGGCGCGCGACCTCAGGCCTGTCCTGATCGACATGGCAAAGGCTGCCCGATCGGCAAATTAATCACAGCCGCACGGTTAATCGGCTTGCATGGAAAGCAAGCCTTGAGATTTGAGCGAAATGTTCTACCTTTGCGAGTGACGCTGAATCGTTGGCGTGCATCTATAGGGAAAGTCTATGGAATCCGACGCTATTGCCCCCATAGCGGCGGATGAGCAAGAAGGCATGGGGGATCTATGGTCTCGAACAAACTAGTCGCCAACGCCGGAACCGCGGCTGCGTTTCTGACGCTGATGGGCAACGAAAAACGTTTGTTGATCATGAGCTATCTGGCCGAGGGCGAGATGTCGGTCGGCGCCATAGCCGAGAAGGTATCGCTCAGCCAATCCGCCCTGTCACAGCATCTGGCCAAGCTGAGGGCTTCCGACCTTGTCGAGACCCGCCGTGACCGGCAAATGATCTATTATTCCTGCAAGTCCGCGGCGGTGCGCGAATTGCTGCACATGCTGGACGGCATTTTCGGCGAAGGTGAACTGTCGCAGATGGCTCACCGGCTGCGTCGCGCCGGGACCTGAGCGGCCGAGGCGGAGAATGCCCCCGCCAAATGCGCTTTGCTACCAAGTCCGCTTTGCTGCCAAGTCCGCTTTGCTGCCAAGTCAGCCTTGCTATTGAACGCGCTCGTCGGCGGCCTGCGCAATCTCGTCCTTGAACTCGACCTTCGTGCCCGGCTGCACCATGGAGGCAAGGTCTTCGGCATCCCAATTGGTCAACCGGATGCAGCCATGCGAAAAGGTCGTGCCGATCTTGCTTGGTTCGGGCGTGCCGTGGATGCCGTAGCTTTCGATGGAGAGATCGATCCAGACCGATCCCACGGGATTGTTCGGCCCGGCAGCGATGGTGAAGGGCCGCTTGGTCTTGACCCCCTTGAAAGCGAAGTCCGGATCGTAGTGATAGGTAGGGTTGTGCACCACGCGCCTGACCTCCGCCATGCCGCTTGGCGCCGGCTTCTCCTCGCTCCCAATCGAGGCGGGGTAGACCGCCAGCCATTTGCCGGCACGGTCGAGCACACGCACCAGGCGGGCGCCCTTGTCGACCTCGACGACGGCAACGCCGGCGGGAGGGTCGCCCCTGCTGACATCAGGCACCACCAACGTCCTGCCTGGTTTCCTGAGGCTGGTGCCCGGATTGAGCATTCGCAGCAATTGTTCGCTGACGTGGAAGCGCTCAGCCAACCTCTCCACCGCATTGCGATAGCCGAGCCGCCGCAAGCGGGCCATCCTCTCCAAGCGAGCCGGAATACGCCTGGTGAAAGGTCCGCGCACATCCTTGCGCGTCACCTCATAGGTCACCAGCACCGGCTTGGCGGAGGTTGCGATGAGTTTGCTCCAGGTTTGTGGACTGAGCTTGCCATCGGGCGGAAGTCCGTTTGCCGCCTGAAACGCGGCGACGGCTTTGGCGAAGTTCTGGGAAAGGCGACCGTCGATGAGGCCCGGGGAGAAGCGGGCGCGATCCAGAAGGATCTGCGCCTTCAGCAGCATCGGATCGACACCCTTCGGTTCGCCGATAGCGAATTGGGCCTGATTGACGGTGGCTGGATCGAGCTTGGCCGCGCGAGCTACGCCGCATGCGAGGGCAAGCGTCGCGGCAAAGACGAGGAGGAGCCTGATCATCGATGTCCTCCCAGGACCGCAGCAGGAGCCCGCCTCTATGACGCGGCATGGCCCTGTGTAGTTCCTTCGCCCATCGAAATTCTGCATTGAAGCGGCTTGGCCGGAGAGCCGTGCTGCGGGAATCAATATCTCCATGCCGCGAGGAGGCCAGGCAGGGTGTCTCCGCCCGGCGCCTAGTGATTGGATTTGACCGTTAGAACGGCGTGCATCCATTTGGACGCTGAGATACGGTCTGAACTCCTTCGGATCCGGCATCGTGCCTTCCGAAACCGAAGCCCGATTCGCGGCCGACGCCAGGTCCGCCGAGGAAGCCATGAATCCGATCCGCATAGACGACCCGCAGGATCCCCGCGTCGCCGCCTATCTCGACATCCGGGAACGCGATCTTGCCGGCCGGCAGGGCCGTTTCGTCGCCGAAGGCAAGGTGGTGCTCGACACGCTGCTTGCCGCCCGTCGCTTCGAGGCGGAATCGGTGCTGGTGCTCGAGAACCGGCTGGCCGGCCTCGATGACGTCCTGCGCAAGGCGCCTGCCGGGCTTCCGATCTATGTCGCATCCGGCGAAGTCATGGACAGGATCGCCGGATTCCACATGCATCGCGGCATATTGGCGATCGGCCGCAAGGGCGCGGCCGTCTCCGCTGAAACTTTGCTCGGCGCACTGCCCGCCCGCGCGCTGATCGTGGTGCTGGTCGGCATCGCCAATCATGACAATATGGGATCGATCTTCCGCAATGCCGCCGCCTTTGGCGCGGATGCCGTGCTTCTCGATCCGACCTGCTGCGATCCGCTGTACCGCAAGGCAATCCGCGTCTCGGTGGGCGCGGCCTTGAAAGTCCCCTTCGCCTGCTTTGCCGATACCGCCGGCTGCACCGCAATGCTCGACCGGCAAGGCTTCAGCCAATTCGCCTTGTCGCCGCGCGGGCAGATCGATATTCGCGATGCCAAGAGAAAAGGCCGGCTGGCGCTCTATCTCGGCACCGAGGGCGAAGGCCTGCCAGAAAGCCTGCTTGCCCGCCTGCAGACGCTGCGGATCGGTATGGCGCAAGGCTTCGACAGCCTGAACGTCGCCGCCGCGTCAGCCATTGCACTTCATCATTTTTCCGGAATTTGAGAGTCGGGCATTTTGCGGCCAAGTGGCGGAATCTCAGTCGGTCGAAGCGGCCTTCTGCAGCGCCCGCACCCGATCGGCAAGGCTGCGTCCGCCGCTCCCCGGCCGCGTATCCTCAGGCGCGGCAAGCGCCCGGGCGATCGGCGAATCCGGCCCGTCGAGCTTTGCCGTCAAGGCCACGACTTGCGCCGCCAGATCGTTCATCTCTTCGCGCAATGCGGCGCTGGCGCTGCCGGTATAGTCTCCGGCCTGTGATTTCGACGTTTCGACGGCAGCAAGATCTGTCTTCAGCCGCCTGTTCTCGCGTGCCAGCGATGTCAGCCTGGCCTCCAGCCGCTCGCGGTCGGCATCGAGCTTGGCGGTTGTCTTTTCGATGTCGCCGTTGGCGGCCACATTGACCTGACTGCCTGGCACGCCGGCAAGACCCACCGCAGGCGTCCTTTCAGCGCCTTTCGGCTTTTCGCGAAGGCGCACCAGTTCCTTCTCGCGGCGCTCCAGCCTGTCCTCGCGATCGGCCAGCGAGGCGAGCAGGCGTTCGACCTTCTTTTCCAGGTCGCCGGTTCTTTTCTTCTCGGCCTTCAACGCGTCCCGCAAAACCTTGCTTTCGGCTGCCAATTCCTGGCTGCGCCTGTCCGCCTCCTTGCGCTGGCCGCGCAGCAGCGAAATGTCGCTTGCCAACTTCTGCAGCTCGGATTCGCGCGCCACCAGCTCGATCTGCCGGCTGCTGGATGAAAAACTGGCGTCGTCATACATGTGCTCCAGTTTCCGCAGTTCGAGCCCGCGCTTTTCGAGGGCGCGCTCGGTCTCCGCAAGCCGTTCCGACAGCTGCTGCAGCTGCTCATCGCGCTTGCGAAGCTCCTCGCCCCTGGCTGTAAGATCGGCGACGACCCGGTTCTTGTCCTGTCGCTCGGCCGCCAATTCCTTCAGGGCTTCGCGGTCGCGGCCGATCTCGACCAGCTGCTCGGCGGCCTTCTCGCGCAATGATTTGACGTTCATTTCAAGCCGGCGCACCGAAACGGCGAACTCGGCGCGAATGCGATCCTTGTCCGCCTGAATCTCGGCCAGCGTCAACGGCATCGAGCCCTCGACGCGCTTGCGCGTCAGCGCCACCGCCCGCCGCCACACGGCCGGAGCAATCATCAGCGCCAGAAAGCCCGCGCAGAGAAAGCCGAGGACAAAGAACAGGATCGACTGGACCAAGATGACTATCCGTTGTGCATGGCAACCGCCAAAGGTCGACTTTGCCATCTTCGCATGACGGAAATCCGGCGCCACGGCAAGAGTATGCCGCGGCAAAGCTCAGACCGTGGCATCACAGCTCCAATCGCCGTGGCCGGTCATGCAGGTCAGAACGGATTCCAGGTCGCGCGCTGCGTGAGCTTGAGGTAGCCGAGATTGACGCCGAGACGAGCGCCGACGCCGGTACGGATCGGCACGAGCAGCACATTGTTGTTCTTCAGCACGTTGAAGCCGACGCCGGCGACGACATAGGCGGAGCCGGCGACGCCGCCAAAACGATTATAGAGGCTGCTAACATCGTCGAGATTGTAGACCAGCATCATGACGCGCGAGCCCTCGCCGCCGAAATCCCAGCCGAGCGACGGGCCTTGCCAGAACACTTTGTGGTCGCCGGCATTCTTGGTGTAGAGCGTGCCTTCGCCATAGGTCAGGCCACCGATCAGCGCCCCGGACCCTTCTTCGCCGAGCAGATAGCCGTTCGGCAGGCCATAGGTGGCGAAAATCTTCTCGACGACGGTGGCGAGCCCGCCCGATGTAGCGCCGAAGAATTTATGACCGGAATCGACGATCTCCTGCGCCGTGTATTCCTGCGCCCGCGCGGCCGATGCCGAAAAGGCGACAAGGCCGATGAGCGCGATCGTCATTGAGATGACACGGAAAAAAGTCCGGTCGTAGAATCGGGAAACCATGCTTCCAATCTCCGTCAGGGAGCACTTTCGCCGACGCCTCGCACCCGTACGGCTCTTTGGCGGCCGTTAAGGATGACTGTTAGGGGCAAACTATGCCGTAATCCTTTTTCAACCATTAAACTCCCACATGAAGATGGCGGTTCGAAGGCTGTTTTCACATCGCCCGCGCAGCACCCTGCTGCGTGAACACGCCATTTTCGACAATCATGATTTCGGATTTGTTGCTGCACGCACAAGCGCTGTGTATTCAGAATGCTTGGGAGAGAGCGTGATTCGTGTGGACAGGCGTGATCATGAT
This sequence comes from Mesorhizobium sp. M1307, assembly GCF_040318155.1. NCBI lineage: Bacteria > Pseudomonadati > Pseudomonadota > Alphaproteobacteria > Hyphomicrobiales > Phyllobacteriaceae > Mesorhizobium > Mesorhizobium sp. M1307. Next base: position 42,917 of record NZ_JAMYLR010000009.1, on the reverse strand, counting down.
CGCCCGGTCATTGTGTTGTGAAATTTGCAGGGATTTTTGCCGATGGCCGAGCTTTTCACCCTTTCCGCACCCGATCTGGCAGCGCTGCTGTGCAGCCGGGTCTGCCACGACATCATTTCGCCGGTCGGCGCCATAAACAACGGGCTTGAGCTGCTCGACGAAGGCGGCGCCGACGAAGACGCCATGAAGCTGATCCGCCAAAGCGCCAAAAACGCCTCCGCCCGCCTGCAATTCGCCCGCATCGCCTTCGGCGCCGCCGGTTCCGCCGGCATGCTGATCGACACCGGGGACGCCGAGGCCGTGGCCATCGCCTTCCTGAAGAACGAGAAGCCGGAACTGATCTGGAACGGAACCCGCGCACTGTTGCCCAAGAACAAGGTCAAGCTGCTGCTCAATCTCATCCTCGTCGCTAACGCCGCCATTCCGCGCGGCGGCAGGCTGGTGGTCACGCTGGAGAACCTCGAGACCGAGCCGCGCTTTGCGCTCGCGGCGAGCGGCCCGATGCTCCGCGTGCCGCCCAAATTCCTGGAATTGCATTCCGGCCACAGGCCGGAAGAGCCGATCGACGCGCATTCGGTGCAGCCCTATTACACGCTGCTCCTGGCCCGCGAAGCCAACATGACGATTTCGATCCATGCGACCGCCGACGAGATCGTCCTTTCTGCAGTCTGAAGTTCTGCTAAGAGCCGGGAAAGTATTTTCTCCAAATCATATTTGCGGCGTCGTCTTAACATCTGTGAGACCGGCTTGCAGATTAATTGCGTAAAGCATTGCGAAAGAAGATTTCGCTTAAAACACCTTCAGGAAAATTTTACCTAACGGCTTTTCGGCTTCTTTACCAGATCGGCCTATGTTCCCCGGCAGATGCCACGACGCTGTCGGTTTGCCGCATGGCAAAGAGGGTCCGGGAATGAAACGCTGCATGTTCGTCGACAATTCGAGCGTCATCAGGAAGGTTGCAAGGCGTATCCTGGGCGGTTCCGGCATGATGGTGATCGAAGCCGCGAGCGGCCATGAGGCGATCGAGATGTGCGCGGTTGACATGCCTGATATCATCGTCGTCGACGGCGCCTTGCCGGACATGCAGGCGCAGGACCTCATCCGCCGCGTGCGCGCCATGGAAAGCCCGGTAGTGCCGCAAGTTTTGATTTCGCTGGTCGAAGTCGACGTCGGGGCGATCATGCGGGCAAAGCGCGCCGGCGCCCAGGGCTACCTGCTGAAGCCGTTCAACCGGCCGCAACTGCTCGAGTGCTTCCGCGCCTTGAAGATTGCCGCCTGATCAGAGCCTGTTCCATTCCGACGAAAATCGGATGAGCTCTATCTCGTTGTTTTACCAAGTTGTTTTCCGAAAGCCGGCGCCCATTTTGGGATCATGCCCTTGCTTCAGGCGCTGACCCGGATATCTTCAGGCTCACGCAGCACATAGCCGCGGCCCCAGACGGTCTCGATGTAATTCTGCCCGCCAGATGCGGCGTCGAGCTTCTTGCGCAGCTTGCAGATGAAGACGTCGATGATCTTCAACTCCGGCTCATCCATGCCGCCATAGAGATGGTTGAGGAACATTTCCTTGGTCAGCGTGGTGCCCTTGCGCAGCGAGAGCAGTTCCAGCATCTGATATTCCTTGCCGGTCAGATGCACGCGCTGGCCACCGACCTCAACGGTCTTGGCATCGAGATTGACCACCAGGTCGCCGGTGGTGATGACCGACTGGGCGTGGCCCTTGGAACGCCGCACGATGGCATGGATGCGGGCGACCAGTTCGTCCTTGTGAAAGGGCTTGGTCATGTAATCGTCGGCGCCGAAGCCGAGGCCGCGCACCTTGTCCTCGATGCCGGCCATGCCGGAGAGGATGAGGATCGGCGTCTTCACCTTGGACAGGCGAAGTGTTCTCAAAACTTCATAGCCCGACATGTCGGGGAGATTGAGGTCGAGGAGAATGATGTCGTAATCGTAAAGCTTGCCTAGATCGACGCCCTCTTCGCCAAGGTCGGTCGTATAGACATTGAAACTTTCCGATTTCAGCATCAGCTCGATGCTTTGTGCGGTTGCACTGTCGTCTTCTATCAGCAGAACGCGCATTTCATTCCCCTTTTCTGCTGCCGGACCATTTCACGACCCGTCCAGGACCGGAGCAGTGATTGCCTGAGCAGAGGCTGCCATCGAATGGTTAATAAAACCTAATTCCCCGTCCATGACGGTATCAGATTTTTTAACCCCTTTCTACACCTTGTTGAATCCAATAACGAATCACAGACCCAAACCGTTAATGCGACACATTAGTAAGCTAGGCTAAGTGACTCTTCGGACTCGTTGGCCGGGTTTCCCGACGAGAAGCAGAATTTTTACCCGCCCTTAAGTCCTGAGCCGTATGATTAACAATGCCCGTAAACGAATGGTTACCGCCGGCAAAAAACTTTAGGAGTTTGTTTCCCATAGTTCGGGGAAAGCCGGTGGAAACGGGTCAAGCCTGGGCCTTGCCGGGTGAATTGGACGATATGTGCAGGTGTGCGTTTCCGGGAGTACCGAATCATGAAGTCACGTGAAAACCTCGTTCGGCTGAAGCAATTTCAGGTGAGCGAGAAGCGGCGGCAGCTGCTGCAGCTCGACATGATGATCGCCGAATTCGAGCGCATGGCCGTCGAGCTGGAACTTCAGATCGCTGCCGAAGAGAAGAAGGCCGGCATCACCGACATCAATCACTTTGCTTATCCGACCTTCGCCAAGGCGGCACGGCTACGCCGCGACAACCTTAGAAATTCGCAAAGCGACCTCGCCCAGCAGCGAAATGTCGCCGAATCATTGCTGAGCGAAGCCGAAGCGGAGCTTTCCAAGGCCGAGATGCTGGAATCGCGCGACACCAAGGCGCGCGACACGGAAGCCGGCGGCCGCAGCGCCATGATCGGCTGAAAACAAGACTTTAACGCGCGTCGCGCTTGCGCGCTATTGCTGCGCACCGAACTGTGCCCGCCTCAGGCATCCAGATCTTCTTGCTGTTCCGCCGCCCGTGCGCGCGCATTTTTGATGTCGGGCACATGCTGCTCCGACCAGGCTCTGATCTGATTGAGCAGTCCTGCCAGGTTCTGGCCAAGTTCGGTCAGCTCATATTCGACACGCGGCGGAATGACCGGGAAAACCTCGCGCCGCACAAGCCCGTCGCGTTCCAGGATACGCAGCGTCTGCGTCAGCATTTTCGGCGTGATGCCTTCGAGCTTGCGCGCCAATTCGCCGTTGCGGAGCCGGCCCCGGCGCAGCGCACAGATCACCAGGTAGACCCATTTGCTGGCGAGCGTCTCGAGCACGGCGTGTGACGGGCACGACCGCCGAAAGGCGTCATAGCCAAAAGGGGAAACATCTTCACTATCCATGGGGTGCATATATATCAAAAAGGTACATACTAGACAAGAGAAAATAACTATCCAAATGATAGTGGCACATCAAAACCAGCAGGAGAGCCTTCCATGCGTGCCATTATCCAGAATTCCTTCGGCGGACCCGATGTCCTCGTCATTGCCGATCGCCCCGCGCCATCACCCGAAGCCGGCGAAGTGCTCGTCCGCATCGAAGCGGCCGGCATCAATCCGGTCGATGGTGCGGTGCGCGGCGGCCACTATCCGCTGCTTGGCGAGCCGCCTTTTGTCCTTGGCTGGGATGTTTCGGGGACTGTCGAGGCGCTGGGCTCCGGCGTCTCCGGCCTCAAGGTCGGCGATGCCGTGTTCGGCATGCCGCGCTTTCCCAAACAGGCGGCAGCCTACGCCGAACTCGCCGCTGTCCCGGCTGATGAGCTTGCGCCGAAACCTGAAGGCATAGATCACGCGCAAGCCGCCGCGCTGCCGCTGGCCGGCCTGACGGCCTGGCAAGGCCTTGTCCGCCATGGCCGGCTCGATTCTGGCAAGCGCGTGCTGATCCACGCCGGAGCCGGCGGCGTCGGCCACCTGGCGGTGCAGATCGCCAAGGCGCACGGCGCTTACGTCGTCGCGACCGCCAGCCCGGAAAAGCTCGATTTCGTCCGCTCGCTCGGCGCCGGCGAGGTGATCGACTACACAAGGGACGATTTCACCGCGAAGGCCCGCGACATCGATCTGGTTCTGGACCCGTTCGGCGGCGTGCATGCGGAGCAATCACTGAAAGTGCTCACGGCCGGCGGCGTTCTGGTGTCGCTGCTCGATGTCAGCGATGCCACCAAGGCAAAGGCCAGGACGCGAGGCATCCACGTCGAGCGCATGTCCGTAGTGCCCGACCGTGCCGCTCTGGTGGAGCTCGGCAAATTGATCGACGCGAAAAAGCTGGCCGTCCACGTGGCAAAGGCGTTTCCCCTCGAACAGGCCGGTGCCGCCCATGCCTTTCTCGCAACCAGGCCGATCGGCAAGGTGGTGCTGACGGTCTGAAATTGCAGATCGTCGCCCCTCGCAGACGTAAGGGCGCTGATCAGCGCCCTTATCGGCCTAATGCCGGTATTGCTGGATGCGCGTGGTGCGCAGGCCGGCAAGGCCGTATTCGTCGATCGACGCTTGCCAGGACAGGAATTCCTCGGTGGTGAGCTTGTAGCGCTGGCATGCCTCTTCGAGGCTCAAAAGCCCGCCACGCACCGCCGCCACCACTTCCGCCTTGCGCCGGATAACCCAGCGACGTGTGTTCGTCGGCGGCAGATCGGCGATGGTAAGTGGGCTGCCGTCCGGCCCGATAACATATTTGACTCGCGGTCTAATTAGATCGGTCATCGTACTCTCTACAAAAAACTCAAAGACCCAATCCCCACCACATTACCGCCACAGCTTTAAAATTTGCCTAAGCAGACCCTAATGGTTAGGTAAGGATCATGAACGCGGCGTTAGCCTTTTCATCGGCATTTGAAACATCTGCCGGCAAGCGCATTGAACCCGGCAGGAAAAATGAGCCGGCCCGGCAAAGCTGGCGCAGCCGAGACGCTTGACCTATATTCCGGCCATTGGCATTGAAGCGCCGCGCAGAACGAAAGAACCATGAACAGCCTCGATCTTCCCGGACGCCCCGAAAACACCCGCGTCGTCGTCGCCATGTCGGGCGGTGTCGATTCGTCGGTCGTTGCCGGCCTCCTGAAGCGCGAGGGCTACGACGTCGTCGGTGTCACGCTGCAGCTTTATGACCACGGCGCGGCAACGCACCGGGCCGGCTCATGCTGCGCCGGCCAGGACATCGACGATGCCCGCCGCGTCTCCGAGACGCTCGCCATCCCGCATTACGTCCTCGATTACGAGGAGCGCTTCCGCAAGGCGGTGATCGACCCGTTCGCCGAGAGCTATGTCGCCGGCGAAACGCCGATCCCTTGCGTTTCCTGCAATCAGACGGTGAAATTCGCCGACCTTCTTGCGACCGCCAAGGAACTCGGCGCCGACGCGCTGGCGACCGGCCACTACATCCGTTCCGGCGCCAATGGCGCCCACCGCGCGCTTTACCGGCCGGTCGACGCCGACCGCGACCAGAGCTACTTCCTGTTCGCCACCACCCAGGCACAGATCGACTATCTGCGTTTTCCGCTCGGCGGCCTGTCGAAGCCTGAGGTTCGCGCCATCGCCGAGGAGATGGGACTGACGGTTGCGGCCAAGCAGGACAGCCAGGACATCTGCTTCGTGCCGCAGGGCAAGTATTCCGACATCATCGCCAAGCTGAAGCCGGCTGCCGCCAATCCAGGCGACATCGTCCATATAGACGGGCGCGTGCTTGGCCGCCACGAGGGCATTTTGCGCTACACCGTCGGTCAGCGCCGCGGCATCGGCATCGCCTCGGGCGAGCCGCTCTACGTCGTTCATCTCGACGCCGACCGGGCCCGCGTCGTCGTCGGCCCGCGCGAGGCGCTGGAGACCCACAAGATCTTCTTGCGCAACATGAACTGGCTGGGCGATGGCCCGCTGACCGCTATCCCGGCGGCCGGGCTTGAGCTTTTCGCCAAGGTGCGCTCGACGCGGCCGCCGCGCCCGGCCGTGTTGCATCACCGCGCCGGTGTCACTTCGGTGGAACTGGTCGACGGCGAATCCGGCATCGCACCCGGTCAGGCTTGCGTGCTCTATTCCGACGATGGCAACGAGGCGCGCGTGTTCGGCGGCGGCTTCATCAAGCGCTCCGAGCGCGGCGCCGAGGCCGAGGCGATGCTGACGCGGCTTGCCGTCCAGCCGGCGCGGGTTCCCGCCGAATAGACGGCGTTTTCTCTTAGCGCCTTGTATGGGCGGGCCTTGTATGGGCGACGGTGCCGGCGGTCAGGATGCGCAGCACGCGGATGGCCTCCTCGCCGCTGGTGCGCGGTTCGGCCCGCGTCTCGATGCAGTGGATGAAATGCTCCAGCTCGCGCGTCAGCGGCATGCCCTCACCGACCGCGACATAGGACGGCTCGTTGGCGGTGAACGCCCATTGGCCGCTGTCCTGCCACACCGCGTGGCGATAGACGGCAAGCTTGCGCTCCCACGGCTCGACATCGTCGAACACCGCCATCGCCTTGGTGCCGACAACGGTCAGCCGCCGTTCGCGGTAAGGGTTGAGCCGCGAGGCGAACAGATGGCCGCGCAGGCCGTTGGGAAAGCGCATGTGCAGATGCGCAAAGTCGCTGAGATTGTCGAGAAGAGCAGCGCCTTCGCCGCGCACTTCGACCGGTTCGGTGCCGGTGATGGCCAGGATCATCGACAGATCGTGCGGCGCCAGATCCCATAGCGCGTCGTTTTCGGTGTGGAACTTGCCGAGGCCGAGCCGATGCGAATGGATGTAGCGGACTTCGCCGAGTTCGCCATTGTCGATCAGCGCCTTCAGCGTCTCGAAGGCGGGATGAAAGCGCAGCACGTGGCCGACCATGAAGACACGGCCATTATCGGCGGCCGCCTGCACCGAGCGTTCGGCATCGGCCACCGTCAGCGCGATCGGCTTCTCCACCAGCACGTCCTTGCCGCCGAGCACGGCGCGCACCGCCATGTCGGCATGGAACTGCGGCGGCAGCGCCATGACAATGGCGTCGACATCGTCGCGGGCAAACAGCGCCTCCGGCTCTATCGCCAGGCAATCCTGCTCGCTGGCAAAACCCTCCGCGCGCGCGGGGTTGACGTCCGAAACCGCATGCAGCGCGCCGAGCGCCTTTAGGGTGCGGATGTGGTTGCTGCCCCAGTATCCGCAACCGAGGACTGCAATGCGCGGTTTCATCAATTCATGACCATGGCTTTCGTGGCCGAGACATAGCGACGTGCCTCGCTGAACTCAACCCCGGCCTGTGCGCCCAAATGTCTGCCCGGCAAAGCTTTCGGCGCCAGCAATATGCCGGCGCGGCAGCCACTTCGATGCTTGACAGGCTTGGCCTCGCAACCTTATATCCGCGCGACCTTGGCGAACGCGCCGATATGCCTGCCGATTTAAGCTGGATTTCGGGCCTTCGCCGCCCTGGCGGGGTAGCTCAGTTGGTTAGAGCACGGGAATCATAATCCTGGGGTCGGGGGTTCAAGTCCCTCTCCCGCTACCACCTTTCCCCACATTCCTTTGACGCCGTTGGGAAAGGCATCCTCGCCCAGGAGCGCGGTGAGACGCCCGGCGATTTCGACTTCAATGCCGCCGATCCTTGATGGATCTCGAAACACAGTAACAGTTTCGATCAAGTCCCGCATCGCCTCTGCGGTTTCGGAATCGCCGGCCACAACGCCTTCGGCAAGCCCTGTTTGAAGCTGGTTTAGTTGTTCCTCGTAGCGCGCCAGCACCGCAGGATGCAGTGCAATGACATCAGTCGGCGCGGGCACGTTGTCCAGCTCGGCTACAATGCACTTACGTTCTTCATTGAGCGCCGTTGATTGCGGCCCCAACACGGCTGGGTCGCCATGACCCTTGGCGATGGCATTGACCAGCCGATCGATCTCCCGAGATAGCTCTCCAAGCCGTCGTTCCAAACGAGTGCGCTTCGCATCGGTTTCGGCTGCCAGGCGCCTTCGTTCTTCGTGATACGTCTGGACGTACTGGGCTATCACATCCGGATGGCGCATCTCCGCGGTGAGCCCGTTTAAGACAGCATTCTCGACCGTATCCAGATAGAAAGTCTTCGGATCAGGGCATGTCCCGTTCTCTGTCGCCGCCGAGCAACGGATACGAATTCGCCTGGACTTGTCCTTGCCGTTTGAGGACATCCCCGCTCCACAAGCACCGCACCTCAAAAGCCCCGACAACATATGTCGGGGCCGGCGCTGATGGCTTGGGTGTGTAACTGCACGAGCCTTTTTCCTGGCTCGTGCCGCTTCAAACAGTTCGGGCGAGATAATGGCAAGGTCGGGAACTTCGACAGTTTGCCATTCGCCTCTAGGATTTGGGCGCGAGATACGTTTGCCGGTGTCGGGGTCCTTGACCATTCGGACCTTGTTCCAAATCAGCCGGCCGGCATAAAGTTCATTCTGAAGCACCCCAGTCCCTCTTTGTGCATTTCCATTGATGGTGGAGGCATTCCAGACTCGACCGCGAGGTGGTGGTATGCCGTCTTTATTGAGATTGTAAGCGATGTCGCGCGGCGTCCGTCCGTCAACGTATTCCCTAAAGACGCGACGCACGACCTCGGCTTCGTCCTCTGCGATCAGGCGCTTTCCAGGGTCGCCCAGCAGGTAAGAATAGCCGTAGGTTAATCCACCCGCATGGAGCCCTTTGTTAACTCGGCCAGCTTGGCCTCGCCGAACTTTGTGAGCATTGTCCTCTCGATAGAGCTGCCCAACAAGGCCGCGAAGCCCGACCAAGACTGTGTTTACCACCCCCTCATGAACGGCACGAATTTCGATACCAAGAAATGAAAGGCGCTTGTGAATGCCGGCAAGGTCTTCCATGTCACGAGAGAGCCGATCAAGCGCCTCGACGACGAGCACATCAAATTCGTGCTCACGAGCTTTGTCCATAAGGTGGAGCAAACCATCGCGCCCCATGACCGAACCGCCGGAGCGAGCCCGATCGTCAAACGTTGCGACAACGTTCAAACCCTCACGCTCAGCGTAAGTTCGGCAGAGCGTGAGTTGATCGTCTATTGATCGTTCATTCTGAAGATCGGTTGAGAAGCGTGCGTATATCGCGGCTCGATTCATGATCTATTTTCTCGGCCTGTTCGCGCGCGTGATCTTCGCGGGCCGCTTGGCGCGCGAGAGCGCTTGCAAGGCGCAGAATCGCTCTGTCAGGCGCCGGGCGCAAGATGCTTTTGTGGGATTTCACCACCATTGCGGGTGGCGCTCGTCATGGAAGAATAGCCAGGGGCACAATCTCGCGGAAAATACCAGTCCGCAGAATGCGCGGCCTCCTTCAAGCCTGCCGAGATCACTTTCTTGGTCCATGTCTCGCAAGATGTGTTCAGGCGCGAGACAAGAGAAGGCATCAAATCCGTCGGTCGCAAAAAGGGATAGCAAGGCGTGCTATTCGGAAACCACAAGCTTGATCGGTTGCTCTCGTTGAATCAGCCCTTGCGCTTGGCAGCTGATGCTCGGCCCCTCGTCGGACTCCAGTGATTGCTCGTCAGCCTACAACACCGATGCGAAAATCGCATCAGCTTCGCGGATGACCGAGGTTTCCAGGCCTTCAGCGGTCTCGCTAATCCGAAGCTGATTCCGACAGTCAGCTCGGAGCTCCTGGCCCGAACTTGTTGAGAGCTTGGCCGACTCGGTTGCAGCACGAACCGCCAACCAATGCGCGCCCTGACTTATCGCAGTGTCATAGGCTTTAGTTAGGACTTTCATCCCTCGGGTCACATCCGCCTTGGCGATCAAGCAACCCTCAATACGTTCTATTTCAGCCTGCGCCCATCTCTCGTCGGTTTTGTCCATCGCCTCGATAGCATTCTCGATCGCCCCGAGGCCCTCATCGATCCGTCCATGCCGGAGGCAAATATCCGCAATCGACGAATAGAAGTGTGGCAAGTGCAGTTCAGAGCCCGTCGAGCGCCAACGGTTAATGCCGTCTCGCAGCATTTTGAGCCCTTCGTCGGGTAGGTCGCTGCCGATGGCCCAGCCGAGCAACGTGCGAGCACCGCCGGACCAGGATGCCAGTCTGCGGTTGTCAGCTAAAATGAGCATCTGTTCAGCGATCGCGCGGCACTCGGCCGGCTCATTGCGGAAACGTCGAGCAAGGGCGAGGTTCATGAGGATAAATGCCAGATTGAGCGGATGATCGAGCCGCTCCGCGGTTTCAACGCTCGACGCACAATTGGCGAGCCCGGTATCGACCCGCCCTGCGAGCACCTGCGCCACGCCGAGATAACTGCGACAAATCGAGGGGCCGTCCTCTCCATACCTTGCGACATCGAAATGCCTATCGGAGGTCGCCCAGGCATTGATTCCAGCCTCGGCCTCCCGTGCAGCATCCCCAATGGCACCGAGATAGAAATAGGACGTGGCGAGCGCCCGATGCGCCAAAGTCGTTTCCTCAACGTTTTCTCTGCACGAGGCTTCGACAAGGAGTTCCTTGGCCAGGTGTCGGCTCCGGTGCAGGTCAGGCCGGTCAAGATAGAAGTTCCAAAGCGAACGTCGGGCAAAAAAGAGGTTGGACGTGAGGCCCGTGGATATACAAAGCTCTTCGGCACGGAGAAAGTTCGCTTCAACCTTCTCCGACGCATATCCAGCTGACGCGTTCAGCGGGACGCCCATTTCAATCCGGATTCCGAGTTCAAGCTCATTTGCATCGGCCGAGTTAGTGGCTGCTTCCAGGGCGTCCAGCGCGCTCGTGAAATGCGCGACCGCCTCCGGATTGGCAAATCGCGCCGCGGCAGCGCGCCCAGCTTGGAGGAAGCATTCAGCTGCCTCACGATACCGCTTTGCCGCCATGAGGTGGTGTGCAACCAGTTCCGGTTCGGCTGTCGACTCCGAGCCGAGTTTGTCGGCCAGCCGGCTGTGTATGTGCTGGCGCACCGATTTCAACATGCTGTGATAGGCAGCATCGCGAACGAGCGCGTGCTTGAACGTGTATCGTGCGTCCGAGCCCCGTCCGCGACGGAAGACGAGCTCGGCATCCACGAGCTGATCGAGTGCCTCTTCCAACTGGGCAGCGCTGAGCCGCGTGACCGATCGAAGGAGGTCGTGGCGGAATTCGCGGCCGATGCATGCGGCCATTTGCGCAACTTCCTTGACCGGCTGCAATCGGTCGAGGCGGGCCATCAGCGAATCGTGCAACGTTAGCGGAATGTCGAGATTTGCGAGTCTGGCATGATCTTCGTCGAAGACGGCTGCGCGATCGAAGTGGCGGGCTTCGAGAACACCCTTTGTCAGCTCTTCAATGAACAGCGGCACACCATCCGTCGTGGCGATGATCTTGTCCACAATGGTGGGCGGTAGTCGAATATCGCCAGCGAGCTTCTCGATGAAAGCGGTGGTCTGTTCACGGCCCAGGCGATTAAGCGTCAATTTCGTCACTATGGGATGTCCGCCAAAACCGTATTCGAAGGTCGGTCTCGTCGTCACCATCATCATGACCCGAGCGTGCTGAATCCGTTCGACACATTGATCCAACAATTCGAGCGTCGTCGCGTCAATCCAGTGGATGTCCTCGATCACGAACAACAATGGCAGCCTTGCTGCAGCGTCGAGGATGTCGTCCAACAATCCGTCAAGCGTTCGCGCTCGCAGTTGCTGCGGATTCAGGCCTGTCAAAGCATCGCTGTGGTGCTTTTGAAGCTCGAGCAGGGAAGCGAAAATAGGCAACAACGGATTTGCTGGACCTTTGGTGGCTTCGAGCTTTCTGACCTTCTCTTCATCCCCATCGGCTTCTCCAATACCGATAGTGCGGCGGAGCTGCTGAACAGCTGGATAGAGCGGCGAGCCAGAGTAATACGGCGAGCACTGATAGCTCACCCGCACATGTTTCTCTTGAGAGACCGCGTCGATCAAGGCGCGGGTGATGCGAGATTTTCCGATACCCGCCTCGCCGCTGAGAAGCACGAGCTGGCCTTCGCCCCTCTTCGCTTGGCCCCATCGTTCGAGAGCAAGTCCGAGTTCGAGGTCTCTTCCGAACATGACTTGAGGAGCGCTCGTGACGCGCGCGTCATAGCGTGTCTCGATTGCATGTTCCCCGACAACCAGAAATGGCGAGACCGGTACCGAAAATCCCTTCAGTTCGATAGGACCCAGGCTCTCGACCGCGAATATTCCGCCGAGCAACTTTCTCGTGCTCTCGGCGACCACCACATATCCCGGTTGGGCCAGGGCTTGCAGCCGAGCGGCGAGATTGGGTGTTTCGCCAACGACGACTTCTTCGTGTGCGGACCCAGTCCCGATGACTTCTCCGACGACACATAATCCCGTGGCAATTCCCACTCTAGCTGCAATTGGCACTTGAGCAGGAGTGCGCAAACTGGCGACAGCTTTCACAATGGAACGTCCCGAGCGGACCGCCCGCTCGGCGTCCTCCTCGTGGGCGAGTGGCCAGCCGAAGTAGCACAGCACGCCGTCGCCCATGAATTTGGCGACGTAGCCATCATAACGGGCGACCTCTGCGGCGACCAACGATTGATATGCGGCTATGACCGAGCCCAAGTCCTCAGGATCGAGCGTCGAGGCCAGCACGGTCGATCCCACGAGGTCGACGAACATAACCGTCAGGTTGCGCCTCTCTGCCTCACTCCCCTCTCGCCTAGGCACTGCACTTTGGAGAGCATCCCGCTTGGCATCGTCGTCTGCTTTCGGCGGTTGGGCCGGTGGACGCGAGAGCTCGGCGATGGCGGCCAGGATTCTTCTCCGGTGACCAACAGATTTTACGCCAAGCTCCCGCAGGTCATCGTCGGAGAGCTTTGGTAGAATTGCCGGTTCAATGTCGTTGTCGATGAATGCGCCGGCATACTGCTCAAGGCCCAAACCTTGCAGCCATGAAGCGATCTCCTTGCCGCCCTGCTGACGATCCATCGAAGCAGTCAAGCGCACATACTCAAAATGTCAATCGGACCGCCTAAGAATGCGTCACCCTTTGTGGTCAGGTGCGGACGAGCAGCGTCCGCGCTGCACCAAAGCGCTCCCAATCCGATTGCCTGGGCTCACCGCTGCTCCTGGCGCAACCGCGACCTCCAAAATGGTCGCCAACAATGTCCGCGTTCAGGCAGTGGCAACAGTGCCTTCAATGGCTGACATGAGGCGCGAGGCGGACCTGCCCGATGTTTCATGCGCGAATGCCCGAGATGCGAGCGCAGCCATTAACCATCGATTAACTATCCGGTCGCCTTTAATTCAATTTTGCAGCATACTGATTTGGGTAGCGTGGCTGCTCAAGGAGATTGGAACAAGAGAGGGTAATTCTCCTGTTCGCGCACCAGACTTTCACTCACGACATTCGAAACTGAAAAGGAAGCGACGGAACACCGTCGTGTCATGGGGAGGCGCCGCATCATGTTTGATGAGGAGCGCCAGAATGAAGATCGAAGACGCAGTTACCGCAGTGACGTCAGAAGCGAGCGCGCTCATGTCTTGCCTCGGCCAGCCCGTTGTCGCCTACCACGTCACGGAAATCATGAGAGAGACAGACCTGGCACACGCCCGCGAGATGCAGCTCGCGCTGGTGCGACGAACCATCGAGGCTCTTGTCGATGACGGCCTGGAAGGCGTCGCCGCCGAACATTTTGCATCCGAGTTCGATGGCAGCATCGGCTTGACCTGGAGACTTCTGCACGCATCCGACAGAATGGCGCATTGATCAAGACCAGAGCGGTCTTGGTCAAGCTCTGGCAAGGTCAGCTTCTAGCGCTAAGTTGCCCGTTCCGGCGGCCGGCTCAAGCGGCAAAATCTGACCCCGTTGCCGACATCAGTCCGGACAAGTACAAGTTGCAGGGTCTTCAGGAAGGAAGAAGCTTCGCCGCTCGCAAGGGGTGAGTTCGCGAGGGAGGTGCGCTGGGCGAAGTCAATGAGGTCGTTGGGTGTCTGGAAAACGCGAACGATGCGGACCCTTTCTTCGCCGGAAATAATTGCGACTTGGGTGCCGTCGGAACTGAAAGCTGCGCGTGTAAGGCCCGGTCGGACGGTCACTTCGTCCTGGCTGGCAAGGGCAGAGCCAATATCGTACCATCGACCCCGGATGCGATCGCCTTCACGAGGACGCCCCAGGAAGTGCTTCGGATCGTCTATCTGACCGACAAGGCCGCCGTCAGCAAGGGCGGCTTCTACCCGAACGTGATGAACGGAACGCTCAAAAGCACCTGACGTTTGCGATGGAGGAAAGGTGGAATTGAATGAAGAGTGATTGGCTGCACAGCGGATTCCAAAGCCGAGAAAGATTCGGGGATCGACCTACGAATTACCTGGCGATGGGGTCCATCGGGTGCCAGTGTAGAGCGGCTACCAAGCAGCATCTTCGCCTGAGCTGGCATTGCGGCATCTCGCCTCAACGGGTGTCGCCATAGCTATTCTAACTCAGCCAGGGGCGCTACGGCCGGTCCGTTCAAAGCCGTGCCATCGACGGCAAAATGCGAGCCGTGGCAGGGGCAGTCCCAGCAGCGTTCCAACGAGTTCCAATGGACATGGCAACCGACATGGGTGCATGCGGCCGATCGCTTGTAGAGCGTGCCGTCCTCATCGCGAAAGGCAGCGACTTTGGTAAGCCCCTGGCGGACGATAGCGCCCTGTCCGGGCCGCAGCTTATCGGCGGCATCAATTTTGCCAGGCGCGACATACTCGGCAAAACTCCTAATCGCTGTCGCATTCTGCGCCAAATAATCGCCGATCGCGCGTGCCGTCTTGCGAGAGGGTTCGTAAAGTTCCCGCCAGGGGCTTTCCCCCTTCAGGATCAGGTCGGAAATCAATTGGCCGGCCACAACCCCATGGGTGATGCCCTGACCGGAATCGCCGGTAGCAACGAAGACGTGCCCGTTGCCGGGATTACGGCCGATGAACCCGGCGTAATCGACGGTCTCCATTACCTGCCCGGACCATCGATTGGCTTCCGCGCCGATATCGGCCACCAACCCTTTGGTCCAGGCCGCCAGGGCAGCGAAGCGGTCGTCGGCGTCGTCGGCCTGCCCTGTCTTGTGATCCTCACCACCGACGATCAGAAAGTCGGTCTTGCCTTCGCCAGGCTGCAGACGGACGTAGTGATAGGGGTCCAGCGTGTCCCAGTAGAGTGCATCCGGTAAAATGTCGCGCGCGATCTCGAATGCCATCGCGTAGGTCCGATACGGCGCCTGCTTGGTGTGGAGCGCCACCCGATCGTTGATCGGCGAGTTGGTGGCGACAACGGCCGATTTGGCAGACACGGCAAAGCCTGAGACCGTGGTTACGCGCACGCCGCCGTCAGTCTCCTCGACCTTATCGACGATGGTATCCGCATAAAGCGCGCCGCCGCGCGCGCAGATGCCGGCAGCCAGCCCGCGGAGATAATTGAGCGGGTGGAATGTCGCCTGATTGGGATAACGAAGGGCGGGCGCGTCCGAAAACCCAGCAAGCGGCACTCCCATGGTTTTTTCGATGTCGACACCGATCTTCAGAGCGGCGTCCAGTTCGCGCTCGATGACGGATTCCTTCCTGCCCGACGCCGGAAACAGAAAGCCTTCGAGGCGGCGGAAATCACACGGCATGCCCTCCGCCTCCTGAATCGATTGGATACGGTCGATAGCGGCCGACTGGCTTTGGTAGTAGATCCGCGCCAGTTCCTCGCCACGCAATTTGATCAGTTCCGAAAAGTAGTCGTCGCAGATCGATGACAGATGCGCGGTGGTGCGGGCCGTCATGCCGCTTCCGATCCGGCCGCGATCGAGCACTGCCACCTTTTGCCCGGCGATGGCCAGTTCGTACGCGACCGACAGTCCGGCAATGCCAGATCCGACGACCACGACATCGACCTGTTCACTCCGCTCGAGCGGAACTGCATCAGGCGCTACTTCGGTTGCCGCCCAAAGGGATACAGTCCTTTCGTCGCTGACATTCATGGCGGAACTTTCCGGACGCGATAGCCGGTAAACGGCCGCGACGGTTCAAAGTTCCTCGATGGCTTTTTGAATGCCGGCAGGGCTATCTGCACCTCAACCTGGCGTTTTCCTTCTGGGTCATGTGGTCGGCGGCGATGAGCCGCTTCAACGACCGCATGATCGCCCCGCGCGTCCATCCCGCCTCGATCATGCAATCGGCGATCGCCTGGAAGCCGGGCTCCATTGCCTCCTGGCAATCGATCTGCCGGTCGGCATAGTCTCCCTGTCGTATTGGCGCTCTGATCATCAGATCAACATGCTGCTTAGAGATGCTTCGGCATCAGCCCGGTGCTCAAAGCAGAACCAATCGGATGGCTGCCTCGGCTTGGCGAACCCCCATCCGGCATCCTTGCCACAGTCGGGGTGCTCGCACGTTGTGCTGAATGTCAGGCCGAGTGACGGGCTCCATGGCACCGGGAAGGCGGATCAGCTCGTCGCTCATCGGGATGCTTTCAAAGCAGCGAGCCTTGTGCAGGCGCCTGCTTCGTGCCTTCGTGGGGCGAATATGAAAATCCGAGCCCTTGCGGACCATCCCTGATGGGAGGTCAGGGGAACGTCGCGACCCCATTCCGGCCCTCTACAATGGTGAGGTCAACGCCGATTTGGTATGAGACACAGACGTTGGCTCAGCTTACGAACCTGACAAAGTCGCGCCTTAGGGACCAATTTCTTTAGCAATCTATGAATAGACCTGACTTGTTATTCTATTGGATTAACGTATCGCCGCCAGAATCGCGAATTCCCTTGAGCATGTGATCGTTATCGGAGTCGTTCCTGTAGGCCCGCCATCTCACAAATGCTGCGGTGAACCCTGGCTCAACTTTCTCGCATTCTGCCAAGGCCCTTTCCGCCGCAGAGCGCTTGCCGAGATTGGTCAAGCAAACCGCTAAGAACAGAAATGTCAGTGCATAGTCAGACCGACGACTGGCAGCTCGCTGCAACCAAGCAAGTGCGTCGGCGTACCGCCGGGCATTTAGGTATGCGCCGCCCAACCATGTCATCGCGTAATGCATTCTGGGCTCTAGCGGGTTGAGCCTCAATCCGGTTTCAAGGAATGGGATACCCTCTTCGGGACGTCCGGCGACGTCCAGGACGTAACAAAACTGAACTCCGCGCCATTCGGTAGGCGCTCAAGCTTCAACGTAGTCCCCACAATACTTCCAGCGCCGGCGGCCTCCCCCGGATAGTTGTCGCCCAGATTTCCCCACGCATAAAGGTGACCAATCCGTTCCAATGCGCGTTGGTGCATCCACTCACCATAGTAGCGCACGTCCTCGGCCAGTCCTTCGGCGTTGCGGTAGTGGTTGCGTTCGTTGCCGCCCGGATGGATCGGCGCCATGTCCTTGAACTTCGGCGGGATCTCGATCATCGCTTTGCCAATCATCACGGCGACAGGATTCAAATCGCTGCCATAGGCTGGAAGCCCGAGCCGCTGCGCCTCCAGAGGAATCGAGCCTCCGCCGGAGAACGGGTCGTAGACCGCCGGCAGCTCGCCGCCGCAGCTCCTGCGGATTTCCGCCCGCGCGCGTTCCAATACCTCCTCATTAGTTGAGTTTTCCCAGATCACCAGATCCTCGATGATGTCGAACAGGCGCTTGCGCTCCAGCTCGATCGCAATGTCCTCCACCGTGATCTCCTTATCGTCCGCAGGAAGCGCCTTGCCTTCTTGGCGCCTCTTCTCGCGGTCACTCAGGCGTCCGTTCAATTCCCGTTCTGCAACGTTGCTGGTCTGAGCATTGCTGAGGAGATCGTCGACGTAGCCCGAGGGATCGTCGACAAGTTGCGCAAACAGCACCGCACGGCAGGCTGCCAGCGGCCGCCTATGCGACGAGCACCCCGTGCCGGGTCAACCTCGCCGTCGGGAAGTACCGATCGGTGCGGAACCAAGCGGATTCACGCTTGTCGGCAGCGGACGGCGGCGGTGGCGATCAGCACCCGAGCAGGCTCCTCATTAGCAAGACAAACGTCCAGAGCGGAGGCCAAGCTTGGCGCGCGACTGCGCCATCCTGAACGACCGCTCTCCTCGGCTTAGTCAAGCATACCTGCGGAATGATGCGCCTGGCCGGTGACAAATGAATCTCTGCTGGACCGCCGATGATATGGGGAGGCGCTCGCAAATCGCGCCCCACGCGCGGGTTGATCGGTTGATCAACATCAAAGCTTGAATATGAGAAATGCGCTAACTGTGACGGCGGTGGTCACCGTGGCCCGTGTGTCAGCAGATGTGGTAAGGTTGAGTGTCGGCGAGTGGCAGAGGTCCAGCAACAATGACTTTGAGACGAACCAGAGCTTACGGCGCATCGGGCTTGGTTCTAGCGGTTTGCACTGTGTTTGCTTGGCAGAACGCCACTGCCGCTCAAAATTGCGACGCAGCCGCGACGCCTGGCGTCAATTGGCACGAGTGTGACAAGAAGCTTCTCATCCTAGAAGGACAGGACCTGAGCGGGGCGAACCTGTTCGGTGTTGATTTCACTTCGACCGACCTCAGGAACAGCAATCTCGTTGCCGCAAATCTTGAGAAGGCAACGCTTGTGCGTGCTTCCCTGGCCGACTCGACCGCCAAAGGCGCCCGATTCGACAGAATCGAGGCCTACAGGACCGACTTCAGCCGTATGGACGCGCAGGGCGCTGTGTTTGCGAGCGCGGAAATACAGCGCTCGAATTTCCAGAACGCCAATCTGACCAATGTTGATTTCACAAAGGCAGAATTGGGGCGTGCGCAGTTCCATGACGCCGATATCAGCGGCAGCCGCTTCTCGTTTGCCAATCTCGCACGGGCGGACTTCCGGGGAGCGACGTTCACCGCGCCGATAGACTTTGACCGCGCCTTTTTCTTTCTGACCCGTATCGAGGGCGTCGACCTTTCCAATTCGGTGGGTCTGTCCCAGTGGCAGCTCAACATGGCTTGCGGAGACGCCCGGACCGAGTTGCCTTCTGGCTTGACGAGGCCTGAAGATTGGCCCTGTCAATTCCAGCAGGAATAGTTGTCGGCAAGCGAACTGTGCAATGCTGCACCCAACAGGATTTGAACCTGTAACTTCTGCCTTCGGAGGGCGCAGATCCTCCGCCAAGGTGGCACGTTTCTGCGGTATTGCTATTGGCGAAATCGCGGCCGAAGGGTGTTTGTGCGCCTTCCGTTCACCGCTACCGGTTCAATCGAACCAGTAGCTCCTGTCCGAATAAGTGGCAGCAACTCTTGTATCGTCGAGAATGACTACCATCGTTGTGATTGTCATTCAGAAGCCTGGCATCCCAGTGCGGCAGGGCATCGTTAATCTGAATGGCCATAGTCGCTCCATTGAATGGTAGTCGGCACGGCAACCAGTTCCGGTCCCCGCGGCGGCGCGTTCTTGCGCCAACCACCCTTGACGGTCTGGACGACTGAGATTGGTATCTGCTGGCTCTTCGGCAGTTCAAACAGGCCCTTCACGTGCCAGAACACGGCCCAATGAGCCTGACCTCTGGAGACAGAGATAGCGCCATAAAACAGATTATCGGGCTAACCTTCGCGATCGCTTTCGTCACTGCGGCTCTTGCTGGCGAAAAGGGCGGCGCAGTGGCGGGAGGCGAACTTAAGTTCGTCGCCGACTACTGTCATTTCAAACTGGCGCCGGCCGGGAGGAAATTCTGGCCAAGACATACAGGTCGAATCCGCATGTGTTCGACGCCCAATACGCGTCAGAGGAGAGCGGCCTGAGGTTTGATGACAACAACAAGCCAATGGATCAGCTGCCATGTGAAGCCTGGTACGGCGACTACCTCAAGGGCGGATCGTCATATCTAAGACTCCAAGTCAGCTTTTTGTAATAATTTTCGAATGCCTCAATGTCTATGAGCGGAACCAAATCGCATTTGTCGTCAAATTCTTTGTGGAACGTCAGCGCGTTCATCATGCGGCCGAGTATGTCGGCGCGAACCAATGAATCTCGGCTGGCCACGTTGTGGTAGACCTCTGCGGCAAAACCGGTCGACGACGCGAGAGAAGCGAGAAGCGGCAACAAAGAGATGGGGCGCATTTGAGACTCTTCACGTGAGCGTTGCCAATTTTTTCGGATTCAGCAGAACCTAACGAGGAGAGGATCAATTCCTCCAGATCGTGCACTGAACTACTTGACCGGTTGCCTTGTCACGAACCCTTTTTGAAAACACGCGATGAAGGCCGATTGCGCGTGATTTAGACTCACTCCTCGCAACGTGATCGGGAGCGCCGACATGCATTTGCCAGCGAAAGTTTGCGGGGGCAGGTTTCCATGTAACTTTTGATCCATAGGCCGCTTCGCCCGGACCTGTGCTATCGAACCGGCAGTCGATCGCTACGGGCATCATGCGTTTCTCAGCCATTGCGTCGGTAACCTCGACAAAATTTAGCTTCGTAAGCCATCGATCCGTAGTGCACCCTGCCAGAGATATGCTCGATATCAAAAGCCCAATGGCCAGCGCACTGCCTACGAATGATCGCCGAGCGCCAACCTGATTCTGTTTCATGCCGTCCCCACAACTGAAAGTAGTTCAGGCTAGATGGGGAGACGGCGGGAGACAAGGGAGCGCGCCTCTTTCTTGGTTCGGCCGATCGCTTCTAGTTAGCAGCGCGGGCCAGCCGCATCGCCTTCAAGGCCAAATCGTAGGTGACGGGCTGATCGCGCAGCCATGGGCCGAACTCGCCATGCGGCAATGATGCCTTGGCGGCGAGCATCCTCTTGCCGAGCGCGATCAGTTCCTCCCGGCGGCGCTGGCGCTTGGTGAAGCCCTGGCGGCCCTTCTCAGCCTCGCTGGCGTCAGCTTTGGTCATCCGGGACCGAATAGTCTCCTTTGCCGTTAGCGATCCCTCTCTGAGGCGCCGGAGATGCACATAGAGGATGCCGGCAAGGGCATGCCCCTGATGACCGCTACAACGACCATGCGGGAGACGGCTTCCTTTGATCGCGACAAACGGGTAGCAGTTCGATATTTTGAAATTAGTCGGTGTCGGCTTCCTCGCCGGTGGCAATGCGCATGACGCGACGGCGTTGCCAATCACGTTGGCGCGGGCGCTTCTGGCCTTTAGGTCCGGGCATTGCGCTATCGCCTCGTTCGTTTCCCAGGCCTCAACGCTCCATTTTGTCGATACGCTCGCTAACAGCCTTCACCGCTGCCGTATTTTCCCGAATTTCTTTGGCGATCTCTTTCGCGGCGTTTGCCATGACGATCCTTGAGCGGTTCGCCATCCAAAGCAGAAACGCCACAAGAATCAGGAATGGGATGCCAACGAGAAGTGCTCGCACTATTGCAGCTTGGTGGCTCATTTCGCTTTCTCCGAGTCGCAGGCCACGCCGTAGACGATCTGTCGTGGGTCAGTTTGAAATCTGCTGGAACGGTCTTGATACGCTCAAGCAATAGAAACAGATGCCACCGAGCACCGCGCCGAGCGTCCCGACCGTTGCGAGTGATCTCAAATGCCCGTCGAACGGCAGGGTCAAATACGAAACACAAACAATGATCAAAACCGCTGCCATAGTCCAGGTTCCTGGTTTGCGGCAATGGAGCGCGAGAAGACCAGGGCAGCAACAATTGCTGCCAGGTAAAGCGGCCAAGACACAATGAACCCCGCCGCAACGTAAACGGCAAACAACGAGAGTACCTCAGACGATTGCATGTCCGGCGACGGATTCGAAGAACCCAGCAAACTTCCAATCACGCCAAACACGTAGGACAATGTCACTCTTAGGGCGAGCTTGAATTTTTGCGTCGACGTCATTCAAACAGTCCGCTTCTTGTATGGCCCGCGTATAGTCGACTTCTCCGCTTCCTTCGCCTCGATAAGCGCTACAATATCACCTATTTCCCAAACCTTGCCAATCACACCCGTTGCCATCGCCGGGGTCATCCGCAGCGAGGCATGAATTCTCACAAAATTGTAGTACATGAAGTGGACTGCGACCGCGTTTGCGTGAGCCTCGACCTTTTTCGAAACGAGTCCTTCGCGTCAACGACGATAGGCTGGAATTGTTCGTGATGTGCGGAGCTTCTGCCATCGGTTCCCTCTTCAGCTGTGGACGCTAGCGATAATCGTGTTTCTCGGTAGTCACTAGCGTGTAGCTCTGTTGCAATCAGCTTTCGCAGGCGGAAATCGAGCGATCTCTGGTCGAGGGGAACGGCTTCAATTCGTCCAGATCGAACATTGAACTGTTTGGCCCGTGGCCCGATCACGAGCCTTTTTCGAAAACACGCGATGAAGGCCGATTGCACGTGCCCCATCTTCATTTGAGGCGACATAGTTGGGAGGCCCAACATACCAGCGCCAGATTGAGTTCGCGGCGGCACGCTTCCAGGTAAATTTCGACAAGTTGACTGGGCCGTTTCGGCTGTACCGGCAGTCGATGGTCGCGGGCATTAAACCCTTCTTCTCCATCGCTCTGGTGACCCTGGAGGCGCTGTGCTCGGTGAGCCACCCGGCATGTTCGCTGCTTGAAGCCTTAGTGCACCCTGCCAGAGATATGCTCGATATCAAAAATCCTATGGCCAATGCATTGCCTGCCAATGATCGCCGAGTGCCTTCCTGATTCTGTTTCATACCTGTCCCATCCCCTCACCCCGAAAGTGGTGCAGGCTAGATGCGGAGGCCGCGCGAAACAAGGGAGCGCGCCTGGCCGATCGATGCAGCGCGGGCCAGCCGCATCGCCTTCAATGCCAAATCGTAGGTCATCGGCTGGTCGCGCAGCCATGGGCCGAACTCGCCATGCGGCAATGACGCCTTGACCGCGAGCATCCTCTTGCCGAGCGCGATAAGGTCTTCGCGCCGGCGCTGACGCTTGGTGAAGCCCTGGCGGCCCTTTTCAGCCTCACTGGCATCAGCCTTGGCTATCCGGGATCGAATCGTCTCCTTTGCCGTTAGCGAGCTCTCCCTGAGACGCCGGAGGTGCACGTAAAGGATACCAGCTAGCGCATGCCCCTGATGAACGCGGCCGCGCAGCTCATTGACGATCGCTATGTATGCGCCGAGCGGGATCGCGTCGAAAACCTCGAGCACGGCGGCCATGCCCTGCTCCACCAGGTCCGGACAGGCCAACAGCAAGTCAGAGACGGCCGTCAGGCTGCTTTCTTCGATGAGCGCGTGATTGCCGCGGCCCTCAGCCAGGACACACAGGACCAACCGTGCATGCTCAGCGCCATGATTGTCGATCAGCCGGCGGATGGAGCCGACGGCGCGCGTCTGGCCTTCCTTTGGGTATCGGCTCTTGGGAATGATCTCGACTTCGAACTCGCCACAGAGGGCAGCAACGCGCGGGTCGACGGCGAGTGCTAATCCGCGGCTCCAGCCTTCTCGCGCAAGCATTCGGCGTCTCCGTTGTCATCGACGCGGGATGTTTGCCGAATGAACTGGACACCGCAAGATATGGTGCTCAGGTTTCTCGCCAGATCGCGCAAATGCCAGTAACGCCCCACTTGTTGCTCTTAACGCCTGACTGTGAGTAGAGCTTAAGCCCTCGTTGCTTAAGCGGCGGCGCCTTTAAAGTACGCGCTACGATGTAGTCCCAATCGAGATTTTTCGGATTTGGCTCATACTGTACTCTCGCTGCAAAGCGAGGGCCAAGCTTGGGTTTGAGATCATCGACCATGCATTCGATTGAAGAGGGCATCTTGCCCGCTGCGCGCATACGCCGAGCTTCTTCGTGGGACGCAAGTTGGTACTGCCACTGTCCCCCGGCCGATTGGCATCCAGCCGCAGCCAGGCAGGTCACCATCACCACGAGTAACGAACGCAAACAATTCAGTGCATTCATGAGCCTCCCCTATTCGCCAACAACAACTAATCAGACGCGAGTCGAGGTGGCAAGCTGGGGGTTCCGCTGGGCGGGGGAACGATGATCGGTAGCTGACGACGGGTGAGCGCCGCAACGGAGCAGAGTAGCGAGAGCCGTCCTTATCGCTATGTGCCCGCAATGCCTTGATCAGTTGCCGGCGCTGACATCGGAGGCCGAAGTCAATACTCATGCTTGACCGTCGGTCCAATCCTTCATAACTTCAGCTTTCGTCAGTCGACAACACCGTGAGCTGCAATGGCTCGTACATGCGCAACGGTCGTATAGAGCGCATGTTCAACAGGCTCAAACAGTTCCGACGCATTGCGACCCGGTACGATAAAACTCGAAAATGCTTCGGAGCCTTTCTTGCACTAGCTGCAGCAAAAATATGGCTGCCCTACTTTGTCAACAGGGCCTAGTCTTCATCCCAAAAATCCTGCAGCGAGGCGTGCCGAAGGTCTTGGTCGCCCCTGAGGTGCTTCACGCGGGCTTTGATCCCCGGCTTGACCCATTGCGTCGCTGGCCGCTTCATGCCCTTGGGCGGTGGCCCCGCATGTTCCTGGACCCGTTTCCATAGCCGCTCGCGGATCGCTCGGCTCGAATTGAAGAAAGCAGGTCCGACATATTTGCGCGTACCGATCTCGCCCATCAGGGCGAAGGCTGGCTTGCCCGCCTCGCGCTCGACGCCGAGCAGTTCATATTCGGCAACGGTGTAGCACTTCACTTTCAGCCAGTTGATCGACCGCCCGCTGCGATACTTACTGCGACGGCGCTTAGAGACCATCCCCTCCAGACCGGCCTGATCAAGTAGATGAAAGATAGCTTTGGCTTCCCCCGGAAGAGCTTCACTGAATTGGATGCGACTTGCCGCGGGGATCAAGCCAACCAGCAGTTCGCGCCGATGTTCAAGGGGCACGTCGCGTAGGTCATGACCGTTGAGGTGCAGGAGATCGAAGGCGACGAAATAGAGGTCATGTTGGCGACGGGTAATCGCCTTCCGCAAAGCAGCGTAATCGGCGAGACCAGCTTCATTCGGAACGATGATTTCTCCATCGATGATGGCGCTGTCGACGACAAGTCCTTTGGCCGTCTCGACCAGGTCGGGATACTTCATCGTCCAGTCCATTCCGTTGCGCGTGAAGATGCGCGTGCCGGCTTCGTCGATGATGAGCTGCGAGCGGTACCCATCGAATTTGACCTCGTGGATCCAGTCGCCTCCTTCCGGCGGCTTCTCCACCAACGTCGGCATCAACGGCTCTACAAACTGCAAAGGCATGAACGGCACTCACGAGACCGCCATTCAATCCTTCTGGTTATATTAGGTTCCAGAAATATACGGTGTGGGCAACAAATCCGCATCGACTGACGTTGCGGTGCCGTCGAGCTTGACCTCGTGAGAACAGTGTTCGCCCTCCGGTGGCTTTGAAACCAGCTTGGGCTCCATCGACGGAATGAACTCGAGGCCGCCCTTGCTACTCACTGGTTTACACGGAATCGAGTCTAGGCCCGATCGCACTGGCGACAGGGGAACGTACCATGATCATTTTATTAAATTAGAAATGATGCATGAAGGGGCGTATGATCCGGCCCCAGCTGCGGGCGAACGCTCTCAGCCGGTAGGCCCAGCGGCCAAATCGTCCCCCAAATGCCGTCGGGCTATCCCAACAGGTTATGATGGGTGACGACGTGAGACGGGATAAGCACAATCCGCCAACTATGAAGGGCAAAATCCACGGGTCGCCGGACAACGACGAACCGGGGCATTTGGAGTTCTGCCCAATTTGCGGCCAGACATTCGACAAGCGCAACCTTGTCGAAGTGCTGCATCATCACCTTCCCGAGCATGAGCCGTTCGCGACGGATCGGTGACGGAGGCCGAAGCCGCCTCGGTTTTCTCCGAG
The DNA here is from genome assembly GCF_040318155.1 of Mesorhizobium sp. M1307. NCBI lineage: Bacteria > Pseudomonadati > Pseudomonadota > Alphaproteobacteria > Hyphomicrobiales > Phyllobacteriaceae > Mesorhizobium > Mesorhizobium sp. M1307. The sequence goes on along the minus strand of NZ_JAMYLR010000009.1, from coordinate 17,340 downwards.
TGGATAAAAAGTCCCGCCGCACATGCCACGACGGCGGGACCCGATCAAGCGACTTGCACCAAGCTTAGGGACTTCGAGGGTTGGGCTGGTGCGCGCGATGTCACGCGTCCGCCAACCGGCGGTTTTAGTTCAGCGCCGGCGTCCGTCCCGGCCGGTCGAGGACGCCGCCACAGTAAGTCGGTGTGCAAGGCGCTACTTGGGCAATGAAGGGGTCAGGGGGGCACGCGAGCCACTTGCGGGCCCGGCGCATCGACCCAGCACCGGGGCTTTTTTGGGTTATCGGATGGTCCGCACCGCTGAGAGGATCAATTCGTCGAGATCGAACACTGAACTACTTGACCCGTTGCCTTGTCACGAACCTTTTTCGAAAACACGCGATGAAGGCCGATTGCGCGTGATTTAGCTTCACTGCTCGCAGCGTAATCGGGAGTGCCGACATGCATTACCCAGCGAATGTCTCTGGGGACAGGTTTCCACGTAACTTTTGATCCATAGGCCGCTTTGCCCGGAGCTGTACTATCGAACCGGCAGTCGATCGCTGCGGGCATCATGCCTTTCTTAGCCATTGCGTTGTTAACCCCGTCAAAATTTGAATTCGTAAGCCATCGATCCGCACCGCTAGTTGAAACTGTAGTGCACCCTGCCAGAGATATGCTCGATATCAAAAGCCCGATGGCCAATGCGCTGCCCACGGATGACCGCCGATTGCCTTCCTGATTCTGATTCATGCCCGCCCCCTGAGAAAGTAGTTCGGGCTCGATAGGACGTCGGCGGGAAACAGGGCAAGGCCCTTCCGTCCGAAATGTGTAGCGAAGGGGTGCAGGTGCAATGGCCGATCAACGCCGGCTCGACCACTCGAAGGCTATTGCAGAGCCGGGGGACTGGCTACCCACAGAAGCAGTGCAACGCCGATCCCGTAGGGAACCAGCACGCCCGCCAGCGCTACCCAAAAGCCGGGTCCGCCAGCACCGCCATTTCACTGCGTTCCATCACGCCTTTCCAAGGAGGGTGTGTTTTCTGCCTTCAGCCGCTGCTCCCGGAGCCGAGCCGTCTTTGCGTCTCGGGCCGCGCGCTCAATATCGATTAATGACCGTGCAGCATCTGACGTGCGCTGCTCTCTCTCATCTCTTTGTGTCCAAGTGGGCAAGCGGCGCTCTCCTATGCGAGGCCCGATCTGGGCGAATAGTGCTACTGATCGAACGATCGAACCATCGTCGCAGGCGGGTGTTCCACCAAAACAGCAAAAAAGCCCGCCGCACCTTTCGGCACGGCGGGGAGTGGGTCAGTTTGAAGTTTAAGCTTTGAATATCTCAGCTAAGACTTCGATCGCCCGCTCCGGAGGCAACTCCGGGTCCCAAGGATCAGCTTCAGAGATTGCCTCATGCTGGCGGTCGTCAATCTTGGGTCCCAAAACCTGATAATATACATCGCGAATAATTGGGAGAAATTTGGCCCGGAATTTGGCGAACCGCGTAACCGGGGCAGATTTCCGGGCGAAGGGGTTTGCAAGGCGAGCGCGTTCGTGATTCACCCTATGCGTGACGCTACCACCGACTGATTCGTTTGAAGGCTGTCGCTCGCGGAACCCCGCGGGTTGGTTACTGCGCTGATCGGCGAAGTGCGCGGTCCAAACATGGTTCGAAGTGGTCGATCGCAGGGCCACGTCGCACGGTGCAGAAGGCCATGCATCGTAGATTATGCGCAAACTGCTATCGCGCGCCTAGTCGGAACTCGCGCATCGAACAGTACATCACGTCTTCCGTCCCCAGCGGCGGCCTCCCCGCTCGCAATCCAAATAGACGTCTTTCAGCTGTTTGATTGGCATGTCAGCGTGAGCGAACGCGATGTCCTGAGCGTCAGAAGCCGACAATGAAGCCGGACTGATTGCGATCAGCACGGTGCCGAGCGTCACAGGCGCGAGGGACTTAACAACTGACATGATCATTTTGAGATCCTCCCCAGCTCCCGTCGGTCAACATTCAGTCCTTGGGGTCGCAGGTGTAGTGCCGTTCGAAGGTCCCGTCCGCGCGCCGCTGCTTGTCGAAGCCGATGTAAGGCTCGATCGCGCGCTCGTGGACCAGCCAAAGGGGATCTCGGCCGAGGCGTAGCCACTGCCGGCGGCCAACCGTTTCGGGATCGAGGCCGAAGCGATCCTGGTGCGCTCGATCGTCGTGCCGGCCGCGCCTGCCTCCGCATGACGGATGGCGCGGCTTCGCAAATCGCACATGATTTCGTCACGTGAGATGCCGATGTCGCCAAGGACGTCATCGGGTAAACGGCTCAACTGGTCCGTTGCCGACAAGAGAGCTTTTCGCTCGGCGCGGAGGCGTAACCACCTGCGAAATGGACCAATGGCGGCAGCATGAACTATAACCATGATCAGATCGTCCCTTCATTGATCTGAATTGACCGGTACGGAACGGCGCGAACGGCACTCCGGGCGAGAGCGTCAGCCGTCCGCGAGGCAAATTAGGCGTAGTGGTCGATGGATTGGTTTTGCCGCGGCGTGCCCATACGGCGGGCGGTGGCTGGCCCCGGGCCACGCATGTAATAAAGCTCCGGGCGGTAGCGCGGCGCGACGAATTTGCGAAACCCCACAGCAAGTTTTGTGACGGGAGCCAAGAATTTCATGACTGTTCCCTTTCCCTTCGCCGGCTTGCACACGAGCCGGCGGGCCTGACGTTGCAACAAGGATATGACAGTCGAACCAGGCTCGGCTGTGGGAATTCCCACACCGGGGAAAACATTGGCGAAATCCGCTCCCAGTTTGCATCCCGGAAAGCGGGGCCTGCGGCCATCAAATTTCCTTGGATAGGGAGTAAGGTGAAGTACACTTGATTGAACAAGAGACCGTTGTGACAGGCTCTCTGGCCTTCATCTCAAGACTTTGCGATGCCGACCTCGCCGCGCTGACCAAACGGTGGCACGAGCGCAGCTATCGACACAACGAGCTAATCATTTCCCACGGCGACACTGGTCGCGATGTCTTCTTCCTGCTGGAAGGACGGGCTCGCGTGACACTGGTTTCAGCGGACGGCAGGGAGATAGCGTATCGCGATGTCGAACCGGGTGACATTTTCGGGGAGCTCGGAGGCATTGACGGGATTGCACGCTCTGCCAGCGTAGTCGCGCTGGAGGCAACCCGCGCTGCACGGCTGTCCGGCACAGCATTCCGGGATATCGTGATGACCCACCCGACTTTTGCCTGGATGCTGCTTGAGCATCTGTCTGCCCAGCTCCGGCGCATGACAGAGCGGGTATTCGAATACAGCACTCTGGTCGTGCGAAAACGGCTGATCGTCGAGCTCCTGCATCGGGCGGAGAAAGCCGCACTCGTGGACGGCGAGGTGTCCATAAGCCCGGCACCGACGCATTCCGAGCTGGCGGCAACGATGAGCACGCACAGGGAAGCGGTCTCGCGCGAAATGAGCGACCTCGCCAAGAGAGGCCTGATCGAAAAGCGCGGCAGCAGGTTATTGCTGCATGACGTCTCGGCACTACGGGCGCTGGTCGACAAGAAGGAATAGCGAAGGCTGTCGCTGCGGCGGGGGGCACCGCACGTTTCATACTCCTCGGCCGCAAATGATTATTCCTTCCGGCAAACCGGGCAACCTAGCGTGCCAGCGCGCGGATCGGACTTTGATCGCTTCACCCCTTGCAAGAATCATGATTCGGCTTTTTGATGCGGGCACGGAACGTTATCCCCAGCCTGCTTGCAGACTTACAAGGGCGGATCGAAGGGTGAAGCCGCATGGACGTTGAATACCAAATCTTCGTCAGCTCGACCTACGCCGATTTGGTGGACGAAAGACGATCGGTCATCGAGTCCGTTCTTAACCTCGGGCATATTCCTGTGGGGATGGAGGCATTCCAAGCCAGCGACGACACTCAATGGGATTACATTAAGCGGCGCATCGATGACAGCGACTACTACGTACTCATCGTAGCAGAGCGGTACGGCTCAGAGTTGAAGGGTAAGAGCTACACCCAGATGGAGTACGAGTACGCCGTCGCCCAAGGCGTGTCTACCGGTGGCGTTTTTGCTCGAAGGCGGTGCTCGCAAGACGTGGGCCGCGGAAAAGGTCGAGTTCGAGAAAAAGGCCAAACTCGAGAGATTCCGAAAGCTGTATGAAAAGAAGCTCGTCAAATATTGCCGCAACAAGGACGATTTGGCGGGTAAGGTTGCGATGGCTATTAGACGTTATGACCGTGGTCTGAGCGGCGGCCCGCCCTTAGTCTTTCCAGCTGTTAAGCAAACGGGGGTTGCTCGGGAGTGCCGAGCCGAGCCCCAAGCGAAGAAAGGATCAAGCAGGGTTCATCGGCTTCGCGCGAGGATGATTTGGAACGACGGAAAGACCAAAGACGTTCGTGCATATTGCATCCGCTAGCCACAGGTCTAACGCTTGCTATTCTCAGTAGTCCGAGGCGTACCATGTTTCGCAACTCGGGCATCATTTCTCTGCCTCGCCCGCTTGAGCGTCGTGTGGACACTCTTGCCCAGTCGTTCATGCGCCAGCGGCTCGGATCTCAGATGGACTTCTCGACTCCGGAAGGCGAGCCGGCGCTGTTACCACCCAATTCCGTAACCTGGCGCATTTTCAAGAACCCTGTTGCGCTGTTCATCGGCGGGGTAACGGCGGTGCTGCTCGAATTGGCAGAGCCGCGGGTTCGCGACGCCATTTGGCAGCACAGCAGCTTCCGCTCCCTCGCGCTCCGACGATTGCAGCGTACGGGCCTCGCTGCTTTGGTCACGGTCTACGGCCCCCGATCCAAGGCTAAGGCCATGATTGAAGATGTGGTCAGGATGCATGGGCGCGTTTCGGGTCGAACCAGCGAAGGCGAGCCATACCACGCCACCGACCCGGAGCTGCTGGACTGGGTGCAAGCGACGGCCGAGTTTGGTTTCATGGATGCCTATCACACCTATGTGCATCGTCTGCATTTTTTCGAACGGGACGCGATGTTTGCTGAGGCTCGCCCCGTGGCGCTTCTCTATGGTGCGGTCGGCGCGCCCACGTCTCAGGCCGAGCTTTACGCGCTGTTCGACGTGATGAGGCAAAGACTCGTCGCGTCGCCGATCGTGTCGGAGTTCCTGGAGATCATGGAAGAAGTTCCCGCCTTGCCGGGAGTTGCTCGACCCCTTCAGCGGCCGCTTCTGAAGGCGGCCGTCGAGATCCTACCCCAATGGGTCCGCAAGCGGTTGGAACTCGGCGACCGCTGGACCTTGAAGCCGTGGGAGCGTGCTGTTGTGAAGACGACGGCTGCAATCTGCGACAGCACCGTGCTTCATTCATCACCAGCCGTCCAGTCGTGCCGCCGCCTCGGCCTTTCCGAGAGCTATCTCTATCGCCGAACGGCGTCCGAAAACCTACACAGAACCGGACAGTGTTCGTTCCTTGACTAAATGTCAGGCACGCGTCGTGCAGACGTTCAGCTTCTAGTTAACGCGTCTTGAAGGCACGAACTCGATAGCCCACTGGACGGCGGGGCGTGACGCAGGCCCGCCAAGCAGACGCGAACAAACTACCGGACGGCTGCCGGCAACGTGAAGCCGTCGTACCGTCAAAACCGGCATGGGCCGGCTCGTGGCCGGAGCCGCCGCCCGAGATGACCGTGTAGCCCTTCTCGGTGACTGTCAAAGTCACGATCCTGATCCGCGGGTCAAAGAGCGCCTCCAGCAGCTGAGCGGGGCCCTCCGGTGCGACAAGAATATGGCCGATAGAACCGACTATCCGAAGGCTCGTCTGTTCATCTTGACGACTGACAACTGTGTACAAACCATCTTGCGGAGCAAGCGCGTCCCGCGTGTCCGAACTCCGGGGGAGGCTGCAATGATGCCCCAATCGAGTTGTCCCGCGGCCAAGCAATCATCCGTATAGATTGCCTGATGGGCCCTTTGGAAGTTGCCGATACCGAGATGCACGATTCCGGGCGTCACACTCCGTCGATCGTACCGAGGAATTTGGACACCGGCCGATGCGAGCGCCAAATTGGCGTAAGAACGACGATTTTCCATTGTATGCAGCTCAATCGAAATGGAGACCACCGTTCATGTCGATAACCTCGCCCGTGATGAAACCGGCTCGAGGTGACGCGAGGAATGAAACGGTGTGGGCGACTTCTTGAGGTTCGCAAAATCGCCCGACCGGGATTTGAGCAAGCTGCGCCACGCGCTGTTCGTCGTTGAGCTGTTCGGAAACCATCGGCGACATTACGTAGGCAGGCGCAATTGCATTGGAGGTCACGCCCTGGCCAGCGGTCTCGCGGGCAATTGAAAAGGTCAGCCCGATCATCGCGCTCTTCGAAACTGAATACGCCGTCCCTGCGGTCAAGCCTCCGCTTTTGGCGGCATAGGAGGAGATATTGATCACCCGACCCCACCGTTTCGAGCGCATCCCTGGAAGAAATATCTGGGCGAGAAGGAATGCGGCTTCTACGTTGACTAAGTTGACCCTTCGCCATTCCTCGATCGAGGTATCTGCCATTTTGTGGTTCGACAGAATGCCAGCATTGTTGACCAAAATATCGACCGAACCGAAGTGCTGAAGAACCTTCTCCGCCGCCGCGCGCGTTGAACTCTCAACTGCCAGATCAACACCGACGGCAACGGCGCCATGCCCTATCCGCGACGCCAGGGCCTCTGCGGCCTCGGGGAGCAGATCCAGGACTGCTACTTGAGCGCCGGCGCGCGCCAGTTCGGCTGCGATTGAGGAGCCGATAGCGCCTGCGCCTCCAGTTACGACAGCGGTTTTTCCTTCTAGCGATTGCAAGCGGGACTCCGTTGCTTGGTCAGACGGCGGCATGGTGTGTCTCCGACGCATGCGCGTCGAAAAGGACAAAGATTTTATCGAGATGGGCGACCAATGCGGCTTCCGCACCGGGTCCGTCATTGGCATCCAGCGCATCCAGAATTGCCAAATGCTCCTGCAGCACCACCGCAAACCGTGCGGCATTGCCGGAGAAACGAATAAAGCGAGTCAGCTTGGCTTTAGCAGCGTGGATGGTCGTCCAAACTCCCGGTCGCTGCGCGAAAGACGCAAACAATTGGTGAAAATTCTCGTCATTGTCGTGAAATCCGTCAATATCGCCCTCAGCGATACTCCGTTCTTGAGCCGCCACCAGTGAACGCATTTCAGCGCTCATCGCTGGCGTCCAACGCGGCGCAACTTCGCGAAGAAGGCAAGTTTCCAGAGAACGGCGGACAAAATGGCTGTCTTGGATGCTGACGATATCAATTTGCGAAACAAAACTGCCGAGCTGCGGAAAGACACTTACAAGTCCGTCTTCGGCCAATCTTTGAATCGCTGCCCTCACAGGTGTGCGAGACACATTGAACTGGCGACACACCGCGTTTTCACTAATCGATTCGCCAGGCAAGAGCTTCGCACGCACGATTGCCTCGCGCAGGACGGAGTAAATTTGCTCACTCGCTGAACTGCGCCGGTTCAAAAACACGTCTAGTTCAGCCAATCCGGAAGACATGGCTTTCGCTCCATTCTGGTCGCAACGCGATATCGCGTTCCGCTCGCCTTCTTGCACAATGTCCTCGGAAAAATGCCATCAACAAAAAAGCAGTTGCACCTTGTATACAAGTGTACTAGAACTTCTGCGCTGAATGCAAGCCATTTGCGCTGGCGGTCTCGACAATTTTAAGCGGGAAGGCGGCGCTCTCAACGGGAGGAGTTTTGATGTCGAACTATTTGCGTCGCGTGCTCGCGATTGGACTGCTATCCGCAATAGGCGTGGGGTCCGCCTTCGCCGCTGGAGATTCAAAAATTGCGCTGGTTCCCGGAGGTCCGCACCCCTACTTCGCGGCGTGGGAGCAAGCTGGTAAGGATGCTGCCAAGGATTTTGGCCTGGCCGCAGCAGACTACAAGGTGCCGCAAAAGTGGGAACTCAGCCAGCAGAACCAGCTGCTCGAGAGCCTTTTGACCCAGGGTTACAACGGTTTTCTGATTTTCCCAGGTGACCCCGTCGGATCGGTCAGTACCGTCGACGAGCTCGTGTCCAATGGCGCGCCTGTCATCGGCGGCGCAGGGTGCTTCAAGGATCCTTCTTCAGCAACCTTCTGCCTCGGCACCGACACTGGCAATTCAGCATACATTGGAACCAAGGAGCTTTTGAAAACACTGACGGGCACCAAGAAGCGCATTGCTCATTTCACCGGCTTCCTTGTTGATCCGAATACCCAGCTTCGCATCGACGCCGTCAAAAAAGCGGCGGAGGAAGAAGGCGCAACGGTCGTCCAGGTCATCGCTGACATTGATGCGCCCGAACCAGCCGAGGAAAAGATTAATGCCTACCTGGCAGCTCACGCCAACGACGTCGATGGCATCATCACGACCGCTTGGGTCCCTGCGGTTGTAGCCTCGAACGCAGTCCGAAAGATCGGCGACAAGCGGATCAAGATGGTAGCCATTGATCACGATCAAGTTGTGTTGAAGGCGATCAAGGATGGCTTTGTGAATGGCACAATGCTGCAGAATCCGTATGGCCAAGGCTATATCGGCACTTTCGTTCTCGACAAGCTTCGTTCGGGTTGCGCGGTCAAGACCGATGCGCCTTTTAAGAAGAATGCCCTCACTGACAAGTTCATCGACTCGGGAACCGTCTATGTCGCGGCCGACAAAATCGATACTTATGTTGACGCCATGCGCGACACGACCAAGAAGCTCTTTGAAACCTTCCAGGCGACTTATCTGACCTGCAAGTAACGAGACTTCCGCCAATGCCGCCGGGCTGCGTTCAAGCAGACCCGGCGGTCGTCCAATCAAATTGCACGGTGTCTGTCGTGACCTAGAGCCAGGCCTGATAAGATGGCGGCCTAGCCATTGAAGGTGCGAAACCATGTCTTATTCAGATGTGCCGGCGAAGGGTCCCAGTGGCGACATCGTCGGCAAGCCGCGCAGAAATGCCACCGACACACGATTCTATCTGACCAATGAGTTCGGGCTCATTGCCCTGATTGTGATCTTCGCTCTGGCCTTCAAATTCACAACAGAGGGTTTCTTTTCGGCCTTCAATTTGTTCACCCTCGGTCGTATCGCAGCCGTCAACATCATGATCGGCTTGGCCATGATGGTCGTCGTTATAACTGGGGGGTTGAACCTTGCTGTAGGGGCGATCGGCGTTTGTGCCGCAATGACTTGCGGCTATCTCATTGAGGTGGTCGGGCTTCCATGGCCACTCGCAATTCTCTCAGCCGTGGCCCTTGGCGCCTTGCTGGGCTTTATCAACGGATGGACTTCCGTTCGCACAGGATTGCACAGCTTCATCATCACGCTCGCTACAATGAGCATTTTCTTCGGCGTGATGATTTTCCTGACGCGTGCAGAATCCTATCGCGCTCTGCCACCCGTCTTTGCAGCGTTCGGACGCATCAAGCTGTTGGGTTTTTTCTCTCCGCTCCTCCTGGTCAGCCTCATGGCTGCATTGCTTCTAGGATATCTTTATAATTTGACGGCGGTTGGGCGGGAGATGCTGGCTGCTGGCGCCAAGCCCGAAGCGGCGGAGATGTCCGGCATAAATGTCGGGCGCATCTTCATATACTGCCACATGCTGTCTGGCGCGCTCGCCGCCTGTGCGGCTCTGATGCTAGTCGCACGCAATGGAGCGGCGATCCCATCAATGGCGGGACAACTCGGACAAGACTGGCTGCTCATCGCGTTCCTTGGTCCTGTGTTGGGGGGAACGCTTCTGGCGGGCGGTAAGGCATCGGTGCTGGGGACGTGCCTGGGTGCGTTTCTGGTGACGATGCTGACTAGTGGTTTGCTTCTATTACAGCTGGGCGATTTCTGGATTCAGAGCTTTTTGGGTCTGCTTTTGCTGGCTGCGGTATTGATGGACAAAACACGCCGAACCTTTCTGGCCCGGAGGAACATGGCATGAACGGCTCCTTGGCCAACGCCGTGCGGAGCGACTGGTTTGGGCCGCTGCTGGTTACGATCGTCGCCGTTGCGATCGTGGGGGGCTTCAACCCATCATTCCTGTCGCCATTGAATATTCAGGTGCTGCTGCTCGCAATTGCAGTAAATGGCCTGATCGCCTTTTCGCAAATGCTCATCATCGCTATCGGTCAGATGAATTTGTCTGTCGGGGCTATCGGCGGTCTTTGCGCTATTGTTTTCGCCGGCATGATGGACGCGTGGCACGTGCCCGCATCCCTTGCCGCCTTAACCGCGCTGTCGCTCGGGGTCATATGCGGCGTAATAAACGGATTTCTGATCGCCCGAACTGGCATTTCGGCGTTCGTAATTACCCTCGCCAGCCTGTCCGTTTACAAGGGCATCAATTTGGGCATCACACATGCCCAACCCTTTTATGATATCTCAGACGGCGTGAAATCCATCGGACAGGGCGCGATCTTCGGGATCATTCCTTGGTTGATGCTCCCGACCATGGCTGTCGGGCTAGCCTTGTGGTTGATGCTTAATCGGCAACCCATAGGGCGGTTTATTTTGGCGGTCGGCGGCAATCAACATGCCGCAGAATTGTCGGGAATATCGATTGCAAATACAGTTGTCATCGCGCACGCCCTTTCGGGGTTTCTTGCAGCGCTTGCCGGTCTTCTCCTCGTTGCCCGTTTACAAATGGGTCAACCGACGATCGGCGACGACTGGCTAATCTTGTCTTTTGCCGCGCCCGTGATCGGCGGCGCGGTCTTGGCCGGCGGACACGTCAGCGTGCCCGCTACGCTGCTCGGGGTGGTGATCGTTGCAATAATCACACAAGCCCTAGTGCTTTTCGACATCGACCCATTCCTCGTGCAGGTCGTGCTGGGCGCAATGATCTTGGCGGCAGTCGGCGCCAATCGTTTTCGCGAAAGTCGTTTGTCACGAAATCTCAAGAGGCTCTGAAATGGCGAGCGAGATAGCGTTCCAGGCTCTGGGCATTGAGAAGTCCTTTCCAGGCGTAAAGGCCCTGAAGGGCGTTTCCCTGACACTTAAAACCCATTCCATACATGCTTTGCTCGGCGAAAACGGCGCAGGGAAGTCAACGCTTATCAAGATCATTACCGGTGTTCACCACCCCGATGCCGGCCGCCTCGTCCTGGAGGGCCAAGAGGTTCATTTCGCCTCGCCGCGCGAGGCCATCGCTCATCGTGTTGGCGTCGTACATCAAGAACGGAATCTTATCCCGAGGTTTTCTGTTGCGGAAAATATCCATCTCGAGCAACTTGGCGCTTCGTTGCTAAAGCCGGTGGACTATGCCGACTTGAACAAGCAGGCAGCGCGTTGGCTTGAGGCCCTCGGCCTAGACATCGACCCAAGAACCCCGGTATCGCGCCTTAGCGTCGCTAAGATGCAGCTGGTCGAAATCGCCAAGGCCTTGTCTCTGCGCTCGCGAGTGCTTCTCCTGGATGAACCAACCGCATCACTTACCTCGAGTGAAACTGATCTATTATTCTCGTTTTTGCGAAAGCTGCGAGACCAAGGGGCCAGCCTGCTATTTGTCAGCCATAAGCTGGAAGAAGCGCAGGAGCTTTGCGACAGCGTCACAGTGCTGAGGGATGGGTCGAATGCCTGTGAAAGCCGGCCAATGGAGGGCCTGGGGCGGCAAGACATTGTCCGATTGATGATCGGCCGGGCCGAGGGTGAAGGCGGCTGGCGGGAGCGCAACTCGACTGGGGCTCCTCCGGCCATGGAGCTCAAGAACATTGAAACATCTTTAGGCCATGTGGACGTCAATCTGCATGTCCGAAAAGGGGAGATTGTGGGCCTCTATGGCCTCGTGGGCGCCGGAAGGACCGAGCTTGCAAAATGCATCCTGGGTCAGTTTCCGCTGACGGCTGGTACCGTCGAGATCGACGGGAAGCCGGTTAAGATCAGGTCGGTCGGCGAAGCTATCCACACGCATCGTGTGGGATACGTCAGCGAAGATCGAAAGGGCGAAGGTCTGGTCTTGATGCATTCGGTGCTGGCAAATGCTGGAATTGCAGTGTGGCGCCCCCTTTCGGCACTTCTCGGATTTCTCACCGACCGCCTCGTGCGACACAAGGTAACGCCATACATCGAGAAGCTTGAGGTGAAAACACCGAGCCTCGCGCAGACGGTGGCCAACCTTTCGGGTGGCAATCAGCAGAAAATCAGCGTCGCCAAATGGCTGGCGGCAGGCGTCAAGATCTTGCTGGTTGACGAGCCGTCAGTCGGCATCGACATCAAGACCAAGGCTTACCTGCACGATTTGCTGCGCGAACTCGCCGACAACGGCACTGCTATTTTGCTGATCACGAGCGACATGCCCGAAATGATCCTGCTCGCTGACAGGATTCTGGTCATGAACGACTACCGGCTTCAGGGCCAGTTAATCAATGACGGATCCTATGCCGGCATGAGCGAGGGCATCATGAATCTGATCCACAGGTCTGAGGCCGCCTAAGCTCCTCACGCGCTACAGCCACGGTCGCAAGGAGTTTTTCATTTCTGCAAAATGGATATCGGCTGGGACGATCTAAGGTTGTTTCTCGACGTTGCGCGGCTGGGTGGCTTGAGCGCAGCGACGGGAACCACGCGCCTCAGCGCAGCCACCCTTGGACGACGCGTCACCGCGCTCGAAAAGCAGATCGGCGAACCTCTATTCGTGCGCCAGCAGACCGGCTACCGGCTGACCCCGGTCGGCGAGGAACTGCTGCGGCGCGCCGAAGACGTCGAGGCGGCAATGCAGTCGCTGACCCGCTGGCGCGAGGGAAACCTGCCCGACCGCATTGTCCGCGTCTCGGCCGGGCCATGGACCTCGGCCTTCGTTTCCGCCCATATCGGCGAGATCTGGACGGTCGATGACGGCATAAGGGTAGAGCTTGTCACCACCACCGACCGGGTCGACATCGGCCGCCGTGCCGCCGACATCGGCATCCGCAGCGAGCGCCCGACCGAGCAGTGGCTGGCCGGCCGTCAGAGCGGCAAGGTCGCCCACGCCATTTATTCCGGACGTCACCTGATCAACGGCACCGCCGCCGGATTGTTCGTCGGCGTCACCGGTGAAGGCGCAAACATTGCCTCGGCGCGCTGGCTGCAAGCCCATCACGGCGACCGCATCGCCGTACGCGCCAACAACACCCATTCGGTGCGCGAACTGGTGGCCGCCGGCGCCGGCCTTTCGGTCTTTCCGTGCTTCGTCGGTGACGGCGATCCGCGGCTGGTTCGCGTTGCTCAGCCTATCCCCGAACTTGAAACCGACCAATAGATCGTCACCCATCACGAGGAACGTCACTCCCCGCCGGTACGGAAAGTCGCCGACCGGATCGCCGCCTTGATGCGGGCGCACCAGCCGCTGTTTCGCGGCGAGACGCCGATCCGGTAAGCCTCAGGCAGATCGGCCGCCAGTGGAGCCGCACGCTGGCACTCATGCCCTGGCCGACAGCCAAGTCAGATTGCACTGCCACATGCGGCGCGCAACGCCCTATTGGTAGCGGCCGTGGCGCTGCAGCACTTCGATCTGGTAACCGTCGGGGTCGCTCACGAAAAAGAACCGCGCAAGCAGCTCGCCTTCGTGGTTGAACTCGACAATTTTTCGCGGATTGAAACCTGCCGCCGCCAAGCGCTTGTGTTCTGTCTCGATATCGTCGACGCAAAGAGCCATGTGGCCATAGCCGTCACCAAGCGCGTAGGGCTCTTCCCTGCCCTTGTTGATCGTCAGTTCAAGCTCGAAATCGGCTTCCGCATTGTGCAGATAAACCAATGTGAACGTGACGAAATCCAACCGGTCCGCAACATCGAATCCGAATGCCCTTCTGTAGAAACTGACCGACAGGCTCTCGTCCACCACCCGGATCATGGAATGAATTGCTTTCGCCAAAGGAGCCTCCAGTCTGCCGCGTGGTCTCGGTAACGCGCCTACCGTGGTCCATTGGTTGCAAAAAGGGGTGGCAGCCGGTTACCACGTCGAGAAATTGGCTTAAAGCTGGTCTACGCACTAAGGTCCGATTGTAGTCACTGCAAATTGAGCGGAAAATGCGCGTCGGGTTGGTATCATCCCGGCGGATGGGCGCAGAAACCGCGCTTTCGCACAAAGCCATCAAACGGGAGGTCTTCGCATGTGTAAGGTCTTTGCCGGGCAGGATCCGGAAGGGTATCGGCTGGTCAATCGCTCCATTCGAATAGGTGGCCATTCAACGAGCATCCAGCTTGAGGCCACTTTTTGGACGCTGTTGGACGAGATCGCCCATGGACAGGGGATGACGGCGCCGAAATTCCTCTCGACGCTTTACGATGAAGCACTGGAGATCAACGGGCATATCCCGAACTTTGCCTCCATGCTGCGCACCACGTGCGCGCTCTATCTGCGCGACAGGCAACCACTCGACAGCGAACCCTCGGAATTCACGAACAAGGCAGCCTGACCCGCGGGCATTTATTCAAAATGTCGGGGTACCGGAAATCCCGTGTAGCAGCCGCCTGCTACCAGCGACCCAAATTTTGGCGCTATGTGATATGAATGGCGAACTTCACCGAGGCGTTGTAGAGTTCACCACAAAAGAAGAAATGAGCCGTATCAACGGCAATGCTGAGCGAATCTGGGAGGATTCATGGTCGAGATTATCTCCAAGCGGGATGGCCCGCGGCGCGAGGACGTACAAGTCAAAAGACTGATCGAGCAGAACCGTTCGACCATCGTTCGCCTTGCCGACCAGATCAGCGGCGGCGGCTATTCGGCGTCCAGGAAACCACGCCAGCAACCGAAGGCGGAAGGCCTGATCATCCATGTTGGTGGCGGCGCGGTGCCTGTGCCCGAAGCCAGGCCGTCCATCCAGGTCACCATGAACGGCCGCGTGGTCTCGAAAGATCAGAACACAGGCCGCCAACTTCATCATATCGGTGATATCCGCAATCGGAGTGGGGGACAGATCTTCGTCCTGGCAACGAAGCAGAATGGCTTTTTCTCGCCGGTCGACGAAACCGTCGCCGAGGCGCTTGCCGACCTGGACGGGTCCCGCCTTGCCGCCACCTACACCGAAGAACAGCTTGCCGCCGACATCGGCGCGAAACTCGGCATCGACTGACCGTGCAGACGCCTGGGCGTGCTTGTGCACGTCCAATCCGCGTCAGAATACGAACGCGACAGCATACAGAAATGGCATACCTCAAAAGGTTCTGTGATGGCTGAATGAAACGCGAGATAGGCCCCAATCAGATGAAGATCGATGCTGTTCCGGCGCGTGCGTCGCTGGCCGCCGGGCAAATGGTTCTGAGCAACATCGACTATGACGAGCGCGCTACCATGCGCGCCTGGGAAACTTTTCTGGCCGACGAGCCCAAATGTGCCCGCGGTCCAATCCACCCCAACCACGTCCGCTCTCTCATTCACGATTCCTGGTATCGCAGCGCCACCGGCGGCATCAACGCTCAAGGTATTGAAGCGCCGCTGAGCAGTGATCGCGACGAGATCGAATATCTGACCCGCGCCAATGCCGAACTGCTTTCAGCGGCGCGGCGGTCGTTCGCCTCCCTTGGCCAGCTGCTGGATGGGACGGGCGCGATGCTGGTTCTGGCCGACAGCGACGGCGTGCTGATCGACGCCATCGGCGACAAGAAGACGCTGCATGACGGCATGGATATCCACCTCGCCATCGGCGGCAAATGGAACGAGGATGCCGTCGGAACCAACGGCATCGGCACGGCGCTGTGGACCGGAGAGCCGACTTTCGTCCATGCGGCCGAGCATTTCTGCGCCGGCATCAAATCCTGGACTTGCGCTGGCGCGCCGATCCGCGATCCGCTCGACGGCAAGATCATCGGCGTCGTCGACCTGTCAGGCTATTCGCCGATCTTCCGGCCGCACAACACCGCGCTCGTTGCCGCCACAGCCCGGCAAATCGAAAAGGCCTTGGCCGAACAGCAGCAGGAACAGCGCACGCGCCTGCTCGAAGCCTTCATTTCCTCGGCTCCCAGCTACCGCCGAAAAGACGGGCTGGTGATCGTCGACCATCGCGGCCGCGCCATCTTCTGCAACAATGTGCCCGACGGCGAGACCACAGAAATGATGGACGGTCCGATGGAACCTGGTCGTGGCCGTTGGCTGATGAACCTTCCGTCGTCCGGGTCGGACGCCGACCTCGCCAAGGCGCTGCCGGCACATCTGCGATCCTGCCACATCACGCCACTCAAGCTCGACGGCGACCTCCGCGGCGCGGCACTGGTGTTCCCGTCCGTGCCGACAGTCTCCAGCGTGACGGTGGTCCGTAGGGAAGCGAGCAAGCACCTTCAGGATGCTGTCGCCATGATCGTTGGCAAGAGTGAGGCGCTGCTGGCCGCCGTTGAAATCGCCTGTCGTGTCGCTCAATCGAACAGCGCGGCTTCGTTATTGGTCGAAGGTGAGACGGGAGTTGGAAAGGAGCTGTTTGCCCGGCTCGTCCATGCAGGCAGCCGGCGCGCGGCGAACGATCCGTTCATCGCGATGAATTGCGGGGCGATCACCAAGGATCTTTTTGGCAGCGAATTGTTCGGCCATGTCGCCGGCGCCTTTACCGGCGCCTCGCGGGACGGCAAGCCAGGTGTTTTCGAGCTCGCCAACGGCGGCGTCCTCAGTCTCGACGAGATCGGCGAATTGCCTCTCGAGATCCAGCCGTTTCTGCTGCGCGTCCTGGAAGAGCGCGTGGTCAACCGCATTGGCGACAGCCGGGGTCGCCCAGTGGATGTGCGCATGGTCGCCTCGACCAATCGCGATCTCAAGCAGGAAGTTGCCGCCGGCCGCTTCCGCCGCGATCTCTATTATCGAATTGGTGCGGTCTCGATCACGGTCCCGCCGCTGCGCGAGCGCGGTGAGGATGTGCTGCTGCTGATCGAACATTTCAACCGGCAGATCGCCGCCACAGCAGGCGAGGACCCGCTGGAATTCTCGCACGAAGCGCTCGAGGCCCTGCTCGCCTACCATTGGCCGGGCAATGTGCGGGAACTGAAGAACCTCGTTGGGCGGCTGCACATCTTGGCGCGCGGCGGCACCGTTGAGCTTCAGGATCTTCCCGGGGAAATCAGTGCGGGCAATCGCAACAATATGACCATGCACGGCGATCATCCCGCTGCCATGCTCGCAGCACCGGTGTGCACATTCGAGGATGCAGAATGCCAGGTCATCAAGAACGCGCTCGCCGCAGAGGGTGGCAATCTCAGCAAGGTCGCGCTGAGGCTCGGTATTTCGCGGCCGACGCTCTATCGCAAGCTCGGACAATATGGCATCCGACGCGGCTTCCTCTAGACCCAATCGCGCCGACACAAAAAACCCGCGGCATTCGCGCCGCGGGGTTGGGGAAGTTCGTCGCCTAGAGCGGCGGACTTTCATGTGAGTCCATACCCTGCGGCTGCGAAGTAATTTCTGCATTCTGTTGGAGAGAAGAGATTGCAGATA
>NZ_JAMYLR010000008.1:0-211890 GCF_040318155.1 Mesorhizobium sp. M1307 | reverse complement strand
AAACCCCCCCGCGGGCGCCCCCCACGCCCGGCCACACACCGCCACCATCTCCTTTGCCGGTAAAGGTGCGGCCCCCCGCCCCCCGCCCCTCGCAAAGCCGGGGGGGGCGACGTATGCGTTAGGCGGTTCCTCGGCGTCGTCGCTCAGCAGGAACCCGCCGTACCGTCGAGGGCCGGGGGGCCTCACAGGCAGTTTCGATGCGAACAATCAGCAGACTTTTTGATTCCCATGACCAGGCGGCGCGTGCCGTCGAAGCGCTTCAGGCGGCAGGGATCGCCCGCCACGAAATCAGTGTCATCGGACCCTATGATGACGAAATCGGCGCCGTCTTGCGCGGTCCAGGCGCCGGTGCCGCCCTTGGCGCGGCGGCGGGCTTGTTGGCCGGCCTCGGCGCCTTCGATATCCCCGGCATCGATCCCCTCGGCGCGGGATGGCTGGCATCGGCCCTCGTCGGTGCAGCCTTGGGCTGCGTCGCCGACAGACTTTTCGGGACATCGCCCGGTATCCGCAAGCAGCCAGGCCAGCCGGATGCCGCACAAGGTGTGATCCTGGTGCTGGCGCATGTCGATGAAAGGCAGGCCGACGCCGCACAGGCGGTGCTTGGGGCTTCCGTTCAGGCAACGCAGTCCTTGGCCAGGGCGGCATGAAGATTCAGCTCGGGCAAAGCGCTTGACCAGGCTTGGCAGCGGGGCGATCAAAGCACGCATCCAAAAATCTCTGGCAAGCCGTCGCCAGAAAGTGTTGAACACCGTGCCGATCACGTTCGGCGAGCGGTTGCGCTCGACGAGGCTTGATGATTTGCTGTCGGTTTGCGGAGAACGAATAATGCATGAGCCTGTCGGTCAAGACGAATATGGGTCGACCAGCCCGTTCGATCCGGACGATCTGTCGAGGTTGAACGCAATCGGCCCGAGCGCCGGCAGCAACGATTTCGAAAAATACGCAGTCGCCGTGATCATCGTGTTCGGCGCCCTGATCATCGGTGGCCTGATGGCTGCCGGCTTGAGCTTCGGGCGCCGCAGCACCTTCTTTTTCGCGCTTGGTGGCGCCACTGCAGCATGGATATCCGGCAATGCGCTTCTGCTCGACCGGCCGCGCATCTACGCGCTGTTCGTCGGCATCGCGGCGCTGATGCTGATTGCGTCGACGATCGCGCTGGTCACCTGAAGCAAGGCGCAATCTTCTTGTTGACCATGATCTTATCCGAAAACCGGTTCCCACTTTTTGGGGTTAATACCCGATAGCCTTGCCGGCTGCGGCGCGGCTGTCGATGGCGCCATTGTAGCGGGCGCCGCCACCCTTCTCGATTTCCGCCAGGCTCTTGCCGCCGACCAGGATGCCGGCCGCCTGGCCCCAGGTCGTGTCGGCAAGATCGAGGCGGTAGCCCATGCCGGTAAGCAGCTTTTCGGTATCGGGTGACAGGCCGAAAGGTTCGATATAGACCGTGTCGGGCAACCATTGGTGATGGATGCGCGGTGCGTCGATCGCCTCCTGGATGTTCATACCGTGGTCGACGACGTTGACGATCGCCTCCAGCGTGATGGTGATGATGCGTGAACCGCCGGGGCTGCCGATGACCATGAACGGCTTGCCGTCTTTGGCGAGGATGGTCGGGCTCATCGACGACAGCGGCGTCTTTTTCGGCGCGATCGCATTCGCCTCGCCCTGGACCAGGCCATAGAGATTGGGCACGCCGGGCTTCTGGGTGAAATCGTCCATCTCGTTGTTGAGCAGGATGCCGGTGCCGGCGGCGACAACGCCGGCGCCGAAAGAGCCGTTCAGCGTGTAGGTTACCGCGACGGCATTGCCATCATTGTCGATGATCGAAAAATGCGTCGTCTCTTTGCTCTCGCCAAAACCCTTCGGCATCAATTCCTGCGAGACGCCGGCCCGGAACGGATCGATCTTTTCACGAATTTCCCTGGCGTAATTCTTGTCGAGCAGTTTTGCGACCGGATTGTCGATGAAGCCGGGATCGCCGAGCGCCGAATTGCGGTCGACATAGGCGTGGCGCATCGCCTCGACCATGACGTGAACCGTCTCGGCCGAACCGGCGCCGAGATAGGACAACGGATAGAACTCAAGCACGTTGAGGATCTCGCAGATGATGACGCCGCCGGAGCTCGGCGGCGGCGAGGAAATGATCTCGTAGCCGCGATAATTGCAGGTTGCCGGCTTGAGCTCGCGCACCGCATAGTTTTCGAAATCAGCCCTGGCCAGAATGCCGCCCTTCTCGCCACTCGCCTTGACGATGGCGTCGGCGGTCGCGCCTTTGTAGAAGGCATCCGCCCCGCGTTCGGAAATGGCGGCCAGCGAAGCCGCGAGGTCGGGCTGAACAAGACGCTCGCCGACAGCATAGGGCTTGCCGTCCGGCTTGAGGAAAATGGCCGCCGCCGCTGGGTCCCTTGCCAACCGCTCCGCGCCGCCCTGGAGCGAGGCCGCATCGCCCTGCTCCAGCACGAAGCCTTCCTTGGCAAAGCGGATGGCCGGAGCCAGCAAGTCCTGCCGCGACAGCGTGCCGTATTTCTCCCGCGCCATCTCGAAACCAGCGACCGAGCCCGGCACGCCGACCGCCAGATAGCCGTCGAGACTGGCGCCTTTTACCGGCTTGCCGTCCTTGTCGAGATACATGGTTTTGGTCGCGGCCAGCGGCGCGCGCTCGCGAAAATCGAGGAAGGTCGAGCGGCCGTCCTTGAAGCGGATGGTCATGAGGCCGCCACCGCCGATATTGCCGGCGGTCGGATAGACCACGGCCAGCGCATAGCCGACCCCGACCGCGGCATCGACCGCGTTGCCGCCCTGCTTCAGCACCTCGACGCCGACCTCAGACGCAAGATGCTGGGCGGTCACCACCATGCCGTGCTCGCCCTTCGCCGGCTGCGGCGAGGCGGCATAGGCGAGGAAGGGTACGAAGGTCAGGGTGAGGGAAAGGCTGACGGCGATTAGGGTTCGGCGGGTGTTGTGCATGGCCGTTCTCCGAGCGTGGGGGTGTGCCTAGGAAACGCGCTTGGAGCGGTTGAGTCTACTGCGAAGATCGAAAGAATCGGGAGGGTTCGCACGCCTGTGCCGGTTCGCCTCGCAACCGCCGTTGCAATCTTTGGCGACTGCAACGGCATGGATCCTAGGGTCTCCGCTACGTCGCTTCGCTCCTGCTCCGCCCTAGGATGACGAAGGGAGGGAGGTATCGGCTAATCCCGAAAGTTTGCGATTTGCCAGCAGCCGCTAGCCTGCAACGTTTGCCATTGCCATCAGCCGCCAATCCCCAACATCTGCGATTAGCTGTAGGCCCTCACGCCTTCGTCATCCTAGGGCGGAGCAGGAGCGAAGCGACGTCGCGGAGACCCTAGCATCCATGCCGTAACTTCTGAGCGCCGCAGCGTTGGTAGCAAGGCCACGCTTCATCGCGGCTCTCAGAATTTTTCAGTTACACAGCAACTTTGTTCTTGCTTTGTGCCGGCAGCTATGCTACTAATTTGGATATGGTGCTAATTGGCTCCAATGACCCGCCCTCCCGAGGCGGGTTTTTCATTTTCACCCTCAACATCAAACAATCCCGCCGCCGACGCTCGCCACCGCCGGCCGTTCGGCTGCGACCTTCGCCCGGTAGCCGGCGGCGCGGTAGGCGGCGACCGGATCGATGGCGCCGCCGGTCTTCAGCCGCGCCATGGCAAGGATCGGCTCGACGTCGATGCGATAGACTGTCTTCAGCGTCTGCGTCGCCATCAGCGCGTCATTGGCGTCCTGGAAGCCTTCGAGCGCCTTGCGGTCGACCAGCAGCGCCTGGGCATAGGCGCGCTGCACCTCGACCGCCGACAACATCAGGCTTTCTATCGGATCGGTGACGTTATGGCTCTGGTCGAGCATGTGGGCCGGATCGAAACCTTCGGCACCGGCAAGCTCGGCATCGACCAGTTCATTGAAGACGAGGAACAGCCGGTAGGGATCGATCGAGCCTGCGTCGAGATCGTCGTCGCCATATTTCGAATCGTTGAAATGGAAGCCGCCAAGTTTCTTGAACTGGATCAGTCGCGACACGATCATCTCGATGTTGACGTTGGGGGCGTGATGGCCAAGGTCGACCAGACAGAACGCCTTGTCGCCAAGCTCTTTGGCGATGATGTAATTGGTGCCCCAATCCTGCACGACGGTCGAATAGAAGGCCGGCTCGTACATCTTGTGCTCGGTGAACAGTTTCCAGCCGTCCGGCAGTCCGGCATAGATCTCCTTCATCGCGTCGAGATAGCGCTCGAATGCCTTGGCGAAATTGACCTGGCCGGGAAAGTTCGAGCCGTCACCGATCCATACCGTCAGCGCTTTGGAGCCCAGCGTCCTGCCGATCTCGATGCATTCGAGATTGTGCTCGACCGCCTGCCGGCGTGTTGCTGCATCGGCATGCGACAGCGAGCCGAATTTATAGGAAAGTTTTTGGTCCCTGCCGTCGGAGAAGGTGTTGGAGTTGATGGCGTCGAAGCCGAGGCCGAAGCGGGATGCCGCCTGCTTCAGCCGGTTCGGATCGGCCTTGTCCCAGGGAATATGCAGCGAGACGGTCGGCGTCGCCTGCGTCAATTGCCGGATGACGGCGCAGTCCTCGATCTTGTCGAAAATGTCACGCGGCTCTCCGGCGCCGGGAAAGCGGGCAAAGCGGGTGCCGCCGGTGCCGACGCCCCAGGACGGGATGGCGACGGCGAATTTCTCGACCTTGTCGCGGATGGCGTCGATGGCGATGCCGCGGCGGTCGAGGCGCTCGCCGAGAGACTCGTAGTCGCGTCTGAGGTCGGCATCGCGCGCGGCATTGTGCCTATCGACGAGGTCGGCGGAGATGATGGTTTCGGACATGGTGGTTTCCTCCCAATTTGCGTTGGTCGGCGCTGCCCCTCACCCTTACCCTCTCCCCGTAAAAAACAAGGGGGAGAGGGGGATCACCGGCGTTGTAGCGCTTCCCTTCTCCCCGTCACCATACGGGGAGAAGGTGCCGGCAGGCGGATGAGGGGCAGCGCAACCCTCAAAGACGGTCGCTTATCGCGTAAAACTCTGTGCGTTGCCGGCGTCGACGTTGATGATGTTGCCGGTCGATTTGGCCGACATATCGGAGGCGAAGAAATAGATCGCCTCGGCGATGTCTTCGGGGAACACCGACCGCTTCAGCATCGAACGCGAGCGGTAGTGCTCCTCGAGATCGTCGGTCGACATCTTGTAGGCGGCGGCGCGCTGTTCCTTCCATTCGCCGCTCCAGATCTTCGAGCCGCGCAGCACAGCGTCGGGGTTGACGACATTGACCCTGATCTGCGCTTCCGCGCCTTCCAGCGCCAGGCAGCGTGCCAGATGGATTTCGGCGGCCTTGGCAGTGCAATAGGCGGCGGCGTTTGGCGATGCGGCAAGCCCATTCTTGGAGGCGACGAAGACGACGTTGCCGCCGATCTTCTGCGCCCGAAACAGCCGGAACGCCTCCCGCGAAACCAGGAAATAGCCGGTCGACAGGATGTCCATGTTCTTGTTCCACAGCGTCAGCGTGGTGTCCTCGATCGGCGCCGAGGAGGCCAGGCCGGCATTGGAGACCAGAATATCGATGCCGCCGAATTCGACCGCCGTTTCGGCAAAGCCGGAGATCACCTGATCCTCGGACGTGACGTTGATGACTACGGCCCGCACGAAATCCTTGCCATAGGCCTTGGCAAGCTCGTCATTGGCGCTGGCAAGGGCTGCTTCGTCGATATCGGCCAGCACGACGCACGCGCCCTCGCGCAGCAGCCGGCTGGCGGTGGCCCGGCCGATGCCGCCGGCGCCGCCGGTGACCAGCGCAATCTGGCCGGCAAGAGCCTTTGGTTTCGGCAGGCGCTGCAGCTTTGCCTCTTCGAGCAGCCAGTATTCGATGTCGAAGGCTTCCTGGTCGGGCAGGCCGACATAGGTCGAGACCGTCGAGGCACCGCGCATGACGTTGACGGCGTTGACGTAGAATTCGCCCGATATGCGCGCCGTCGCCTTGTCGCCGGCGAAGGTGAACATGCCAACGCCGGGCATCAGATAGACGACGGCGTTCGGATCGCGCACCGGTGGCGAATCCGCGTGCTTGCAGCGGTCATAATAGGCCTGATAGCCGACGCGATACTCCGCCACATCATCGGCAAGACGGGCAATGACGGCATCGACGTCGGGATTTTGGGGGTCGAACTCGATGACCAGCGGCCGGATCTTGGTGCGCAGGAAGTGGTCCGGGCAGGACGTGCCGAGTGCCGCCAGCGGCCGCAAATCCCTGGAATTGACGAATTCGAGCACGGCAGGGGAATCGTCGAAATGGCCGAGCTTGTGGCTGTTCTCCGAGATCAGGCCACGGATCCTCGGCATCAGTTTTGCGGCCACGGCGCGACGCGCAGGCGCATCGAGGGATTTGACGACTTCGCCGCCGAAAATCGGCTTGCCCTTGCTCTTGCGCTCGAACCAGTCGATCGCCTGGTTGATCACCGAGATCGTCGTCTCGTAGCATTCCTTCGGCGTGTCGCCCCAGCTGAACAGGCCATGACTGGCCAGTACGACACCCTTGGCTTCGGGGTTTTCGCGGCAGAAGTTCTCCAGCCACAGGCCGAGCTCGAAGCCCGGACGTTTCCATGGCAGCCAGCCGATCGTGTCGCCGAAGATCTCCTTGGTCAGCGCCTGCGAATCCTTGGCGGCGGCAATGGCGATGATGGCATCGGGATGCATATGGTCGACATAAGGCTTCGGCACGAAGGCATGCAGCGGCGTGTCGATGGAAGCCGCGCGCGGGTTGAGGTTGAAGGTGCAATGGGGCAGATAGCCGACCATCTCGTCTTCATGTTCGAGGCCGCGATAGAGACCTTTCAGCGCGCGCAATTTGTCCATGTAGAGCGTGGCGAAGCCGTCGAGCTTGATCGAGGCGCTGTCGCCGCCCGAGCCCTTGACCCACAGCACTTCCACGCTCTCGCCGGTGAGCGGATCGTTTTGCCAGATCTTGGAGGAGGTGTTGCCGCCGCCATAATTGGTGACGCGCTTGTCGGAGCCAAGAACATTCGAGCGGTAGACCAGACGTTCGGGCTCGCTCATTGCTTGCGCTTTTGCGTCATCCCAAAGATTGGCGAGGCGCGTGCCGGAGCGCTTGTCGAGCATAGGTATCCTCCCTTTGGGACACGCAAACGGCGCGGGTCCCTTTTGTACGAATTTCTACGCAAGCGGCGGCCTTGTCAATCACAAACGATCAATATCAGTCATATTGCATTGCACAATGAAATTATCTGATCGGAAATGATTGACACTGCGCGCTTTGGGTGACTAGATGCTCCGGCAGGGAGGAACCATGCACGAGAAAGAGCGCCACAGGATCATTCTGTCCGCCGTCCAGGAAAAGCCTGTGGTGACGGTGCAGGAGATGGTCGACCTGACGGAGTCGTCGGAGGCGACGATCCGGCGCGACATCGCGGCATTGCATGTGCAAAAACGGCTGCGCCGGGTGCGCGGCGGCGCCGAGGCGCTTTCGCCGCCGCAGTTCATCGGCCTTGCCGGCCGGCCCTTTTCCGTCAACGAAACCATCAACGCTTCGCAGAAGCGGGCAATCGCGCGGGAAGCCGTGGATCTGTGCAAGGACGGCGAGCCGATCATCATCAATGGCGGTACCACCACCTTCCAGATGGTGCATTTCCTGACCGGCCGCCGCATGCCGATCTTCACCAATTCCTTCCCGATCGCGGAGCACTTGCTCAGGCACTCCAAGAACACGGTGATGCTGTCGGGCGGCACCATCTACCGCGAGCAGAACATCATCCTGTCGCCGTTCGACAATGACGTGACGCGCAATTTCTACGCGCGCCGCATGTTCATGGGCGCGCAAGGGCTGGGGCCGCTCGGTCTTATGGAAGGCGACCCGCTGCTGATCCAGGCGGAGCAGAAACTGATCGACCAGGCAGACGAATTGGTGGTGCTGGTCGATTCCTCGAAGTTCCGCAAACGCTCGAGCCTGATCCTGTGCGGCCTGTCGCGCATCGCCACGGTGATCACCGACGACGCCATCGAGGATCGCGAAGCCAAGATGCTGGAGACCGCCGGCGTGACGCTGATCATCGCCCGCACAACGGCAACCAACAAGGAAGAATCTTCGCTGCAGGCCTGAGAACCACTCACGCCCGCAGCGGCGATGGAATGCAACGCTCAAGGGAGGATATTCGATGAGCTTTCTGAAGAAATTGATGGTTACGGCGGCGTTCTCCGCCGCCATGTTCGTGAATGCCGCCTACGCCGAAAACGTCAAGATCGCGCTGGTGGTGAAGTCGCTCGGCAACGGCTTCTTCGACGCCGCCAACAAGGGCGCCGAAGAGGCGGCCAAGGAACTCGGCGATGTCGACATCATCTACACCGGCCCGACCAAGGCGACCGCCGAAGCGCAGATCGAAGTGGTCAATTCGCTGATCGCCCAGAAGGTCGATGCCATCGCCATTTCGGCGAACGACGCCGACGCGCTGGTGCCAGTGCTGAAGAAGGCGATGCAGCGCGGCATTACCGTCATCTCGTGGGATTCAGGCGTCGCGCCGGAAGGACGCCAGCTTCACCTCAACCCCTCCGATACCAACCTGATCGGTGAGACCATCATCAAGCTGGCCGCCGACTACCTGCCGGAAGGCGGCGATGTCGCCATCCTGTCGGCTTCTTCGACCGCGACCAACCAGAATGCCTGGATCGACGCGGCCAAGAAGGTGCTGCCGGAGAAGTTCCCCAAGATCAAGCTCGTCGCCACCGTCTATGGCGACGACGACTCGGCCAAGAGCACGGACGAAGCCAAGGGCCTGCTGAAGTCCTATCCGAACCTCAAGGCGATCATCGCACCGACCACGGTCGGCGTCGTTGCCGCCGCGCAGGTGGTGACCGATGAAGGCCTGATCGGCAAGGTCAACGTCACCGGCCTGGCGCTGCCGTCGGAGTTCAAGAAGTTCATCGACAATGGCGCCAGCCAGGCGGTTGCGCTGTGGAACCCGATCGATCTCGGCTACTCCGCCGTCTACCTCGCCCACGACCTGGCGGTGAAGAAGGAAGAGGCCAAGCCCGGTGCTACGCTGTCGATCGGCCGCGTCGGCAAGGTCACGCTCGACGACACCAACTCGGCTGCGATGGCTCCGCCCTTCCAGTTCGACAAGTCGAACATCGAAAAGTTCTCCAAGATCTATTGATCCTGGAACCTTCGAAACCGTGCGGCGGGGCTCAGGTTCCGCCGCGCTTTCAAACGAACCTTGCTACAGGGCTTGATACGATTATGGACACGACAGCCCAGCACGAAATGGCAAATGAAGCGCCTTTGTCATCCGGACCGCGCCTGACGCTGTCCGGCATCTCGAAAAGCTTTCCCGGCGTGCGGGCGCTGCACAATGTCGGCCTGTCGCTCTATCCCGGCCAGGTAACCGCGCTGATCGGCGAAAACGGCGCCGGCAAGTCGACGCTGGTCAAGATCATGACCGGCATCTACCAGCCGGATGCTGGCACGATCAGCATCGACGGCCAGCCGGTCACACTGCCCAGCGCCCACGCCGCGTTCGGGCATGGCATCACCGCCATCCACCAGGAAACCGTGCTGTTCGACGACCTGACGGTGGCCGAAAACATCTTCCTCGGCCATGCGCCGCGCACGCGTTTCAAAACCATCGACTGGCGCACCATGCGCAAGAATGCCCGCGAGGTGCTCGACACGATGGGCGCCGGCCATATCGACGCCGACGCCAGGCTGAAGGATCTCGGCATTGCCAACAAGCACCTAGTCGCGGTTGCCCGCGCCATGTCCATCGACGCGCGGATCGTCATCATGGACGAGCCGACGGCAGCGCTTTCGATGAAGGAGATCGAAGAGCTTTTCCTGCTGATCGAATTCCTCAAGAGCGACGGCAAGGCGATCCTGTTCATCAGCCACAAATTCGATGAGATCTACCGCATCGCCGACCGCTATACCGTGTTCCGCGACGGCGAGATGGTCGGCGAAGGCCTGATCAAGGACGCCGGCCAGAGCCAGATCGTGCGCATGATGGTCGGCCGCTCGGTCGATCACATCTTTCCGCAGCGCAAGGCCGAGATCGGCGCGCCGGTGCTGGCCGTCTCCGGCCTGTCGCACCCGACCGAGTTCGACGACATAGGCTTCGAGCTGCACAGGGGCGAAATCCTCGGCTTCTACGGCCTTGTCGGCGCCGGGCGCAGCGAGGTGATGCAGGCGATATCAGGCATCACCCGCACCAGCGGCGGCACGATCACGCTGGAGGGTAAGGCAATCGCGCCGAAATCGGCGGCGGATTCGATCGACGCCGGCATCGTCTATGTGCCGGAGGAGCGCGGCAAGCAAGGCGTGGTGATCGGCCTGCCGATCTTCCAGAATGTCTCGCTGCCCTCGCTCAAACGGACATCCAAATCCGGCATATTGCGGCTGGCCGAAGAGTTCGCGCTGGCCCGCTCCTATACCGAGCGGCTCGATCTGCGCGCCTCCTCGCTCAGCCAGGACGTCGGCACGCTGTCGGGCGGCAACCAGCAGAAGATCGTCATCGCCAAATGGCTGGCGACCGCGCCCAAGGTGATCATCCTGGACGAGCCGACCAAGGGCATCGACATCGGCTCGAAGGCGGCCGTGCACGGCTTCATGGCCGAGCTCGTCGCGCAAGGCCTGTCGGTGATCATGGTGTCGTCCGAATTGCCGGAAATCCTCGGCATGTCGGACCGCGTCGTCGTTATGCGCGAGGGCCGCATTGCCGCGGTCTATGACAATAAAGGGCTCGACGCCGAAACCTTGGTCAGGACGGCAGCGGGGATCGCGGCATGAAGGCTCTTCTCAAATGCCGCGAGGTCTGGCTGCTGGCGGCAATCGTCGTGCTGATCGGGCTGATCTCCACGCGGTTTCCAGGTTTTGCCGATCCGGCCAACCTGCGCCAGGTGTTCAACGACACGTCGATCCTGATGATCCTGGCGCTCGGCCAGATGGTCGTCATCCTGACCCGCTCGATCGACCTGTCGATGGCTTCAAATCTCTGCTTCACCGGCATGGTGGTGGCAATGCTGAACGCCGCGCATCCGGCGATCCCGATCCCGCTGCTGATCGTCATCGCACTTCTGGTCGGCCTGGTGCTCGGCGCCATCAACGGCCTGCTGGTATGGCGGCTGAACATTCCCTCGATCGTGGTAACGCTCGGCACCCTCACCATCTACCGCGGCGCCACGTTCGTCATTTCAGGCGGCGCCTGGGTCAACGCCGACCAGATGAGCGCTGATTTCATCGGGTTGCAGCGCGCGGCTTTCCTCGGCATTCCGGTACTGTCGTGGATCGCCCTGCTGGTTATTGCACTGTTCTTCCTCGTGATGACTCGCACCGCGCTCGGCCGCTCGATCTATGCCATTGGCGTCAACCCGACAGCATCGGTCTATGCCGGCATCGATGTCGGCCGGACGAAATTCATCGTCTTCTGCATCTCGGGGATGATCGGCGGCCTCTGCGGCTATCTGTGGATCTCGCGCTACGTCATCGCCTCGGTCGAGGTCGCTAACGGCTATGAGCTCAATATCATCGCCGCCTGCGTCATCGGCGGCATTTCGATTGCCGGCGGCATCGGTTCGGTCGGCGGCGCGGTGCTCGGCGGGCTGTTCCTCGGCATCATCTCCAACGCGCTGCCGGTGATCAACATCTCACCGTTCTGGCAGATGGCGATTTCAGGCAGCGCCATCATCCTGGCCGTGGTGCTCAACGCGCGCGGCGAACGCCGGCAAGGCCGCATCATCCTCAAGAAGGCGGAAGCGGCATGACCGACACCCCTGCCCCACGCCATATTCCCGACCGGCTCGACAAGCCGCTGACGTCGGCGATCTTCTCATGGGAGGCGCTGCTGGTCGTCGTGGCGGTTGCCATCTTTGCCGTCAACAGCTTTGCCTCGCCCTATTTCCTCGACGCGTGGTCGCTGTCGGACCTGACCTTCAACTTCACGGAAAAGGCGCTGATCGCGCTGGCCATGGCGCTGCTGATCATCTCCGGCGAAATCGACCTGTCGGTGGCCGCCATCATCGCGCTGGCGTCAACAATGATGGGCATGGCGGTGCAGGCCGGCGCCGGCATGCCTGAACTGGTGGCAATCGGCCTCGTCGTCGGGCTCGGCTGCGGCGCCTTCAACGGACTGCTCGTCACCAGGCTCGGCTTGCCGTCGATCGTCGTCACCATCGGCACGATGAGCCTGTTTCGCGGCATTGCCTTCATCATCCTGGGCGACCAGGCCTACAAGGGCTATCCCGCGAGCTTCGCCTTCTTCGGCCAGGGCTATGTCTGGTGGGTGGTGTCGTTCGAACTGACGCTTTTCCTGATCGCGGCAGTCGTCTACTGGTTCCTTCTGCACCGGACGAGCTTCGGCCGCCGGGTCTTTGCCATCGGCAACAACCCGGTCGCGGCGCAGTTTTCCGGCGTACGCGTCGGCCGTATCAAATTCATCCTGTTTTGCCTGACCGGCCTGATGGCGGGCATCGCCTCGGTGCTGATCACATCGCGGCTCGGCTCGACCCGGCCGTCCATCGCACAGGGCTACGAGCTGGAAGTCATCACCATGGTGGTGCTCGGCGGCGTCAGCATCCTGGGCGGCGCCGGCAGCATTCTGGGTGTGGTGCTGGCCGCCTTCATCATGGGACTGGTGACCTTCGGCCTCGGCCTGCTCAACGTGCCGGGGATCGTTATGTCGATCTTCATCGGCCTGCTGCTGATCATCGTCATCGCGCTGCCGATCCTGTGGCGGCGAGTACGGCGGGAGCGCTTTGCCTGATGCCGGAGAAATACGCGTTCAAGATGAAGCTCAATCCGGGCATGAAGGCCGAATACAAGAGGCGCCACGACGACATCTGGCCGTCGCTGGTCGCGCTGCTCAAGCAGGCCGGTATCTCCGATTACTCGATCCATCTCGACGAAGAGACCAACACCTTGTTCGGCGTGCTGTGGCGCCGTGACGACCATGGCATGGACGAATTGCCGAAGCATCCGGTGATGCAGCGTTGGTGGGCCGAGATGGCGGACATCATGGAGACCAAGCCGAACAACGAGCCGGTGGCGGTGCCGCTGGAAACAATGTTCCATATGGAATGACCCGCCACGTCGCCGTCATCGATATCGGCAAGACCAACGCCAAGGTGGCGCTGGTCGATCTTGCCGCGGCAAGCGAAGTCGCGCTGCGCAGGATGGTGAACGAGCCGGTTCGGCAAGGCCCGTACCCGCACCATGACGTCGAGCGGTTATGGGCGTTTATCCTTGGCAGCCTGGCCGAGATCGATCGCGAGCAGCGCATCGATGCGATATCGATCACCACCCATGGCGCTACGGGCGTGCTGGTCGACGCATCAGGCGAACTGGCGCTGCCGGTGCTCGACTACGAATTCGACGGGCCGGATGCCCTTGCCGGGGACTATGACACGATCCGTCCGGCGTTCTCCGAGACCGGCACGCCGCGCCTGCCGGCCGGCCTCAATCTCGGCGCGCAGCTGTTCTGGCAGCAGAAGCGCTTTCCGGCGGATTTCGCCAGAACCGCCGCGATCCTGATGTATCCGCAATACTGGGCCTTGCGCCTGACCGGCGTCGCCGCCAGCGAGGTGACTTCGCTCGGCTGCCACACCGATCTGTGGAACCCGTGGAAAGCGGATTTTTCGTCGCTGGTCGACCGGCTGCAATGGCGCCGGCTAATGGCGCCGGTGCGGCAGGCCAAGGACCGCTTGGGCCCGATCCTGCCCGCTCTCGCGCGGCAAACCGGCCTCGACCCGCAAACGCCGGTGTTTTGCGGCCTGCACGATTCCAACGCCTCGCTGCTGCCGCATCTCCTGTCCGACAGACCGCCTTTCTCCGTGGTCTCGACCGGCACCTGGGTGGTGTCGATGGCAGTCGGCGGCAACAAGATCGCGCTCGACCCGGCACGCGATACGCTGGTCAATGTCAACGCGCTCGGCGATCCCGTGCCCTCGGCGCGCTTCATGGGTGGCCGCGAGTTTTCCGTGCTGACCGAGGGCCAATCGGAGAACTGGACGGAAGACGATGTTGCCACGGTGCTAGCGCGCAAGACGTCCCTATTGCCCTCGACCCAACAGGGTTCGGGGCCGTTTCCGCATCATACCGCATCATGGCTTAACGCGGACGGTATGAGCGTCGGCCAGCGCTTTGTCGCCATCTCGTTCTACCTGGCGCTGATGACCGCGACCTGCCTCGACCTGATCGGCGCGGACGGTCCCACCATCGTCGAAGGACCCTTCGCCCGCAACCGGCTGTTCACCCGCATGCTGGCTGCGGCGGCGGCGCGCGCCGTCATTGCCTCCGAGGCTGCGACAGGCACCAGCATCGGCGCCGCCTTGCTGGCGTCGGACCAGGGGACACCGCAAGGCAGAGGCGAAAGGACCGAACCGTCGGCCGATCCACTCTGGACAAGTTACGTACGCTCCTGGCGTTCGGCGGTCGACGAACGAACCTGACCGCCGAGCTCATGGCGCCCTGATGTCTGGAGATGCCTAGTTCCTGTAGAGCAATCCTTGCGGATCGATCTCCGGCTTGCGGCCGGCGACCACGTCAGCAAGGAATTTTCCCGAACCGCAGGCCATGGTCCAGCCGAGATGGCCGTGGCCGGTGTCGAGGTAGAGATTGTCGTACCGCGCCCGGCCGATGACCGGCACGGAGTTCGGCATCATCGGGCGAAGTCCAGCCCAGAGCTCAGCCTTGCTCTCGTCGAAAGCGCCGGGGAACAGGTCCTTGCCGGTGTTCAGGATCGAGTTGAAATCACGTGGCTTGAACGTGCGGTCGAACCCGGTGAACTCCGCCGTCGAGGACATCCGCAGCCGATTTCCCAGCCTGGAATAGCCGATCAGCCGGTCCTCGTCGGCGCCGCCCATGATCGGCCCCTTGCTTCCATCTTCCAGTGGAACAGTCACGGTATAGCCCTTCACGGGATAGACGGGCAGGTCGATGCCGTAGCGGCGGCCGAGCAGACCGCTCTCCGGCCCCATGGAAATGACCACCGCGTCGCCGATTATCGGGCCGGCCGAGGTCATCACCGCGCGCACTCGGCCACCGTCGATGTCGAGGCCTTCGACAGTGGTGCCGTAGAGGAATTGGACGCCGAGTTTCTCGGCGGCATAGGCAGCGAGGCGCTGCGTGAATTGGCTGGAGTCGCCGGTCTGGTCGATCGGCGAATAGACGCCGCCGGCTATCTTGTCCTTGGCGCCGGCAAGGCCGGGCTCGAGCTCGACCAGCCGTTCGCGGCCGACGATCTCGATCGGCAGGCCGTGTTCGCCGAGATAGCGATAATTGTCGGTGCCGGTATCGAAGCTCTGCTGCGAGCGGAAGAAATAGAGAATGCCTTTCTTGCGCTCGTCGTAGTGGATGCCGGTTTCGGCGGAGACGGCGTTGATGCAGTCGCGCGAATAGAGCGCCAGACGCAGCTTGACGTCGGTGTTGGCGCGCATGCGCTTATGCGTGCATTGGCGCAGGAAGCGCAGGCTCCAGGCGAAAAAATACGGATCGAAGCGCAGCCGCACCTTGATGCCGAGATCGTGGTTGTAGAGGCCGCGCAGGAACGTCTTCAGCGCGGCGGGCGAGGCCCAGGCGGTGGCGTCTCCGGGCGACACCAGGCCGGCATTCGACCGGCTGGTGCCGCGTGCTGCCGCCGGATGGCGCTCGATCACCGTCACCTCATGGCCGTCGCTGGCCAGATAATAGGCCGCCGCCGTACCGACGACGCCGGCCCCAAGCACCAGGATTTTCATTCCGCCCCCAGCGCGCTGAACCAACCTTTGCGGAGAGCCCACTTCACCCCAGAGCCGAATTCTTGCTGGTCAGGATGCGCTCCCAGGCAAGCGCATCGGCAACTATCTGGTCGAGGTTGTCGCGCTGCGGGGTCCAGCCGAGCTCGCCGCGCGCCAGCTCCGAATTGGCGACGACCGCGGCGGCGTCGCCGGCGCGGCGATCGCCCATCCGCACGTCGAAATCATGGCCGAAGACGCGGCGGACGCTGTCGATGACCTCGAGCACCGAATAGCCGTGGCTGTAACCACAATTGGCGACCAGGCTCGATCCGCCGGCACGCAGCCGCTGAAGCGCCAGCCGATGCGCCGCCGCCAGGTCGCTGACGTGGATGTAGTCGCGCATGCAGGTACCGTCCGGTGTCGGATAGTCGGTGCCGAACACCTGCATGAAGGGGCGCTTGCCGAGCGCCGTCTCGCAAGCGACCTTGATCAGATGCGTGGCACCGGGCGTCGATTGGCCGGTGCGGCCCTTCGGATCGGCGCCGGCGACGTTGAAATAGCGCAGCGCCGTATAGCGCAACCCATGGGCAATCGCCGCGTCGCGCAGCATCCATTCGCTCATCAGCTTGGACAGGCCATAGGGCGATTCCGGCGCAAGCCGGGCATCCTCGCGCACCGGCTCCAGGCCGGCGCCGCCATAGACGGCGGCGGTCGAGGAAAAGATGAAATTGGGCACGCCTTCGCGCACCGCGGTCTCGATCAAGGTGCGCGTCTTGCAGGTGTTGTTCTCGTAATAGGCAAGCGGGTCGGCAACCGATTCGGGGACCACGATCGAGCCGGCGAAATGGATGATCGCGTCGACCTTATTGTCGCGAATGATCGAGGCGACCAGTTCCCTGTCGGCGACGTCGCCGACGACGAGCTTTGCTTCCGGGGCCACCGCCCATTCAAAGCCGGTGGAAAGCCGGTCGAGGACGACGACGTTGTCGCCCGTGTCCAGCAATTCCCAGACCATATGGCTACCGATATAGCCGGCCCCGCCTGTCACCAAAACCGTCATCCGCATCCTCGCTATTCATGATTTATCGGAACTGTCTTAATCGTCGCCGTACTGGAAAATCTGCCGCCAGGCCATTAAAACCTGCGGTAACCAGTCTCATCGGCGCGTGGCATTGTCCTGAAACAAGATTGATCCACATCAAGGGAATAGGCCACGTTCCGTGGTCGTTAGGAACAGGCACGGGGCGTGGCATTTTGACCAAAAAGGCCAGGTGGACGCCGAAAAGGCCAATGACTATGATCCCGCGCAAAACTGGGAAGGCGACATGAACTATCAGCGGTTCTTCGAGGAAGCGATCGACCAGCTCCATGCGGAGCGTCGCTACCGCGTCTTCGCCGACCTTGAGCGTATCGTCGGGAAATTCCCGCGCGCCATCTGGCGCGCCAATGGCCGCGCCGAGGAAATCACCGTCTGGTGCTCCAACGACTATCTCGGCATGGGCCAGCATCCCGACGTCATTGCCGCGTTCCAGAAGGCGGCAGGCAAGATGGGGTCGGGGGCCGGCGGCACCCGCAACATTTCCGGCACCAGCAACCCGCTGGTCGAGCTCGAACTGGAGCTGGCCGACCTGCACGACAAGGAAGCCGCACTGGTTTTCACCTCCGGCTTTGTTTCCAACGAGGCGTCGATCTCGACCATTGCAAAGCTGCTTCCCAATTGCCTGATCATCTCGGACGAGCTCAACCACGCTTCGATGATCGAGGGCGTGCGGCGCTCGGGCGCCGAGAAGAAGATCTTCCGCCATAACGACGTCGCGCATCTCGAAAGCCTGCTGCAGACGGCCGGCCGCGAGCGCGCCAAGCTGATTGTCTTCGAGAGCGTCTATTCGATGGACGGCGACATCGCGCCGATCAAGCAGATCGTCGATCTCGCCGAGCGCTACAACGCCATGACCTACATCGACGAGGTCCACGCCGTCGGCATGTACGGGCCGCGCGGCGGCGGCATCACCGAGCGCGAAGGGCTGGCCGACCGCATCGACATCATCGAGGGCACACTGGCCAAGGCGTTCGGCACGCTTGGCGGCTACATCGCCGGCAACACTGCGGTGATCGACGCGGTGCGCTCCTATGCGCCGGGCTTCATCTTCACCACGGCGTTGCCGCCGGCGATCGCTGCCGCGGCAACCACCTCGATCCGCCATCTCAAGCGCTCGCAGGCCGAGCGCGATGCGCAGCTGCGTCAGGCGACACGGACCAAGCAAGTGCTGGCCGCGGCCGGCCTGCCGGTGATGGAGTCGCCTACCCACATCGTGCCCCTTCTGGTCGGCGATCCCGAGCTCTGCAAGATGGCCAGCGACCGCCTGCTCGGTGTGCACGGCATCTACATCCAGCCGATCAACTACCCGACGGTGCCGCGCGGCACCGAGCGGCTGCGCATCACGCCTACACCGTTCCATTCGGACGCGTTGATTGCGTCCCTGCAGGACGCGCTGGTCGAGACATGGGATGCGTTGGGGATTCCCTACGGTTCGGCGGGCCGACCGTCGGTCGCCAAGAGCGACCGCGTCATTCCGTTGCTGGTGCCGAAGTCGGGCGGGTGAAGCCCGTTTGAAACTCTACTCCGGCGGCCATCTGACGCGGCTTTCTGCGCTTCCGGTGCTCACGGACCCAAATGTCCGCTGCGCTCCGGTTCTCGAAACCCACTCCAGCTGACTCGCCGGAGCGAGTTTCAACTCGGGCTTCGAGGCAGCTCACACACTCTTCATCCATTTCGCCAGCCGGTGTGCGGCTTCCTCGAGCTGGTCGAGGCGGCGGTGGAAGCACAGCCTGAGGAAGGCTTCGCCGCCGGGGCCGAAGGCGGTGCCGGGAGCCAGGCCGACATTGGCGCGGTCGACCATGTCGAAGGCGGCAGCGCGGGAATCGGAGATGCCGTCGACCGCGAAGAACAGATAGAATGCGCCCTGCGGCACGGTGAACCGCGCCCTGCCGGTTTCGGCGAGAATGCCGCACACCAGGTCGCGCGCCGCCCTCGCCCGCTCCACCTGCTCGACGATGAAGGCGTCGCCCTCATCGAGGGCAACGACGGCGCCGCGCTGCATGAACTGCGCAACGCCGGACGTCGAATACTGGACCAGGTTCTCGAACACCTGCTGCAAGGCGGGATGGATCTTGATCCAGCCGATGCGCCAGCCGGTCATCGCCCAGTTCTTGGAAAAGGAATTGACGAACAGGATGCGATCCTCATCGGCCATGATGTCGATGAAGGACGGCGCGCGGCCATGGCCGTAATGAAACAGCGAGTAGATCTCGTCGGCGATGATCCACAGGCCCCTTTCACGGGCAAGGTCGAGGATCGCCTGCAGCGTCTCTTTGTCGGCGGTCCAGCCGGTCGGGTTGGACGGCGTGTTGACGAACAGCGCCTTGGTCCGTGGCGTGATCGCCGCTGCGATCTTGTCGGCATCGCAAGACCAGCCATTGCCCGACTGGTCGAGCGTGACCGCGACCGGCACGGCGCCGGCGACGCCGGCGGCAGCGGCGAAGTTCGGCCATGCCGGCGACAGGTAGACGAGTTCGTCGCCCTTGCCGGCCATCGCATCGATGGCCATCTGGATGGCGTGCATGCCGGAGCCGGTGACGATGAATTCCTCGTTGGCGAAAGTCTTGCCGAAATGCCTGGTATAGTAGCGGGCGAGCGCCTGCCTGAGTTCGGGAATGCCCCGCTGCCAGGTGTAGAAGGTCTCGCCGCCAGCGAGTGCCTTGGCGGCTGCATCGGTGATGAAGGCAGGCGTCGGCAGGTCGCCCTCGCCGGCCCAGAGCGGGATCATGCCGTCGCGGCCGCGGCCACGGTTCATGACGGCGACAATGCCGCTTTCAGGCGCCGCCCGCGCTTCGGCGCGCAGAGTATCGATCAGGGTCATGGATGGGTCCGTTTTCGTTTGCTCGACTGCTAGCGTGTTTCAGGGCGGACGAAAACAGAAAACCCCGGCCGCAAGCGACCGGGGTTTTGGTCCAGAAAGTTACCGCAGGCGCTACTTTCTGGCGAGGAGATCGCGAATTTCGGTGAGCAGCGCGACGTCGGCCGGCGGCGGAGCGGCCGGGGCGGCCGGTTTTTCACGCTCCA
Organism: Mesorhizobium sp. M1307; assembly: GCF_040318155.1. NCBI lineage: Bacteria > Pseudomonadati > Pseudomonadota > Alphaproteobacteria > Hyphomicrobiales > Phyllobacteriaceae > Mesorhizobium > Mesorhizobium sp. M1307. The sequence continues at coordinate 192,053 of NZ_JAMYLR010000008.1, read as the reverse complement.
GCCGCTGGCGCAGATTGTTCACCGCCTTGACCATCACGAAGATGATGAAGGCGAGGATAAGGAAGTTCAGCGCCACGGTGATGAAGCTGCCATAGGCGAAGACCGCGCCCTGTTTCTTTGCCTCAGCCAGCGATGTGGCGTTAACGGCCGAGGACAAGGGCAGAAAGTAGTTGTTGAAGTCCAATCCGCCCAAAATCGCCCCGATGACCGGCATGATGATGTCGTCGACCAGCGAGGTGACGATCTTGCCGAAGGCAGCGCCAATGATGACGGCGACGGCCAGGTCCATCACATTGCCCCTGGAAATGAATTCCTGAAATTCTTTCAGCATTCGACCCTCCTTGTCCTGACCGGCCGTGCTGCCGTCCACGCCTCGGCATCGACCGGCGGGCAGAATAGCAAAAACCTGCGGTTGCGACAGGCGCAAAGACGTGTTTCCCCGGCCTGGATTGCGCGAAGCCGCGGCCATAATGCGCCGAAAGCCGCGATGGACTCGGTGGCCAAGCTGTGATTGCGTCTGCAAGGCCGGATGAAAAAATCGGCGCAGGGAGGAAGTTCGAGCCGTGCAGGGCTGGTTCATCGTCATCATCGCGATCGCCTATGTGACGTTGCTGTTTGCCATCGCCAGCCTGGGCGACCGGCGCTCGACTTCATCCGGGCCTGGCCGCGCCCGGCCCTTTATCTATGCGCTCAGCCTCGCCATCTACTGCACCTCCTGGACCTTCTTCGGCTCGGTCGGCCTGTCCTCCGAGCGCGGCCTCGAGTTCCTCGGCATCTATATCGGACCGGTGCTGGTGTTCGTGTTCGGCTTTCCGCTGCTGCAGCGCATCGTCAGGCTGGCCAAGACCGAGAAGATCACCTCGATCGCCGACTTTCTCGGTGCCCGCTACGGCAAGAGCTTCGCTGTCGCGGCGATCGCCACACTGATCGCGACCATCGGCGCCGTGCCGTATATCGCGCTGCAATTGAAGGCCATCTCCGGCTCGGTCAGCCTGATGGTCGAGCACTATACCGGCTCGCCGCCGTCGTTCGATCCGTTCGTCAGTGACATCTCGCTGGTCGTGGCCATGCTGCTGGCGCTGTTTGCGGTGCTGTTCGGCACGCGCCATGCCGATGCCACCGAGCACCAGGACGGGCTGGTGCTGGCTGTGGCGGTCGAGACCGTGGTCAAGCTCGCCGCCTTCCTGGCGATCGGCCTGATGGTCACGTTCCTGATCTTCGGCGGGCCAGGCGATATGTTCGACCAGCTCGCCGAAAACACGAAGGTGCGCCAGGCGATGGGCTACAACACCTCGCTCGCTACCTGGCTGGTGCTGACATGCCTGAGCGGCTTTGCCATCCTCATGCTGCCGCGCCAGTTCTACGTCACCATCGTCGAAAACCGCAGCGAGGCCGAGCTGCGCACCGCGACATGGGTGTTTCCGCTCTATCTGGTGGCAATCAACCTGTTCGTGCTGCCGATCGCATTGGCCGGCCTGGAACTGGTCGGCCCCAAGACCAGCAGCGACCTTTACGTGCTGTCGCTGCCGCTGTTCAGCGGCCACGACGTGCTGGCCATGGCCGCCTTCATCGGCGGGCTGTCGGCGGCGACCGCAATGGTGATCGTCGAAAGCGTCGCGCTGTCGATCATGATCTCCAACGACCTGGTCATTCCGCTGTTCGTGAGGCGATTGCTGCGGACCACGACCTCCGAGAACGAGGACTGGTCGACGCTCATCCTCAATGTACGGCGGGCGGCGATCTTCATCATGCTGTTTATCGCCTTCCTCTACTACCGCGAGAGCACCAACAGCGCGCGGCTGTCCTCGATCGGCCTGATGTCGTTCGCCGCGATCGCGCAGTTCGCGCCGGCGTTGATCGGCGGCCTGGTCTGGCGCGGCGCCAACGGCCGGGGTGCCGCACTTGGCATGGTCGCCGGCATCGTCGTCTGGAGCTACACGCTGCTGCTTCCCTCGCTCGTCGCGCCCGATACCGGCATCCTCGTCCACGGCCTGTTCGGCTTAGATGCGTTGCGGCCGCAAGCGCTTTTCGGCACCGTCGCCGAGCCGCTGAACCATGGCGTGCTGTGGAGCCTCTCGATCAACACGCTGTTTTTTGTGTTCGGCTCGCTGTCGCGGGCGTCGGTGCCGCTGGAACGCATCCAGGCGTCGATCTTCGTGCCGCGCGAAGCGGGTCCGCTGCCCAGCCTGCGCCGCTTCCGCACCACCATTACCGTCAACGACCTCAAGGACACGATCGCGCGCTATCTCGGTGTCGAACGGACCGAGCGGTCCTTTCAGTCGTTCGAAAAGAGCAGCGGCACTTCCCTGCTCGGCAACGAACAGGCCAGCATGGACGTCATCCGCTTCTCCGAACAGCTTCTGGCCAGTGCCGTCGGCTCATCCTCGGCGCGGCTGATCCTGTCGCTGCTGCTGCGCCGCAACGACCGCGAATCCAAGGACGCCTTCCGCCTGCTCGACGACGCCACCGAGGCGCTGCAGCACAATCGCGATCTGCTGCAGATCGCACTCGACCAGATGGAACAGGGCATCACTGTCTTCGACCGCGATTTCCGGTTGATTTGCTGGAACCGCCAGTACCGGGCGCTGTTCGACCTGCCCGACGAGATGGGCCAGGTCGGCGTCTCACTCGATCGTATCCTGCGCCACCTTGCCGAGCGCGGTGACATACCGGCAGACCAGCGCGTCACCATGCTCAACCGCCTGACCAGCTTCGTCAGCCCATGGCAGATGGAGCTGAAGACAAGCGGGCGCATCCTGGAATTGCGCTCCAATCCGATGCCGGACGGCGGCATCGTCGCCACCTACGCCGACATTTCCGGACGTGTCGAGCAGGATCTGGCGCTTAAGCGCGCCAACGAATCCCTGGAACAGCGGGTGAAGAGCCGCACCGCCGAGCTCACCCGCGTCAACGAGGAGCTGGCGCAGGCGCAGATGCTGGCCGAGGAGGCCAATCTCGGCAAGACCCGCTTCCTCGCTGCCGCCGGCCACGACATCCTGCAGCCGCTGAACGCCGCCCGCCTCTATTGCTCGTCGCTGATCGAGAAGACCGGCAAGGGACCTGCCGGCAAGGCGGCGATGAACATCGAATCGTCGCTGGAATCGGTCGAGACCATCCTCGGTGCGGTGCTCGACATTTCGCGCCTCGATGCCGGCGCGATGAAGCCGGACGATACGAGCTTCGGCCTCGACGGGCTGCTGCGCCAGATCGGCAACGACTTCCGGCCGCTTGCCGCCGAAAAGAAGCTCGAACTCTCGATCATGCCGTCGTCGCTCAGCGTCATGACGGACCGCAATCTGCTGCGCCGGCTGATCCAGAACCTGGTTTCCAACGCCATCAAGTATACGCGCCGTGGCCGCATCCTGGTCGGCGCGCGGCGGCGCGGCGAACTGGCCGAGATCCAGGTTATCGACACCGGCATCGGCATTGCCGGCGACCAGCTGAACACCGTGTTTCGCGAATTCACCCGGCTGGACGAGGGCGCACGCGAGGCGGAAGGCCTCGGCCTTGGGCTCTCCATTGTCGACCGCATCGCCCGCGTCCTGCGCCTCGAAATCCGGATCTTCTCCAACCCAGGCAAGGGCACACGCTTTTCCGTGTTGCTGCCGGTGGTGGCCGTGCAGGCACCGCGGCGCGAGGCCGAGGCGAAGCCGCCTGCCCGTGCCGCGGCCTCGCTTGCCGGGCTCCATGTGCTCTGCATCGACAACGACGCCCGCATCCTCGACGGCATGCGGCTGCTGCTCGAGGGCTGGGGCTGCAGCGTCGACACGCTTTCCGGCGCGGAGGATCTCGAGAGGTCCGGCATGCATCGGCCGGACATCGTGCTTGCCGACTATCATCTCGACGACAAGACCGGCCTCGAATTGATCGCCCAGTTGCGTGCGATCCATGGCGAGGACCTGCCGGCCGTGCTGGTCACCGCCGACCGCTCCAGCGAGGTTCGCGCCGCTGCCGGCAGGCTGGACGTGCCGGTGATCAGCAAACCACTGAAACCGGCGATGCTGCGCTCGATGATGGCCAGGGTCAGGCCACTGGCGCCGGCGGCCGAATAGGAATCAGCCGGCCGTCTGCAGCGGGTCGCTGCCGATTTTGGACAAAAGGATCACCGCCTGAGTGCGGCTGTCGACGCCGAGCTTCTGCAGGATGGCCGAGACATGCGCTTTGATCGTTGCTTCGGAGACCCCGAGCTCATAGGCGATCTGCTTGTTGAGCAGTCCCTCAGCCAGCATGCCGAGCACGCGCGTCTGCTGTGGGGTCAGCGCCTGCAGCCGCTTGATCAGGTCGGAAATCTCGGGATCGCGCTCGACACCGAGATCGACCCCGGCGGGTGCCGCGATATCACCTGCGAGCACCGACTGCACCGCATTGCGGATCTCCTCCATGCTGGCCGATTTGGAGATGAAGCCGGAGGCGCCGAGATCGAGCGCGCGCCGGATCGTCACCGGATCGTCATGCGCCGAGACCACCATCATCGGCACCGCCGGATGGATGCCGCGCAGCGAAATCAGGCCGGAAAGACCGCTTGCCCCCGGCATCGAGAGATCGAGCAGCACCAGATCGACATCCTCATTGGCCAGGACCAGCGCCTTGGCGCTTTCGAAATCGCCGGCCTCATGAATGGCGGCAACGTCTCCGATGCCCGCGAGAGCCTCCCTCAATGCACCGCGAAAAAGCGGGTGATCATCGGCAATGACGAATGTGTAGCCCAACGGTGATATCCCTCCCCGAATCCCGTTGGCGATTTTCCGCCTTGCAGGATCTGAACGATCATAACACTACGCCTGCTGTTCGGGTGGGCGGCTTGCTATTCCCGCCCCAGGTCTTTTTGCGAATTGCCTAGGTCTTTTGCGAATTGGGCTTGGCGCTGTCTTCGTCCTTGTCCATGTCCTTGACGATGTCCATGAAGCTGCGCAGGAAGCGCTCCATGTAGCCCATCGTCTTGTTGAAATCCTCCTCGCTGGGCAAAGTCGATTCGAAACGCGCGGCAAGCGAATTTTCGAGCTTGGCGACGCGTTCGTCGAGCGCCTTCACCGAATTTTGCAGCCGGTCGACCTCATCTTGTAGGGCGGCACGTTCGTCGGCCGCCGTCTTGCAGACGAGTTGGCCGGAGCGTTCCTCGCAGAGCGACATGGCGCCGGTTTGCGTATCCATGCGGACATAGCCATTGGCCGATTTCTCCAACCGGTAGCGATCGGCTTCCTCGGAAAAGGCCGACGCCGCGACAAGCGACACCAGTGCTGCGGGGATCAAGACGTGTTTCAGACGCATGTTTTCCTCCATGAGCCAGTCAGCGCAATCTATCACAGTTTGCGCCTGAAATGGGGATGAACCTGAAATGGGGAAGAACACGGGCCTGCCCTTCCCCGCGTGGTCGGTTCGGACTATAGCGCAACCATGTCCGAGATCATCTACAAGATAGTTCCCGAGGCGCTGTGGCGCGAGGCTGAAAGAGAAGGCGGCTTCACCGGCGCGCCGATCGACGTCGCCGACGGCTTCATCCATTTTTCTACCGCCGGGCAGGTTCGGGAAACGGCGGCCAAACATTTCGCCGGCCAAAGCCGGTTGCTGCTGGTCGCCGTCGATAGCGCGCGCCTCGGCGATGCGCTGAAATATGAGGTCTCGCGCGGCGGCGCCCTGTTCCCGCATCTCTATGGCGGGCTCGGCCTCGATGCGGTCGTTTCGGTGCAGGCATTGCCGCTCGGCGCTGACGGCCGGCATGAATTCCCGGCGCTGGAGGCCGAATGAGCGCGTTCGACCGGATCGGCCAGAAACTGCTGTTCACGCTCGATCCGGAAACCGCGCATGGGCTGTCGATTGCCGCGCTGAGATGCGGGCTGCCGGTCGCCGGTCGTCCGCCGCAGGACAACAGGTTAAAGGTCAGCCGTTGCGGGCTCGATTTCCCGAACCCGCTCGGCATGGCCGCGGGTTACGACAAGAATGCCGAAGTGCCGGACGCGCTGCTCGGCCTCGGCTTCGGCTTCGCCGAGGTCGGCACGATCACGCCGCTGCCGCAGACGGGCAATCCGAAGCCGCGCATCTTCCGGCTGCCTTCGGACGGGGCAGTGATCAACCGGCTGGGCTTCAACAATGAAGGCCACGCCGCCGCAGAGAAGCGTCTTGCCGCCCGAAAAGGCCGCCCCGGCATCGTCGGCATCAACATCGGCGCCAACAAGGACAGCGCCGACCGCGTCAGTGATTATGAGCGCGGCGTGATCCGGTTCGCGCGATATGCCAGCTATCTGACGATCAATATCTCCTCGCCGAACACGCCGGGCCTGCGCAACATGCAGGCGCGCGACCAGCTTGGCGAGCTCCTGTCGCGGGTCATGGCCGCGCGTGCGGCGGCACCGGCAAAACCGCCCGTGTTCCTCAAAATCGCGCCGGATCTGGTCGAGGCCGAGCTTGAGGACATCGCCGCCGAGATCAGCGACAAGCAAATGGACGGCGTCATCGTCTCCAACACAACGATCGCGCGAGCCGGCCTGAGCAGCGCCGGCCTTGCCGGCGAGACCGGCGGGCTTTCGGGGAAACCCTTGTTCGAACGCTCGACTATCGTGCTGGCAAGGATGCGAAAACTGCTTGGCCCGGATCCCACTATCATCGGCGTCGGCGGCGTCGATTCCGCCGAGACGGCGCTGGAAAAGATCCGTGCCGGCGCCGATCTCGTCCAGCTCTATACCGGCATGATCTATGCTGGGCCCGCGCTGCCGGGGCGCATTCTTTCCGGCATGGCCCGTTTCATGGACAGTCAACGGCTGAAGTCGCTGCGCGAGCTTCGCGACAGCCGCCTCGATCACTGGGCGGCGAAACCGCTTTAGCGATCAGTTAAAGGCTGTGCGCACCCGCAGCCGCAATATGGCGAGCAGGCTGAAGCCGCGTACCAGCAGGAAGACATGCAACGCCGCCCACAAGCCGTGATTGCCGAATGCCGGCGCCAGAATCAGCAGCGCGGCGCTGAACGACAGGAACGACACCAGCATCATGTTGCGCATGTCGCGCGACCATGTTGCGCCGATGAAAATCCCGTCCAACTCGAAAGCCAGCGCGCCGCTGAGCGCGGTGAACGCCGCCCAGGGCAGGTAGATGTCGGCAATGGCGCGGACGTCCGTCGCGGTCGTGATCAGGGCGACGAGATCGGTGCCCTCCATCAGGAAGAAGAGCGTCGCCGCGCCCGCCAGCCCGAGCCCCCAAAGCAGCGTCAGCCGCACCGCCTGATCAAACGCCGTGGCGGCACGGGCGCCGATGGCGCGCCCGGCGAGCTGTTCGGCAGCGGTGGCGAAACCATCGAGGAAATAGCCGGCAACCAGGAAGAGGTTCATCAGCACGGCGTTGGCGGCCAGCGTCAGAGTGCCGAATTGTGCGCCCTGGCGCGTGAACAGCGCGAAGGCGGCGAGCAGCGAAAAGGAGCGGATCATGATATCGCGATTGAGCGACATCATGCGCAGGAATGCCGGCAGATCAAGGACGCGGTGGCGCGGCAGCCTGGGCGCCGCCCAAAAGCGCCGGCCGACAATGGCGAGACCAAGCAGCATGGCGACGAATTCGCCGGTGACCGTTGCCCAGGCAACGCCGGCAACGCCCCAGCCGAGCTCCAGGCCAAGCAGGAAGCAGAGGGCGATGTTGATGCCGTTCAGTATCAACTGCAGCATCAGCCCGAGCCCGCCCTCGCCGCGCCCAAGCACGTAACCGAGGATGGCGTAATTGATCAGCGAGAACGGTGCTGCGAGCATCCTGATGCGGATATAGACGTCCATCGCCGCGCTGACGCGCGGTTCGGCGCCTATGAACCATTGCCCGGCGGTGGAGACCAGCGGCGCAAGCGCGGCAAGGACGACGCCGGCGACGACCGCGATCAGCACGGCGCGCCAGAACACCGCCTGCTCCTCCAGCGCATCGCCGCGCCCGAAGGCCTGGGCGACGAGGCCGGTGGTGCCGGAGCGCAGGAAGTTGAAGGTGGTGAAAACGACGTCGAAGATCAGGGCGCCGGCCGCCAGGCCGCCGAGAAGGGCGGCGTCGCCGAACTGCCCAACCACCGCCGTGTCGACAATTCCGAGCAACGGCGTCGTCAGATAGGCAAGCGTCATCGGCACGGCGATGGCGAGCACCGAGCGGTTGGTGACGACGAAGGCCCTGGCTTCGGTGGCGTGGACTTCGGTGGGTAAAGCCTGCTCCAAACGCGTGTTGCTTCCTGTTGCGGCTTGATCGGCTAGCCGATGTGCCCCAGTTTGCGGATCTCGCGCAACCATCCACGCCGCTATGGTCAACCGAAACCCGCCTCTGGCGCACCGCCCGTCCCATGCCCTTGCAGATCGTTCATCATCCCGACTACGACGCCGGCTTCGCCGTCAACCACCGCTTCCCGATGAGCAAATATCCGCTGCTGATGGATGCCTTGCGGGCACGCGGCCTGGCGAAGCCCGAAGCGCTCAACATGCCGGAGGCGGCGCGGCCATCATGGCTGAAGCTTGCCCACGCGGTCGACTATGTCGACCAGGTGCTTGCCTGCGAAGTGCCGGTGGCGATCGAGCGCGAGATCGGCTTTCCCGTGGGACCGCGGGTTTCGCTGAGGGCGCAGCTCGCAACGGCCGGCACGGTGCTGGCAGCGCGGCTGGCGTTGCTGAACGGCATCGCCTGCAACACCGCCGGCGGCAGCCATCATGCACGGCGCGCGCAAGGCGCCGGCTTCTGCACCTTCAACGACGTAGCCGTTGCCGCGCTGGTGCTGCTCGCCGAAGCTGCTGTCCAAAACATCCTGGTCGTCGACCTCGACGTGCATCAGGGCGACGGCACGGCGGATATCCTGAACGACGAGCCGCGCGTGTTTACCTTCTCCATGCATGGCGACCGCAACTACCCCGCGCGCAAGATCGCCTCCGATCTCGATGTCGCCCTGCCCGACGACGCCGACGATGCAGCCTATCTGGAGCGGCTGGACGCCATCCTGCCGGAGCTGTCGGCGCGAAGGCGCTGGGACCTCGTCTTCTACAATGCCGGCGTCGATGTCCATGTCGAGGACCGGCTCGGCAGGTTGTCGCTCACGGATGACGGGCTGCGCGCCCGCGACGATATAGTGATCCGCCATTTCCGCACGCTTGGCATACCGGTATGCGGCGTTATCGGCGGAGGCTATTCGACGGATGTCGCAGCACTTGCTGCACGGCACGCCATCCTGTTCGAGGTGGCGGCGGGCTACGCCTGAAAATTCACTTCCGGTAGTTAGCGATCCTGAGCAGGATGAAGGCCGGCACGACGATCGCGGCACCGAGCAGGATGTAGCCGAGAAAGCGGTCGATGGCGTGGAAGCCCAAATTCCACAGGTCGATGAAGAATTTGCGAATGCCATAAAGCACATCCATCGGCGACCAGCCGAAGGCATTCATGACCAGCCCGACGAGGAACGACACCACAAGCAGCTTCAGGATCACCCGGAGCGGCGTATCGCCGAGAAAGCGGTTCAGTGCGGACAAGCCTGTCTCCACAGTCGGGTGCCGCGATTCGGGCACATGCCTAGAAATACGCAGTTGATAGCCCTGCATCAAGCCGAGCCCTCAAACCGGATTGCGCATCGGCGCCGGGCCATGATATCGGAGGAACCAGCGCGGGTATGATGTAATGGTAGCTTGTCAGCTTCCCAAGCTGAACGCGCGGGTTCGATTCCCGCTACCCGCTCCAGCTTTTGCCCCCGGTGCATTGCACTTGTTCTGGCCAAGCTGAAAACCAGCGGATTTATAGGCAGTTTTACGGCCCGGGCTGGCCGTCTTTCATCTGTTTGGCCGATGTGCCAGTTCGTGGAATATCTCACATTGAGGGTCGGCGGGGCCTCGAATGACCCCAACCGGAAAGTCTACCCTTGGTCCGCTGGCTTCTGCTGGCGGGCCTTTTTTGAGCATCAGGCAGTAGTGGCCGACGTGCATCGGCGCCGCTGCTGGCGGGCCTGTCTGGTCGTCTGGCCGGCCACGGGATGCGCCCGCTACCCGCTCCAACCCTCAGCCCACCTCTCGCAAAATAAAATCGTGCAGCATCTTGGCTGCCGGTGACAGCGCGCGGTTCTTCACCGTGATCAGGCTGTAGGGCCTGACCTCGATGTCGAATTCAGTCTGGACGACATCGATAGCGCCGGCCAGGCCTTCGGGGTTCTGGATGAACTTCGCGACCTGGATCGACACCGGCGCGATGGCGTCGGATTGCGCGACCATGACCAGAGTCAATAGCAGCGAGCTGGTGTTGAGGATGCGGTCCGGCAGCGCGATGTTTCGGTTCAGGAAGTTACTCTCCATCGCCTGGCGCAGCGGCGAGCCGCCCGACTGGAAAACCCAATCATAGGCGGCGGTGTCTTCCAGCCGCACCGCCTTGCCCTTGGTCAGCGGGTGGCCGCGGCGCACGATCAGGCAGGCTTTCTCGACGCCGATGACGCGCGCTTCGAACAGCCGCGGATTGAGGTCGTCGGGGATGCGGGCGATGATGAAATCGTGGCGCGAGGCGATCAGCTCGCGCGCCAGCACGTTCGAGGTCTCGACCTGCATGGTGATTTCGATGCGCGGATAGAGGCGCCGGATCTCGCGGATCGCCGGCACCGCCAGCTCGATCGCCGGCGCCGTGACTGCGCCCAGGAACACCGAGCCGCCTTTGCCCGCCTTGAGCTCGAATATCTCGCGGTCGACCTCGCGCATCTCGAGCAGGATCGATCGCGCGCGCCGTGCCAATGCCTTGCCATAGGGCGTCAGCGTGATGCCGCGCGGCAGCCTTTCGCAGAGCTTGACGTCGAGCACCGCCTCCATCTCGGCGATCATGCGCGAGGCCGCCGGCTGCGAGATGTTCATGACCTGGGCCGCGGCACTCACCCGGCCGTGCTCGTCGAGGGCTGCGATCATGCGCATGTGACGCAGGCTCAAGCCGCTGCGCAGCAAGGTTCCGCCATCACCCGGGATTTCATCGTAACTGGCTGATATTCCGTCAGGATTTCGCAGTGCCGCCATGATTCTTCCCTACTCTTACGCCCGGCGCCCTGGCTGGATCCGGCAGCGTCGTCACTAGCCTAAGCCATATCAGTCTCGATATAGCAACCATCAAAGATCGCATTTGACAGTTATGGCAAAGCGACACACCCTTCGCGCGTCCTGAGGCTTGACGGTCGGTGACGAGGGAAAACTCGTATCGATTGAAACCAGAGTCTCGGGGCCGATTGGGAGGATACCGGAGATCGATTGACGGCAGCGGCGCGTTTGGCGCTCCTGCACGATTGCGCGGCCCACGAAACCCAAGGGTACGCGTCCATCAACCAGGGAGAGTTAATGTGAAGATCATCAAGACACTGGCCGCCGTCGCGGCCCTAGGCATCGCGGCCATGACGCTGCCGGCGCAGGCGGGCGAAGGCCTGATCGGCGTGCTGATGCCCACCAAGACCTCGCAGCGCTGGATCAACGACGGCGACGCCGTCAAGTCCCAGCTCGAGGCTTTGGGCTACACTGTCGACCTGCAGTACGCGCAGGACGACATTCCGAACCAGCTCAGCCAGCTGGAAAACGAAATCACCAAGGGCCCGAAGGCGCTGATCATCGCTTCGATCGACGGCACCACGATGGGCGATGCGTTGCAGAAGGCGAATGACGCCGGCGTTGTCGTCGTCGCTTACGACCGCCTGATCAAGAAGACGCCAAATGTCGACTACTACACCACCTTCGACAATTTCGGCGTCGGCGTCATCCAGGCCAAATCGCTGCTCAAGGGTCTCGGTTATCCCGAGAAGAAGGGCCCGTTCAACATCGAGCTGTTCGGCGGTTCGCCGGACGACAACAATGCGTTCTTCTTCTATAACGGCGCCATGTCGGTTCTTCAGCCGCTGATCGACGACAAGACCCTCGTCGTGAAGTCCGGCCAGATGGGCATGGACAAGGTCGGCACGCTGCGCTGGCTGGCGGCAACCGCCCAGGCCCGCATGGACAATCTGCTCTCCGCCAACTACTCGGACGGCAGCCGCGTCGATGGCGTGCTCTCGCCCTATGACGGCCTGTCGCGCGGCATCATCGCTTCGCTGCGCGCCGTAGGCTACGGCACCGCCGATCAGCCATGGCCGATCGTCACCGGACAGGACGCCGAGACCGCTTCGGTCAAGGCGATCATCGCCGGCGAACAGTATTCGACCGTGTTCAAGGACACCCGCGAACTCGCCAAGGCGACGGTCGAACTCGTCGACAAGGTGCTCTCGGGCGGCAAGCCGGAAGGCCTCGACACCACGACCTACAACAACGACGTCAAGGTCGTTCCCTCGATCCTGTTGACGCCGCATGACGTCGACAAGTCGAACTACCAGGCCCTGGTGGTCGACTCCGGCTACATCAAGGCCGAAGAACTGAAGTAATCGCGGTTACAAAGCCTGGGGTCCTGCGCAGGCAGGGCCCCTTTTCGTTGGCGAGCCAGCCCGGTATTGTTTGCGGACCTCGCAGGAGTGGTATTCTCAATGGCATCGACGATTTTGGAGATGCGCGACATCACCAAGACGTTTCCCGGCGTCAAGGCGCTGTCGAACGTCAAGCTCATGGTCGAGGAAGGCGAGATCCATGCCGTGGTCGGCGAGAACGGCGCCGGCAAGTCGACGCTGATGAAGGTGCTGTCGGGTGTGTATCCGTCCGGCACCTATGACGGCCAGATCATCTATCGCGGCGATGAGTGCCATTTCAAAGGCATCCATGACAGCGAGCGCAAGGGCATCGTCATCATCCACCAGGAGCTTGCGCTGGTGCCGATGCTGTCGATCGCCGAAAACATTTTTCTCGGCAACGAGCACGCCAGATACGGCGTCATCGACTGGAATGCCAATGAGGCGCGCACCAGCGCCCTGCTCAAAAAGGTCGGCCTCAAGGAAGACGCCAACACGCTGATCACCAATATCGGCGTCGGCAAGCAGCAGCTGGTCGAGATCGCCAAGGCGCTCAGCAAGGAAGTGAAGCTGCTCATTCTCGACGAGCCGACCGCGAGCCTGTCCGAAAAGGACAGCCAGGCGCTGCTCGATCTGCTGCTCGAATTCAAGCGGCAAGGCATCACTTCGATCCTGATCTCGCACAAGCTCAACGAGGTGAACCGGGTCGCCGACAAGGTCACCATCATCCGTGACGGGCGGACCATCGAGACGCTGGCCAAGAAGGACATCTCGGAGGACCGGATCATTACCTCGATGGTCGGCCGTTCGCTTGACGACCGCTATCCGCCGCGCGAGCCGAGGATCGGCGAGACCGTTCTCGAAGTGAAAAACTGGTCGGTCTACCACCCCATCCATGCCGAGCGGCAGGTCATCAAGGGTATCAACCTCAACGCCCGCAAGGGCGAAGTGGTCGGCATTGCCGGGCTCATGGGCGCCGGCCGGACCGAGTTTGCAATGAGCCTGTTCGGCCGGTCCTATGGCCGTCGCATCACCGGCGAGGTGTTCCTCAACGGCAAGCCGATCGACGTCTCTTCGGTGAGCAAGGCGGTGGAACACGGCATCGCCTACGTTACCGAGGACCGCAAGACCTACGGTCTCAACCTGATCGACCACATCAAGCACAACATCACGCTGGCCAACCTGCCCGGCGTGTCGCGCCACGGCGTGATCGACGATTTGCGCGAGCTTTCGGTCGCCAACGATTATCGCGGCAGGACCAATATCCGCGCCTCGAGCGTCTACCAGATGACCGGCAACCTTTCTGGCGGCAATCAGCAGAAGGTGGTGCTGTCGAAATGGCTGTTCGCCAATCCGGAAGTGCTGATCCTCGACGAGCCGACACGCGGTATCGACGTCGGCGCCAAGTATGAAATCTATACGATCATCGCGCGTCTCGCCTCCGAGGGTAAGGCAATCATCGTCATCTCGTCGGAAATGCCCGAACTGCTCGGCATCACCGACCGCATCTACGTCATGAACGAAGGACGCATCGTCGGCGAAATGGCGGCAAGCGACGCCAGCCAGGAAAAGATAATGCGCGCCATCGTCCGCGGAGAAGGAAAAGCATCATGAGCACCGAAAGCGCTCCCGGGCCGCAGACCGGCGTTGCCCAGGATCTACAACAGGGACCTCGCATTGCCGTCTCGGCGCTGGTCACCAACCTGCGCGAATACGGGTTGGTGCTGGCGTTGATCGCAATCATGGTGTTCTTCCAGTTCACCACGTCCGGAACGCTGTTCAAGCCGGTGAACCTCAGCAATCTCGTGCAGCAGAACAGCTTCATCATCGTGATGGCGCTGGGCATGCTTCTGGTGATCGTTTCGGGTCACATCGATCTCAGCGTCGGCTCCGTCGCCGGCTTCATCGGCGCACTGGCGGCGATGATGATGGTCATCTGGCCGCTTGGCCCATTGAGCAATCCGCTGGTGGTGTCGATCATCTGCCTGATCGTCGGTGGTGCAATCGGCGCGGCACAAGGCTATTGGATTGCCTATCACCGAATACCGAGCTTTATCGTCACGCTGGCGGGCATGCTGATCTTCCGCGGCATCTGCCAGGCGCTGCTGGGTGGCGGGTCTTCCGTAGGGCCGCTTCCCGTCGGCTTCAAGGCGCTCAGTTCCGGCTTCATTCCGGACCTGATCGGCCCATTGACGCTGATACCGCCAACCGTGAACGCCGCCGGCAAAACCATTGTCGGCAGCGGCCTGACGCTGCACCTGACGACGATCGTGATCGGCCTCGTCGCCGTGCTCGCCTATGCCTTTTTCGGGCTCAGGGCACGGCGCACCCGCGAGAAGCATGGCTACGAAGCCGAGCCCTTCTCGCTGTTCGTCGTCAAGACCCTGGTGATCAGCGCGCTGGCGCTGTTTCTCGTCTACCAATTCGCCACCTATAGGGGCCTCCCCATCGTTCTCATGGTGATGGGCGTGCTGATCGCGTTGTTCGTCTTCGTTACCAAACGCATGACGATCGGCCGTCGCATCTATGCGATGGGCGGCAATGCCAAGGCAGCCCAGCTATCGGGCATCAAGACCGAACGGCTGACGTTGATGGTGTTCATCAATATGGGCGTGCTGTCGGCACTCGGCGGCCTGATTATCGCAGCGCGCCTGGGGCAGGCTGTGCCGGCGGCCGGCCTCGGCAGCGAGCTCGACGTCATCGCCGCGGTGTTCATCGGTGGCGCTTCGGCGATGGGCGGCGTCGGCCAGGTGATCGGCGCGGTGGTCGGCGGCTTCATCATGGGCGTCATGAACAACGGCATGTCGATCATGGGCGTCAATGTCGATTGGCAGCAGGTGGTCAAAGGCCTAGTGCTGCTCGGCGCCGTCGTCTTCGACGTCTACAACAAGAACAAGGCTTGAGAGGCAACCAGGAGGCATACGGGTCACATCGCGGCGCTGCCGGGCGGCGCAAAGAAGTCCCCCGAGGGACCTGATCCGCGAGCGCAATCCGGACGAAGAATTTCAACCGAGGCGCGGACAGGGTCCGGGCCGCGCAGGGCAGGGTTTGCCGAGAAAGGGCAGGCCAGCCCACAATTCAGAGAGGGTTACCATGCTGATCTCACAAATCCTCGACGACGCCGAGACGATCCGCGTCGTTGCCCGCAACGGCGGCAAGACCCGCGTCATCAACGGCGCCCGCAGCGTCTATTCGCTGGCGATGGAAGCCGCGCGTACCGGCAGCGGGCTTGTCGCCCTGATCGAGCGCAAAGGCTTCGGCGAAACCGTCGATCTCGACGCAGCCTACAAGAAGGGCCGGCTGCTGTCGCCGATCAACCATCCCGATCCGGCGCATCTCCATCTCACCGGCACCGGGCTGACGCATCTCGGCTCCGCCGCGACCCGCGATTCCATGCACAAGAAGCTCAGCACGGACGGCGAGGAACAGCTGACCGATTCCATGAAGATGTTCCGCATGGGGCTCGAGGGCGGCAAGCCGGCGAAGGGCCAGATCGGCGTGCAGCCGGAATGGTTCTACAAGGGCAACGGCACCATGGCGGTGGCGCCCGGTGCGGCGCTTATGTCGCCGGCCTTCGCCCAGGATGCCGGCGAGGAGCCGGAAATCGCCGGGATCTATGTGATCGGCGACGACGGCGCCCCGTTCCGTGTCGGCTTCACCCTGTCGAACGAGTTTTCCGACCACGTCACCGAGCGTGTGAACTATCTCTTCCTCGCCCATTCCAAGCTGCGCAACGCCGCGTTCGGGCCGGAGATCCTGATCGGCGACCTGCCGTCCGATATCCGCGGCGCTTCACGCATCCTTCGAGACGGCAAGCTGCTTTGGGAAAAGCCGTTCCTGTCGGGCGAGGCGAACATGTCGCACACCATTGGCAATCTCGAGCATCACCACTTCAAATACTCGGCCTTCCGCCAGCCGGGCGACGTGCATGTGCACATGTTCGGCACGGCGACGCTGTCCTTCGCCGACGGCATCAGGACCGAGGCCGGTGACGTATTCGAAATCGAGGCGCAGGATTTCGGCCTGCCGCTGCGCAACCCGCTTGAAATCGAGCAGCCGGTGAAGGTGGCGGTGAAGGCGTTGTAAACTGGTGACAGAATTCAGGAGCGAAAAATGAACGGCCTGCGGATTGGCACTGTGTCGTAAATTTAGTCCTGTTCCTCGCCTATTTCTCCCCGGCGGCTTACAGCGCCGGACAATGCAGCGCAAAATCCTATCGCGAAGCCCGGATGTCGATGACTAACCGGCTTCTGGCCACCGGTTATTCGAAATCGCAAGTGAGCTTTCTGATGCGCAACGCGGATCGCATGACGTCCGCACTCGGCGCTGACAGACTGAACGACAATGGCAGAGCCTGCGGTATCGACTCCGCCAGAGCCCATGTGCTGGGATGTATCGACAAGCAGTTGTTCCCCTTGCAGTCCAGCTCAAGCGCCTCACTTGACGACGAGAAGCAAACCAGAGGATTTTGGGGGAAGAAGCGATTGGCAGTGCGAGAACTGCTCTTTGTCGGTCAGTTTCATGGCTGCCTTGGCGCCGCGAAAGAATATTTGTTTCGCGGCTGACGGAATTGCGAACAAGCTCAGCGGGCGGCGCGGAAATGCTTGGACAGTTTCAGGCCCTGCGCCTGATAGTTCGAGCCTAGATCTGTGCCGTAGAGCGCCCGCGGCCGTTTCAGCATGTGCTCGTAGACCAACCGTCCGACGATCTGGCCGTGGTCGAGGATGAACGGCACTTCGTGGCTACGCACCTCGAGCACCGCCCGGCTGCCGGTGCCGCCCGACGCCGAATGGCCGAAACCCGGGTCGAAGAAACCGGCATAATGGACGCGGAACTCGCCGACCAGCGGGTCGAAAGGCGTCATTTCGGCGGCGTAGAGTGGCGGCACATGCACCGCCTCGCGCGACACCAGAATATAGAATTCGTCCGGATCGAGCACCAGCTCGCCGGCACCGCTCTTGTAGAGCGGCTCCCAGAAATCGACGACATCCTGCGCGGCGCGCTTGTCGACGTCGACCAGGCCGGTGTGGTGCTTGCCGCGATAGCCGACAAGCCCATCCTTGTCGCCGTCGAGGTCGATCGACAGCGCGATGCCGCCGCCTGAGATGTTAGGTGGTTCGGTGGCGACCAGCATCTCGGCGCGGTGCAGGTCGTGCAGCTCGCTTTCCGACAAGAGCGCATTGCCGGTGCGGAACCTGATCTGCGACAGCCGCGAGCCGGTGCGCACGACGATCGGGAAAGTGCGCGGGCTGACCTCCAGATAGAGCGGGCCTTCATAGCCGGCGGCGATCTTGTCGAACTCGTGGCCACGGTCGGTCATTACCCGGGTGAAGATATCGAGCCGTCCGGTCGAGCTTTTCGGGTTGGCGGAGGCGGAAATATGGGCGGGCAGCGCCAGGCTTTCGAGCAGCGGCACGATGTAGACGCAGCCGGTTTCCAGCACGGCACCTTCGGCGAGGTTGATCTCGTGCAGCTTCAGCCGGTCGAGCTTGTCGACAACCCTGTGGTCCGGGCCGGGCAAGAAGGAAGCGCGCACCCGCCAGGCCTTGTCGCCGAGCCTGAGGTCAAGGCTGGCCGGCTGGATCTGATCGGCATCGAGCGTGCGCGGCGATTTCAGCGCGCCCGTCTGGAACAGCGTGGAAATATCCTGATCGGGAAGAATGCCTGTCTGCCGCAAGGGTCTGGCTCCGTTCGAACGCCGGGCGAGGTCTTGTTCTGTCGCAGGTCCGACCGTAGACGCCTTTGGCACCTGCTTGGTACAACCCTCTTAATCATGCCGGCAATTGACGCAAGCGTGGCGCGGGTCTAAAGCTCGTTATCCCGTGGTGATTTGGCCGGTCGGCTTGCAGCCACGTTAAACAAGTCGCTAAAGGACCGTCGGGCCGCAAGGCCATAAGGACCGGTTGCGACTTTCGCGACCGGTTTTTTGTTGTTTGGACCAATTTTGGTGTTTGGATGGAATGATGACCAAGAAGCGCGACTGGAAGCCTCAGACCGCACTCGTGCATGCCGGGACGCTGCGTTCCGGCTTCGGCGAGACCTCCGAGGCGATGTATCTCACCCAAGGCTATGTCTACGAGACAGCGCAAGCGGCGGAGGCCCGCTTCAAGGGCGAGGAGCCGGGCTTCATCTATTCGCGCTATGCCAATCCGACGGTCGACATGTTTGAAAAACGCATGTGCGCGCTGGAAGGAGCCGAGGACGCGCGCGCCACGGCATCCGGCATGGCGGCGGTGACGGCAGCACTGCTGTGCAGCGCCAAGGCGGGCGACCATATCGTGGCGGCGCGCGCGCTGTTCGGCTCCTGCCGCTGGGTGGTCGAGACGCTGGCGCCGAAATACGGCATTGAGGCAACGCTGGTCGACGGCACCGACATCGCCAATTGGCAAAAGGCGGTCAAGCCCAACACCAAACTGTTTTTCCTGGAAAGCCCTACCAATCCAACGCTGGAGGTAGTCGACATTGCCGCCGTCGCGGCACTTGCCAATTCGAACGGCGCCAGGTTGATCGTCGACAATGTCTTCGCCACGCCCTTGCAGCAGAAACCCCTGCAGCTCGGCGCCCATATCGTCGTCTATTCGGCCACGAAGCATATTGACGGCCAGGGGCGCTGTCTTGGCGGCATCGTTCTGTCGGACAAGAAATGGATCGACGAGAACCTGCATGACTATTTCCGTCACACCGGCCCGAGCCTCTCGCCCTTCAATGCCTGGACGCTGCTGAAAGGCCTGGAGACGCTGCCGCTGCGCGTACGCCAGCAGACGGAAAGTGCCGGCCGCATCGCGGATTTCCTGGCCGAGCGCCCGCAAATCGCCCGCGTCATCTATCCCGGCCGCGCCGACCACCCGCAAGCGGCCGTGGTCAAGAAGCAGATGTCGGGCGGCTCGACGCTGATTTGCCTCGATGTGAAGGGCGGCAAGCAGGCGGCCTTTGCCTTCCAGAACGCACTCGACGTCGTGCTGATTTCCAACAATCTCGGCGACGCCAAGAGTCTGATCACCCATCCGGCGACGACTACACACAAGAACTTGACCGATGAAGCCCGCGCCGAGCTCGGCATCGGACCGGGAACGCTCAGGCTGTCAGTCGGCCTTGAGGACGCCGACGACCTGCTCGAAGACATCGAGCAGGCACTGAGAGTTGCCGGATAAGGGCTGGCCGAACAGAGGCGAGCGGGGACGCGCCGATCAGGCGCCGGACGGGGTCTCTTCCAGCTCCGCGACGGCCTTGGTCTGGATAGTCATCACATTGCCGCGCCAGTCGACGGCGCCGCTCAGCCATCCGCGCGCCCAAATGGCGGGAAGCATCAGGTCTCGCGCCATCATCGCCAGGATGGTGCGCAGCGACAGGTGCCATCCCTTGGCCGAGGCCAAGGCGCATTCCGGCAGGTAGGCCGCGACCAGCACGGCGATGGCGGTTGCCGGCAGGCTGACGCCGGCGTCAGCCGCCGCGATCAGAGCAAGCACCAGCGGCGGCGCTGCGCCGATCAGGATCTCGGGGGCGAAGAACAGCGCGAAGGTGACGCGGCGCAGCCGCGCCCAGCGCGCCTGCCGCGACCAGATCTCGCCAAACGTGCGCCGGCCGAGCGGCTGTTCGAAGGGCGAGGCGACAAGATTGACCCGCAGTCCGAGCCCGTTGACCAGCTTGGTCGCGGCGGCGTCTTCGGCGATCTCGGCAGCAAGCGCGCAGATGCCGCCATTGGCGTCGAGCATCGGCTTATTCCACAACATGCTCTTGCCCTGCGCGAAGCCGAGGCCGAGCGCCTCTCCGGCGTACTGCCAGCGTGCCTGCAGCGTGTTGAGAAAGGCGCATTCGACCTCCCCCCAGAAGCCGTCCGGTCGCGAGCCGATCGGCGTCGAGCAGACGAGGCCGGTGTCGTGCCGCCACGCCGCCATCAGGTGCTGGACGTAGTCGCTCGGCATAAGCACGTTGGAATCGGCAAGGATGACCCAGCTATAATGCGCCGCTTCCCAACCCTTCACGCAATTGTTGAGTTTTGGATTGCCGCTGATGCGGTCGTCACCGACTAGAAGACGGGCGCGAATAGCTGGAAAGCGCGCCATTGCGGCGGTGATCGGCTTGACCACCGGGTCGTCGGCATGGGCAACGCAGAAGATGAGTTCGTAACGCGGCCAGTCGAGTGAGAAGGCGCGCTCCAGCGTCTCTTCGGCAAACGGCTCGACGCCGCGCGCCGGGATGACGATCGATACCGGCGGCGCGTTGGCCGCGGGCGGTGCGATCCTGGCTGGTCGCTTCAGCTTCAGCGAAGCTAACAGGATGCTCGCGAGATTTGAAAGAAGGAGGGCTATGGAAAGGAGGGCGGCTGCGAATGTCGGTTCCATCGAGATCTGGTCACTCCAGAAGTGCCGGCCGCATGATGGCCGTTTTCAACAATTCGACAGAACGCTGAGTCGCCCGGCACAAGCCTGCACACCATCATTGTCATGTGTCACTCAAATGACATTGTTTTTCGGCACCTGCGCTCGAGTCGGGCAAGGAGATGACGCGCATCGTTGATCAAACTGCGCTGAGCGTCGAAAGTTCCATCTACATTGCTTTGGAGCAGTTTATGTACAGCGCCGTCACCCGCAACATCGAAGTGCAGGTCAGGCCGTTCTATCTGGAGGATCACTCCGACCCGTCGCAAAACCGCTATGTCTGGGGATATCAGGTGACCATCGACAATCAGTCGGATGAGTTCGTGCAGCTTCTGTCGCGCTACTGGCACATTACCGACGGCACCGGCAAGGTCGAGGAAGTGCGCGGCCCCGGGGTCGTCGGCGAGCAACCCGGACTCAACCCCGGCGACAGCTATCAGTATACGTCTGGATGCCCGCTCTCGACGCCGTCCGGCATCATGGTCGGGCACTACACCATGCGCAACAAGCGGGGCGAGACGTTCGACGTCGCCATCCCCGCCTTCTCGCTCGACTTGCCGGGAATGCGGCGCACCGTCAATTGACGGCCGTCATCCGGCCGCTGCAAACTCCGCCGGGTCGAAGTCATATTGCTTCGAGCAGAATTCGCAGGCGACGTGAATGCTGCCATCCTCGGTGCTGTCCCTGATCTCCTCGGCGGAAAAGCCTTCGAGGATGCCGTGGATCTTCTCCCTCGAGCATGAGCACTGGTCGGCGACCGGCACCCCGCCGAACACGCGGACGCCATGCTCGTGGAAAAGCCGGTAAAGCAGCCGTTCGGCGCCGATCGTCGGATCGATCAGCTCGGTCGGTTCAATAGTACCAACCAGCGCCAGCAGCTCCTGCCAGGAATTGTCGGTCGGATCGTGGATTTCCTCACGCGGATCGCCGTCGCCACCGGGAAGGTCGGGTACACGCATGCGCTCCGCCGACTGCGGCAGGAATTGTGCCAGCAGGCCACCGGCCCGCCATTGCTCGCGGGCACCGCCGACGCCGGGCGTCAGAAGCTTGGCAACCGAAAGCCGGAGGTCGGTCGGAATCTGCTCCGACTGGCGGAAATAAGTGCGTGCGGCATCTTCCAGTGTGACGCCGTCGAGCTGGACGATGCCCTGGTAGCGTTGTGTGTGAGCGCCCTGGTCGATGGTCAGCGCCAGGACGCCGCTGCCGAGCAGCGTCTGCGGTGACGTCTCGCCGGCAGAAGTCAAAGCCTGCAGCCGGTCGGCATCGAAGCGGGCATAAGCGCGCAGCGCGTGCGGCGTGGAGAAATCCGCGACCAGCATGTCGACCGGCCCGTCGGTGCGGGTCTGCAGAATGAACTTGCCCTCGAACTTCAGCGAAGTTCCGAGCAATACCGTCAACACACAGGCTTCAGCCAGGAGCCGGGCGACCGGCTCGGGATAGTCGTGGCGGCTGAGAATAGCATCGAGCATCGGCCCGAGCTGGACGGTGCGACCGCGCACGTCGAGCGGGCCGACCTCGAACGGCACGACATGGTCGTCGCCGGCGTAGCCGAATTCGCCGAGCTTGGGTTTATGTTCAGCCAATTGATGAGTTTCCAACATGACAAAGCTCCGGGGCGCGGCGATACCGCCCTCCGGGGCGCATGCGACGAGACGCGCTCGATTTGCGTGATGCGCCTGAGATAGGCACCACCAACTCCCGGATCAAGGCGGCCCAGATCAAGGCGGCGCAGATCAGGCCGGCCCGGATCACCGCGGCTCGTATCAAGCGCCCAGGCACCAGGCCAAGACCGCCTTCTGGGCATGGAGCCGGTTCTCGGCCTCATCGAACACCACCGAATGCGGTCCGTCGATGACCTCGTCGGTAACCTCCTCACCGCGATGCGCCGGTAGACAGTGCATGAACAGCGCGTCCGGCTTGGCTTTCGCCATCAGTGCCGCATTGACCTGATAGGGCAGGAAGACATTGTGGCCGCGGGCACGGTGCTCCTGGCCCATCGACACCCAGCAGTCGGTGACGACGCAGTCGGCCTCCTGAACGGCCTCCTCGGGCGAACGGGTGAATTTCAGCTTGCCGCCATTGGCTTTCGACCAGTCGACATGCTTCTGGGCCGGTTCGCTGCCCTCGGGCACGGCGACGTTCAGCTTGAAATGGAACCGC
Source organism: Mesorhizobium sp. M1307 (assembly GCF_040318155.1). Taxonomy (NCBI): domain Bacteria; kingdom Pseudomonadati; phylum Pseudomonadota; class Alphaproteobacteria; order Hyphomicrobiales; family Phyllobacteriaceae; genus Mesorhizobium; species Mesorhizobium sp. M1307. The sequence continues at coordinate 169,139 of NZ_JAMYLR010000008.1, read as the reverse complement.
GCGGATGCCTCCAGCAGCGAATGCAGCACGTTGTTGCCGTCGCCGGTCCAGGCGATCGTTTTACCGGCCACCGGACCGCGGTGCTCTTCGAAGGTCATGATGTCGGCCATCAGCTGGCAGGGATGGGTCTCGTCGGTCAGCCCGTTGATGACGGGGACCGTAGCGTTTTCCGTCAGTTCCAGCAGCCGGTCATGCGAGGTGGTGCGGATCATGATGGCATCGACATAGCGCGACAGCACCTTGGCCGTGTCGGCAATGGTCTCCGAACGGCCAAGCTGCATCTCGGTGCCGGTCAGCATGATCGTCTCGCCACCCAACTGCCGCATACCGACGTCGAACGACACGCGCGTGCGCGTCGACGGCTTGTCGAAGATCATCGCCAGCACCTTGCCTTCGAGCGGCTTGCTGTGTTCGCCGGCCTTGAGCCTTGCCTTTCGCACCGCTGCGTCGTCGAGCATGAAGCGCAGATCGCCTTCGGAAACGGCGGAAAGATCGGTGAAATGGCGAAGGGACATCAGAAATTCCAGGATTACTTCGCAGCGGCAGCGACGATGGCATCCGCCAGGCTCTTGGCGCCGGCACGAATGCGCTCGAGCGCTTCGTGGATCTCGGCGTCGGTGACGGTGAGAGGCGGTAGCAGGCGGATAACGTTGTCGCCTGCCGGAACCGTCAAGAGATGCTGGTCACGCAGTGCCACCGTGACCTTGGTGTTGGGCATCGCGCATTTAAGCCCGAGCATCAGGCCGTTACCCCTGATGCTTTCGATAACATCCGGAAATTCGTCGGCGACGCCAGCGAGCCCCTGCTTCAACAGCAGTGCCTTGCGCCGGACGTCTTCGAGAAAGCCGTCTTCCAGCACCACGTCGAGCACGGCGTTGCCGACCGCCATTGCCAGCGGATTGCCGCCGAAGGTGGTGCCGTGCACGCCGGCGGTCATGCCGACCGCTGCCTCGTCGGTGGCGAGGCAGGCACCCATCGGGAAGCCGCCGCCGATGCCTTTGGCCACCGCCATGAGGTCGGGTGTGACACCCGCCCACTCATGCGCGAACAGCTTTCCGGTGCGGCCGACGCCGCATTGGACCTCGTCGAAAATCAGGAGCAGTCCGTGCTGATCGCAGAGCTGCCTGAGCCGCTTCAGCGATTGCGTCGGCACTTGCCTGATGCCGCCCTCGCCTTGCACCGGCTCGATCAGGATCGCCGCGGTTTCAGGCGTGATCGCCTTCTCGGCGGCATCCATATCGTCGAAACCGACCTGGTCGAAGCCGTCGACCTTGGGGCCGAAACCTTCCAGATACTTGTACTGGCCGCCGGCGGCGATGGTCGCCAGGGTGCGGCCGTGGAAGGCGCCTTCGAAGGTGATTGTGCGGTAACGCTCGGGATGGCCCTTGACGAAGTGGTAGCGCCGCGCCGTCTTGATGGCGCATTCGAGCGCCTCTGCGCCGGAATTGGTGAAGAACACCTTGTCGGCGAAGCTTGCGTCGGCCAGCCGCTCGCCGAGCCGGCTCTGTCCCGGAATCTCGTACAGATTGGAGACGTGCCAGAGCTTGGCGGCCTGCTCGGTGAGGGCCGCGACCAGATGCGGATGGCTGTAGCCCAACGAATTCACGGCGATGCCGCCGGCGAAATCGAGATATCGCTCGCCCTTGTCGGTGACCAGCCAAGTGCCTTCACCGTGGTCGAAAGCCAGGGGTGCGCGAACAAAGGTCTCGAAAAGCGCCGAACCGCTCATTATATGCGTCTCCGGAACCGGAAAAATCAAAAAGCCGCCAAAGCGGCGGCCCTTGTGGCTTATCGTGTTTTTCGGCCGTGAAGTCAACGAAAAGGTCGCGCAAGGTCGCGCGGCAAGTCCCCCAGCATAACGCCGGCTCATAAGCGACCGGGCAAGTTGGGGAAAACCGAAAAAACCGATTCGTGTTGGCCTTGGGACTCTTGTCACCGAGTCAGCGCATAAGGTAATTGTAGTAGAGAAATAACTAGATTTCGTGCGGCGGACCTAATCACCCGATATATGTGGTGTCTGCCCGGCAGAAGCCGGGTCGGGAATGGATTCCGATTGCCGCACGTTTCAGCAGGAGCGCGGTCTCATGAACTGGACTGACGAGCGAGTCGAACTTCTCAGAAAATTGTGGTCGGAGGGCCTCAGCGCCAGCCAGATCGCCGCACAGCTTGGCGGGGTCAGCCGCAATGCGGTCATCGGCAAAGTGCACCGGCTGAAACTGTCCGGTCGCGGACGCACGACCGCCTCACCGGCACGCCAGAAGAAGACGGTGCAGGGATCGACGATCCAGAAATCGGTGTCCCGGGCAGCAAGCGCCACGCGCCATGCCACCACCTCGATGTCGATCGGTGCGACCGCGCTCAAGGCGCAGTTCGATGCCGAACCGGTGGCGCGCCACTATATCCGCCCGGTCGAGAACGTCGTCGTGCCGATCTCGCGGCATCTGCAACTTGTCGAACTAAACGAGCGCACTTGCAAATGGCCGAACGGCGATCCGCTTTCGGAAGACTTCCATTTCTGCGGCAACGACGCCGCCGAAACCGGCCCCTACTGCAAGTACCACGCCCGCGTGGCGTTCCAGCCGGCATCGGAGCGGCGGCGGAGCAGATAGTTAGGGGAATAGGGGAGCAAGGCTACGGCAGTAGGTGAATTGTAGAGAAGCACGCTCCCGAAGCGATAGCCTACTGCCCTACTGCCCTACTGCCCTACTGCCCTACTGCCCTACTGCCCTACTGCCCTACTGCCCTACTGCCCTCGCTTCAAAGCCACCCGTTCTTGCGAAACCGCCAGTAAAGAAACGTGCAGATCAGGGCAATTGCCGCCAGGACGGCCGGGTAGCCATATTCCATCCTCAGTTCCGGCATGTCGCTGAAATTCATGCCGTAAATGCCGGCGAATGCCGTCGGCACGGCCAAGATTGCGGCCCATGAGGCAAGCTTCTTGGAGATCGCCGTCTCCTGGCTTTGACCGACCAGAAGGCTCGCCTCGAAGGCGAAGGCGAGAACCTCACGCAGGCTGTCGATCTTTTCCTGGACAGTGCGGATGTGGTCGGTGACGTCGCGAAACAGCGGGTGCATGGCTGTGTGGATTTGCGGCAGATCGGCGCTGGTGAGCCGCCGGCAGACCTCCACCAGCGGCAGGGCCGCATTACGCAGGCGCAAGAGATCGCGGCGCAGCATGTAAAGCCGTTCGATATCGGAGCCGGTCATCGGTTTCAGCAGAACCTTGTCCTCGATCGCCTCGACCTCGTTTTCGATCTGCTCAAGCACCGGCATATAGTTGTCGACGATGAAGTCGAGAATGGCGTAGAGGACGAAATCCTCGCCCTTGGCAAGGGAATGTGGGCAGCTTTCCCAATGCTGGCGAACGGCGGCGTAGGAGGTCGACGGGCCATGCCTGACGCTGACAATGTAGCCCGCGCCGACGAACAGATGCGTCTCGCCGAAGGTGACGCGGCTGTCGATCAGCTGCGCCGTGCGGGCAACGATGAACAGGGCATCACCATATTGCTCGATCTTCGGTCGCTGGTGCGGATGCTCGGCGTCCTCGATCGCCAGCTCATGCAGATGGAATTGCGCCTGGACGCGCAGCAACAAATTGCGGTCGGGCTCCAGCAGTCCGATCCAGACCACGTGGCCCGGCTTCCCGGCCCATTCGCCGGCTTCCTCGATCGGAATGTCGGCGATGCGCCGCCCAGCCGTATAGACGCCGCAAGCGATTATACCCGACATCGGCGGCGCAGGAGCAAACTCGCGGACGTATTCCATCGCAGCCTCCTGAAGGCGGGGCCTTCATCGCGGAACTGAGAAGTCGGCGCGTCGAAAGCTTAGCGCAATTTTCTGTCAGGTGGCGAATCCGAAATTCGCATCAGTGCTGAGAGAACTCACTTCGCTGGTTGGGTTGCGGGAAGAACAATCTTGTCCGTCTTGTCGCCCTTCGGACGATCGGCCGGCATCTGATCGCCGGTGACGATATAGTAGATCGTCTCGGCGATGTTGGTAGCGTGGTCGCCGATGCGCTCGATGTTCTTGGCGCAAAACAGGAGATGTGTGCAGGGCGTGATGTTGCGTGGGTCTTCCATCATGTAGGTCAGCAATTCGCGAAACAGAGAGGTGTACATGGCGTCGATCTGGTCGTCGCGGTCGCGCACGAAACCGATTTTCTCCACCGACCGCGACGCATAGACGTCGAGTACTTCCTTGAGCTGGGTCAGTGCCAGATTGGCCAAAGCCTCGAGGCCGCGGAACAGGCTGTTCGGCTGGCGCCCGTCTGCGACGGCAACCACCCGCTTGGCGACGTTCTTGCCGAGGTCGCCTACCCGTTCGAGGTCAGCCGAGATGCGGATCGCGCCGACGATCTCGCGCAGATCCGTCGCCATCGGCTGGCGTTTGGCGATGATGATGATCGCCTTGTCGTCGATCTCGCGCTGTCCCTCATCCAGAACCAGGTCGTCCCGAATGACTTTCTGGGCAAGCCCCGGATCCGCATTGACCAGCGCCGCGACCGCCTGCTCGACCATGCGCTCGGCATGCCCGCCCATCGCCGCGATGCGCTTCGACAGATATTTCAGCTCCTCGTCATAGGCGCTGACGATATGCACGGACTGCATGACGAAATGCCTTCCCGGGATCTCGTGGTTGAGTCGTTCCCTCGAATCCCCGCTGATACGCTAGCCGGATGACAGAAAAAAGAAACGGCCCATTATGTGCTAGAGATAGTACTACGTTAGCGAGCCGGCAAATGGACCGTGAACGCCGCACCCTTGCCGACCTCCGACCTGATGGAGAGTCTGGCGTTGTGGCGGGTCAGGATATGCTTGACGATGGACAGGCCAAGGCCGGTGCCCTTCTGGGTTCGGCTGTTCTCGACGTCGACGCGGTAGAAGCGCTCGGTGATGCGCGGGATGTGCTCTTCGGGGATGCCGGGGCCGAAATCCCTGATGGTGACGTCGATGCCCGGTTCGGGATCGCTGTCGCTGCGTATGATCGACACCACGACGCGTCCGCCCGACTGACCATATTTGCAGGCGTTTTCCAGCAGGTTTTCGAAGACCTGGAAAAGCTCGTCCCGATCGCCGGGCACGTCGAGCGGCCCTTCCGCGAAATCACGCTCGATGACGACGCCGTTTTCCTTTGCGAGCGGCCCAAGCGAATCGATGACGCTGTCGATGGCCTGGCGCAGGTCGACCTCGGTTCCCGGCTTGAGATAGGGCTTCATCTCCAGGCGCGACAGCGACAGAAGATCGTCGATGAGGCGCGCCATGCGGCTGGTCTGGTTCTGCATGATCTGCAGGAACTGCTCGCGCGCCGCGGGGTCGTTGCGGGCCGGCCCGCGCAGCGTCTCGATGAAGCCGGCGATCGAGGCGAGAGGCGTGCGCAGCTCGTGGCTGGCATTGGCAATGAAGTCGGCACGCATTCTGTCGATCCGGCGCGCCTCACTCTGGTCCTTGAACACCAGCACGTAGAGATCCGTGGCATGGCCGACTGAAGACGCGCTCACCCGATAGGCTCGTTCGACCGGCAGCTTTTCTATGTAGTCGACGCTGTCCGAAGCGACGTTGCCCGCCAAGATACTATCCAGCAAGGCCTGCATTTCCGGCGCGCGGAATTTCAGCGACAGCGACATGCCGGGCGCAATCCCGCCGAAGGCGGCAAAGGCAGCAGCGTTGGCGTGGACGATGGCGGCGGAGCGATCGAAAATGATCAGCGGATCGGCAACCGCCGCCGCGAGATATTCGCCGGAAAGTTGTTGCACGCTCGACTCGATGGCCGCGGCATTTTCGGTCGATTGGCGGGCGATGCCGGCCGGCAGCATCGCAGCGGCAACCAGCACGGCGCCAGCCAGCAGCACCACATAGCCAGACATGCCGGCAAAACCATAGACCATCAGAACCGCAACGAGGCCGGCCGCCAGCAGCCAGCGGCTGTTCCACAGCCGCATGGCGACGGCTTGCGCTCTGCCTCTCCGCTCCGTGCCGATGTCGGCCATTTGCGCTCCGTCTGCGGCCACTTCAAGAACTTCTTGCTGGACCGGCGCTAGAGCGCAGTGCGTCCAATTGGACGCACAAAGGACGCTCTACCACTTTATCTGCTGCATCGTTCTTTCCGAAAATCGATTCCGATTTTTGGGCCGATGCAGTAAGGCTCCCAATAGCACGAGTCCGGAAGCTGGAAAGGTTCGCCTCGATGAAAAACGCTAAGGAAAGCCCCGCCGCACCCTCATCGGAGCCGCTGAAGATCATGATCGACGGCAAGGAGAGAGCGTTCGACATCGAGGCCCCCGCGCTTCCCGACTGGGTCGAGGACCGCAAGCTCACCGCCGGCGGTTACCCTTACGACAAGAAGATGAAGAGCGAGGAGTATGACGAGAGGCTAGAGAAGCTGCAGATCGAGCTGGTCAAGGCGCAGGCGTGGCTGCAGTCGACGGGCAAGCGGGTAATGTCGCTGTTCGAGGGACGCGACGCTGCCGGCAAGGGCGGCACTATCTTCGTTTTGCGCCAGTATCTGAACCCTCGCACGGCGCGCAACGTGGCGCTGACCAAGCCAACGCCCACCGAGCTTGGACAATGGTACTTCCAGCGCTATGTCGACCACTTCCCGACGTCGGGCGAATTCGTCACCTTCGACCGCTCCTGGTATAACCGCGCCGGCGTTGAACCGGTGATGGGATTCTGCACGCCCGAGCAGCACAAGCAATTTCTGGACGAGGTTCCGCATTTCGAGCGGATGATCCGCAACGAGGGCATACATTTCTTCAAATTCTGGCTGAACATCGGCCGGGAAACGCAGCTCGAGCGATTCCACGACCGCCGCTGGAGCCCGCTGAAGAGCTGGAAGTTTTCGCCAATCGACATCGCCGGCATCACCAAATGGGACGAATACACCAAAGCGCGCGACCTGATGGTCGAGCGCACGCACAAGGAGTTCGCGCCCTGGATCATTGTGCGGGCGAACGACAAACGGCGCGCGCGGCTGGCCGTCATGCAGCGCATTCTCCTTTCGCTTCCCTATGACGGCCGCGACCTCGACGTCATCGGCAAGGAGGACAAGAAGATCATCGGCGAAGGGCCGACTTTCCTCGAAAAATAAGCTCACCTCATCGATACGCGGCTCTCATGCCGCCAGCCGGGCAATCCGCTGCAGTCGCTTCAGCGTGGTGTCGTCCTGCAGCGCCTGCTGGAAAAGCGAGATCTCCTGGTCGATGCGGTCGCAGAGCGCGCCGGTGTCGCCCCTCAGCAGGTCGCGCGTCTGTAGCAGCGCCGCGACAGGCTTCTTGGCGAGTTGCCTGGCTCTTGCCAACGTGGCTTCCTCGACGCTGCCGTCCGTCACGATCTCGCCGACAAGGCCCAGTGCCCTGGCATCTTCGGCGGCGAGCGTGTCGCCCAGGCAGAAGAAGCGGAACGCCCCGGCATAGCCGAGCTTCTGCGGCGCCAGAATGCTGGTCGCCGCGTCCGGCACCAGGCCGAAATCGACGAACGGCACGCGAAACGTGCTCTTGCTCGAGGCGATCACCATGTCGCAGTGGAACAGGATGGTGCAACCGACGCCGACGGCGTCGCCGTCGACACAGGCAAGGACCGGTTTCGGGAACGTCGCCAGCGTGCGGAACATATCGGTGACGGCGGCGATCAGTCGCCGATGTTTGGTGGCGTCGAGAAATTCGGAGAAATCGGCACCGAGGCAGAAGCACCCGGCCAAGCCGCGCAGGACCACGACGCGGACGTCGTCGTCGACAGCGGCTTCGTGGAATGTTCTGGCCAGGCTTTCATAGGCCCGCCTGTCCAGCACCGGGCGGCCGTCACCCGACGATACCGTGACGATCAGCGTGTGATTGCGGAATTCTGCTTTTGAGTGAACGTTCATGGCCTCTCTCCAATCTCACGAGGCGCGTCTCTGTCCGAGCATGTCCGGGTACCCTCTGGCCAGCACCGGCGCAAAGTGGTTGCGGCGCGAACGCACCACGTCGAGCGTGTGCTCGTTGAAGGTGAGCAGTGTGGCAACCACCTGCTGGTTGCCATAGGTACGCTGGTAACCGAGCGGGGTTGCCAGGAAATGCAGCTGCAGCGCGCGAAGCACCCACATCGGCTCGAATTCGATGATCACCTGGTTGACGTTGCGCTTCAGACCCCACTCGACGAAGCCGGCGATCAGCTCGGTGCCGACCGTCGACACGCCGCGCCGACCGTCGCGGAATCCCGGCGCAACCGCATAGCGGGTCAGTTCATAGACATTCGGGCCCGACGGTGGGGTTCCCTCATAAAGGTCCGCCAGCACATCGGTTAGAAGATGTGCCCGGGTCGTCGGCAACATCCGCTGATAACCGGCGAGCTCGCCATTGCGGATGACGATCTGGTGCACTGCCTCGTCGTGGTCGAATTGATCGATCTCGAGGCCATCAGGGCGCTGCAGATCGGTCCATCCCATCTCTTCGACGAAAACTCTGTAACGCAAACGATGAACGGCCTCCCAGAGGTCGGGCCGTTCCATCAATTCCTGGGTCGTGAGGGAAAAAAGCATTTGCCGTCTCCTAGTTTCAATAGGAAGATACGGCCGTGCTTTCCCAAAAAAATTACGCGATCACGCAAGCAAGAATTTCTAGGCCGGCGCGGCCGACCTAGTTAATATAGCCGCGCCTTATCGCTTCCGCGACGGCCTGGACCCGGTTGACGGCACCGAGTTTGCTTTTGGCGTTAAGAAGGTGTTTCTCTGACGTGTGTTCCGAAATGCCGAGAATTTGTGAAATCTCCCATTCGGACTTGCCAACAGCAGCCCATTGCAGGCATTCGCGCTCACGCGGCGTTAATTCGACATGATCGATGGTTTTGCCCGCCATGGTGTGGAGCTGCATTGCGCGGCCAATCGCATAAGTCGAGACCAGCGACACCAACCCGAACTCGGCGCTCGACAATTCGACAGCCTCGCCGCCTAGCGACACCATGACGATCTGGCCATCGAGCGTGATTAGCGGGAAGGCCAACCCGTCGCGCAGCTTGAATTCGCCGGCATCGCCCATCACCTCGCCGCCGCTCTTGCCGATGCGGATGCCCTGAGATGCTTCCCGCCACTGGAATGGCGCTTGAAGCTGCTTCATGTGGCTGACGACGGGGTCGTGATCGACGTAGTTGCGCGCGACGTAGCGCTCAAGCCATTCAGCCGGCCAGTCGCAGAGCAGCACATGGTCCTTTTGCTGGTTTCTCGGTGTGCCAGGTTGCGGAACCGTCCCGGCCATCAGCGCCGTCAGCCCGAACCCGCTTGTTACCCCCAGCAGCTTTTCGCAGACGGCGGCGGCTGTGCCGGCGTGCTGCAACTGATCTATCAACTCCAGCGTACGATCGAAATGACCCATCGCAACATCTACCCCATGTTGCCTTCCGCTCTTGACGCCAATGGCAGTGATCAACCCGCACCACGCCATCAACCCCGGACTGCAAAGCTGCCTCCCCTGTGCGTCCTACTGCTCCTCTTCAGCCGGCATCACGCAGTCACTTGCAAACTCACTAAACAATATCCCTAAATTGCAATGATGAAACCAAAAACCGTCGTACCTGTGTTTTTTTCGTACAAAAACCTGTTATTTCGTACGAAAGCCGGGGCAAGACCCGGACGGAGTCGTCGCGTGGCGTTTCGGCGCATATCCATTTCATTGATCTCGATATTGATCGGAGCGCAATCGCTTGCGGTTGCTGCGCTCGCCGCGGAGCCGCAGGTGCCGGTGTTCTGGGACGCCAAGGAGCGGCTGCCAAAGCCGGACCTTTCGATGCTGCCGCGGCTGCGATTCCTGACCACCACGGATTTCCCGCCGTTCAATTTCCTCGATGGGGCAGGCCGGCTGTCGGGCTTCCATGTCGACCTGGCGCGCGCCATCTGCGCCGAGCTCGGCATTGCCGAAAAATGCCAGATCCAGGCGCTGCCCTGGGCCGAGCTCGAAGGTGCGCTCGGGAAAGGCGAGGGCGAAGCGATCATTGCCGGCATCGCCGCGACGCCGGAGTCGCGGTCGAAATACGCATTTTCACGCTCCTACCTGCAATTTCCGGCACGCTTCATCATGCTGAAGACACAGGCGCTGACCGAACCAATGTTCGACAAGCTGCGCAGCAAGCGTGTCGGCGTGATCGCCGGCTCCGCGCACGAGCGGATGCTGCGCGATTATTTCGGCGACGTCCAAATCGTCCCGTTCGCAAAGCCGGAGGAGCTTTATGGCGAGCTGAAAGCCGGCAAGATCGACGCCGCCTTCGGCGACGGCATGCGTTTCGCCTTCTGGCTCGGCGGTTCGGATGCAGCGGGCTGCTGCCGCTTTGCCGGCGGCCCCTATCTGGCGCCCGAATATCTCGGCTCAGGCATGGCAATCGCCACCAGGGCCGACGATCCGGCACTGGCCGCCGCTTTCGACTACGCGCTGCAGGAAATCTCGGTGAAAGGCACGTTCGCCGAGTTCTATCTGCGCTATTTTCCCGTCAATTTTTTCTGAGCTTGGCCGCCGGCTCAGGTCAGCGTGCGAAGGCGGGCCTTGGCGGCTCGCGCAATGGCGGCGACCGTCAGCGCATCGAGGTCGAGTTCCCGGCGGACGAGCTGCAGGACGCGCACCTCCTCCAGGCGCATTTCGAGATCGACAGCTGCGACCTCGAAGGCGGCGGCATAGGCGGTGTCACGCAGGCGTTCGGGCAGCGCCTCGGCGACGCGCGCCAGGACGCCCTCCAGCCCATCCTTTTCATGCAGCATTTTCTGGCAGGCCTGGGCGACCTCGACCAGCCGCTCCTGGTTGAAATCCTCAAACACCGGCCAGGATCGAACGACGTCGCCGATCCGCGCCAGTTCGACGTCGGTCATGTCGCGGTCTGACGCCGAGGTGATGACCATCAGGTAGATCATGGCTTCGTGTGGCGACAATGGCATTTACAACTCCTTGAGATGGTCCCGAAGTTAGGAACGAGGGGCCGGCGCCGCAAGGAAAAACAGCCGCGATCGTCGGCGCTCCGATCACGCCTTGGAACTTGATCCATCCTGACTATCGGGACGGGGGCGCTTAATCTTCTTGCCTGATCACGGTCCTGCCCGAAAACCGGGTTCCACTTTTCGGGATCATGGTCTAGAGCATGCGGCTGCCGGCATGGATGCCGGCAAAGTTGCAGGAATAGCATCATGGCCGAACGACAGCCGATCGATCTCAGCCCGGAAGTCCTCGCCGCCGCCGCCGAAAGCAAGGCGTGGCCATTCGAGGAAGCGAAAAAGATCGTCGCCCGCTACGCGAGCAGCGGCTACCCGGAAACGGTGCTGTTCGAGACCGGCTACGGCCCGTCCGGCCTGCCGCACATCGGCACGTTCGGCGAGGTGGCGCGCACATCTATGGTGCGCCACGCTTTCCGCGTGCTGACTGAAGACAAGGTCAAGACGCGGCTGCTGTGCTTCTCCGACGACATGGACGGATTGCGCAAGGTGCCGGACAATGTGCCTAACAAGGACATGCTGCGCGCCTATCTCGGCAAGCCGCTGACCAGGATACCGGACCCGTTCTCCAATGAGTATCCGTCCTTCGGCGCCGCCAATAACGCACGGCTGCGCGCTTTCCTCGACCGTTTCGGCTTCGATTACGAATTCGCTTCCTCGACCGACTATTATACTTCCGGCCGCTTCGACGGGACGCTGCTCAAGATGCTCGAGCGCTTCGATAAGGTGATGGCAATTATGCTGCCGTCACTGCGCGAGGAGCGGGCGCTGAGCTATTCGCCCTTCCTGCCGATCCATCCCAAGACCGGCATCGTCATGCAAGTCGCGATCGACGAGCGCAAGCTCGACGCCGGCACCATCGTGTGGCGCGACCCGGACACCGGCGAGCGCTTCGAGACGCCGGTGACCGGCGGTCATGCCAAGCTGCAATGGAAGCCAGATTGGGCGATGCGCTGGGCAGCACTCGGCGTCGATTACGAGATGTCCGGCAAGGATCTGATCGATTCCGTCAAGCTCGCCGGGCAGATTTGCCGCGCGCTCGATGCTCCGGCACCCGAGGGCTTCAATTATGAGCTGTTCCTCGATGAGAACGGCCAGAAGATCTCGAAGTCGAAGGGCAATGGGCTGACCATCGACGAGTGGCTGACTTACGCGCCGACCGAGAGCCTTAGCCTTTATATGTTCCAGCGCCCGCGAACCGCGAAGAAGCTTTATTTCGACGTCATCCCGAAGGCGGTAGACGAATATTACACGTTCCTCTCTGCCTATCAGAGGCAGGACTGGAAGGAGCGGCTGGGCAATCCGGTCTGGCACATGCATGACGGCAATCCCCCGGCAGTCGACCTGCCGGTTCCGTTCTCGCTGCTGCTCAACCTGGTCAGCGCCTCGAATGCGCAGAACAGGGACGTGCTGTGGGGTTTCATTTCGCGCCACGCGCCGGGTGTGACGCCGACAACCCATCCCGAGCTCGACCGGCTGGCCGAATATGCCATCCGCTATTTCGACGATTTCGTGAAGCCGGCGAAAGTGTACCGTGCTGCCGACGCGGTCGAGCGCGAGGCGCTGACCAAGCTTTCGGAAGCGCTCGCCGCGCTGCCGGCTGATGCCGACAGCGAGGCAATCCAGAACGCTGCCCTCAATGTTGCGCGCAAGATCGAGCGCTACCAGGATCATTCCAAGCAGAGCCCGGAGGGCGGACCCGGTGTCTCCGTCGCCTTCTTCCAGATGATCTATCAGGTGCTGATAGGTCAGGAACGCGGGCCGCGCTTCGGCTCCTTCGCCGCGCTCTACGGCATCGCCGAAACGCGCGAGCTCATTCAGCGGGCGCTGGCTGGTCAGCTGGCGGCATGAGGACGCCGTCTTGCTCCTCCAGGATCGAGCTAGGCGCTACAGGCGCGGATCGCGACGCAGCAGCCGGGAGCGGCGGCAGGCCTGAAACGCTCGGCGCCGGCCCGAAGACGCCTTTTTTTGCTGCACGCGCCTTCTCGCCGGCTTCTGCGTAAGGGCCGCCCTTGGCGGCGCGCGCCCAGCCATTTTCGACCAGCCATTGGCCGATATCCTGATTGCCGATCCGGCACTCGGCGGCGATCAGATCACGACCGCCTTCGGGCGGCACGGCACAGACCACCGCACGACTGCGGAGAAAGGCGCGGAAGGCCGTTCGCGCCCGAATGCCGCAATTCCAGGACTCGCCGCCGTCGGTGCAAGTCTCCTCCTGCTTGACGATGTCGATACCGGAAACCGCAATCGAATAGCCCTTTGCTTCGATGACCCCGGCGGCCGACGCGACGGGCTGGAATAGTTTCGTGCCTTTCCAGTCGTCGGGCATTTTCGTTTTTGGCGGCTTGGGCGGTCCGGCCAATGCCAGATCGCTCAACGGGGCGCGCGGCTCTATCCGTTCAAGCTCGTTGGAACCGAGCTGCGGCGGCACCACGATTTCTGGATCGATTGCCCTCGAATGCGCCGCCTGCTTGGCCGGCACTGATTTCGGGATGGCCGACGTAGCCGGCGCGGCGGGCTGCGGTTCAGCGCCGACCTGGATTTGCTCCCAGGGGCCGCCGCTTTCGCTCTGGACGGCGCGGCCGCCGGCGACAATTGCCGTGGCCATCGCCGGGATCGCCAGAACAGCCAAGGCAAGGTGAGGCAGACGCACCGGCCCCGCGCCTACTGGCTTGCCCAGACAATCCGCGCCACCCATTCGACATCGCGCATGGGGACGTCGCGGTCCGGGTGATCGGGATTGAGGGAGACCAGCGCGATCGACCTCGGTGTCTGGCGGTCGAGCACCTTGGCCATCACCTCGCCGGCATTGGTCTTGACGACGACGCGATCACCCTTTCGTATGGTAGCCCCTGGCTCGACGATCAGGACATCGCCATTGCGATAGAGCGGCAGCATGGAATCGCCCTGGACCTTCAAGGCATAGGAGGTTTCGGTTGCCCGTGCCGGAAGCTCGATCAGGTCCCATCCCTGCCCCGCTGGAAACCCGGCGTCGTCGAAGAAGCCACCGGCGCCCGCCTGGGCGAAGCCGAGCAGCGGCACCGACGATCTCTGCACGGGTAGTGCGTCGGAATTACCCCGACCCTCGACCAGCCCCGCAAATTCATCCAGCGAGGCGCCGGTCGCCTCGATGATCTTGGCCAGCGATTCGGTCGACGGCCAGCGCGGCCGTCCATCTGAGGACAGCCGCTTCGATTTGTTGAAGGCGGTCGAGTCGAGGCCAGCGCGCCTGGCCAGTCCAGAGGCCGAAAGCGAATAACGCTCGGCAAGAGCGTCGATGGCGGCCCAAACGCGGTCGTGCGAGAGCACCTTGCTCTTCCTTCGAAACAGGAAAAAATACCTTCCCTGTTCTATCCCTTGGCCGCCATCTTGTCCACCGTCGAAGACGGCGTCACGCCGCCTCCTTGGCCTCGTTTCTGGTATAAGGATCGAAGCGCTCGTAGAAGGTCTCGCCCTTCTCGGCCATGTCGAGCAGCAGCTTCGGCGCCTTGAACTCGGCACCGTATTTCTTCTGCAGGCCTTTGGCGATCTTAGCGAATTTTTTCGCGCCGATGCCGTCTATGTAGGACAGTGCACCACCGGTATAGGGCGCGAAGCCGAAGGCCAGGATCGAGCCGACATCGGCCTCGCGTGGGTCGGTAACGATGCCCTCTTCCATCACCCGTACCGCCTCAAGCGCGATGGTGACCAGCAGCCGCTGCTTCAGTTCCTCATAATCGACCTGCTCCGGCGACAGCTGCGGGTAGAGGTCCCTGAGGCCTGGCCACAGCTTCTTCTTGGCCGGTTTTGCCGGATAGTCATAGAAGCCCTTGCCGTTCTTGCGGCCCAAGCGACCATGCGTGTCGACCATCGTGTTGATCAGCGCCATCTGCTTCGGGTCGACCGCCTTGTCGCCGAGGTCGCGCATGGTCTGCTTCATGATCTTCTGGGCAAGGTCGATCGCAGTCTCGTCGGTCAACGCCAGAGGACCGACCGGCATGCCGGCGGCCTTGGCCGCGTTTTCGATCATCGGCGCCGGAACACCTTCGATCAGCATCTTGTAGGCTTCCGACATGTAGCGCAGCACGCAGCGATTGACATAGAAGCCGCGCGTATCGTTGACGACGATCGGCGTCTTCTTGATGGCGCGGACGAAGTCGATCGCGGTGGCCAGCGCCTTGTCGCCGGTCTTCTTGCCGAGGATGATCTCGACCAGCATCATCTTGTCGACCGGCGAGAAGAAATGAATGCCGATGAAATTCTTCGGGCGCGCCGAATTCCTAGCCAGCGATGTGATTGGGATGGTCGACGTGTTCGACGCGAAGATCGCCGACGGCTTGAGCACAGCCTCGGCCTGTTCGGTGGCATCCTTCTTGACGGCCGAATCCTCGAACACCGCCTCGACCACAAGATCACAGCCGGCAAGATCGGCGTAATCGGCCGTCGGCGTGATCAGCGACAGCAACCGATCCTTGTCCTGCGGCTTGGCACGGCCCTTCTTCACCTGATCCGAGATAAGGGTCTCGGAATGCGCTTTGCCCTTGGCGGCGGACTCCATGTCGCGGTCGAGCAGCACCACCGGGATGCCGGCCCTGGCCGTCACATAGGCGATGCCGGCGCCCATGAAGCCGGCGCCGAGTACGCCGATCTTCTTGAACTTCGTTTCCGGCACACCGGCCGGGCGGCGCGCGCCCTTGTTCAGTTCCTGCAGCGACACGAACAACGAACGGATCATCGCTGCCGCTTCCCTTGTCTGCATGATCTCGGTGAAATAGCGTTGCTCGATCCGCAAGGCGGTGTCGAACGGCACCAACAGGCCCTCATAGACGCATTTCAGGATGGCGGCAGCGGCGGGATAATTGCCATAGGTCTCTCGGCGCAGAATGGCGATGGCCGGGGGCCACAGATTGGCACCGGCCACCGAATAGATCGGGGCGCCGGGCAGCTTGAAGCCCTTTTCATCCCATGGCGCCACCGGCTTCAAGCCGTTCCTGATCATCGCCTTGGCGGTTTCGACCAGCTTGTCCGGCTCGGCAATCTCATGGATCAGGCCCATCGACTTGGCCTTCTGAGGCGACAGCGTCTGGCCGGACGTCAGCATTTGCAGCGCCTGCTGCTGGTCGGTCAGCCGTGGCACGCGCTGGGTGCCGCCGGCGCCCGGAAAAATGCCGATCTTCACTTCGGGAAGCGCCATCCTCACTTTGTCTGAATCGGCCGCGACACGGCCATGGCAGGCGAGCGACAATTCGAACGCGCCACCCATGCATGTGCCGTTGATCGCCGAAACCCATGGCTTTCCCGAAGTTTCCAGCTTACGGAACAGGCCGTTCATGGTGCCCGCATTGTCGAACAGCGCCTTGGTCGCCTTCTCCGGGTCCTTCGCCTTGTCGGCGGCGAAGGTCGCCAGCATCTTCTGCAGCATGGTGATGTCGGCGCCGCCCGAGAACGTATCCTTGCCGGAGGTGATCACCGCGCCCTTTATCGCTGCATCGCTCGCCACTTTGTCGACGATGGTATTCAGTTCGAGCATCACCTCCTCGGTGAAGACGTTCATCGAACGGTCCGGCATGTCCCAGGTGACCAGCGCAATGCCGTCGGCGTCGATGTCGAGGGTGAAATTGGTGTAGCTCATCATCTCTCTCCGTCAGACGCGTTCGATGATCGTTGCAGTGCCCATGCCGGCGCCGATGCAAAGCGTCACCAGCGCGGTGTTGAGGTCGCGGCGTTCCAATTCGTCCAGCACCGTACCGAAGATCATCGCACCGGTGGCGCCGAGCGGATGGCCCATGGCGATGGCCCCACCATTGACGTTGATCCGGTCATGCGGAATGTCGAAAGCCTGCATGTAGCGCAGCACCACCGAAGCGAAGGCCTCGTTGAGCTCGAACAGGTCGATGTCCGACAGCTTCATCTTCGCCCGCTTCAACAGCTTCTCGGTGACGTCGACGGGGCCGGTCAGCATCAGCACCGGTTCGGAGCCGATGTTGGCGAACGCACGGATGCGTGCGCGCGGCTTGAGGCCGAGCGTCTTTCCCGCCTTTTTCGAGCCGAGCAGCACGGCCGCCGCGCCATCGACGATGCCGGAGGAATTGCCGGCATGGTGGACGTGGTTGACCTGTTCCACCTCGGGATGCTTCTGCACGGCGACGGCGTCGAAGCCGCCCATTTCGCCGGGCATGACGAAGGACGGGTTGAGCGCGGCCAGCGACTGCATGTCGGTCGAGGGCCGCATATGTTCGTCATGGTCGAGGATGGTCAGGCCGTTCTGGTCCTTGACCGAGATCACCGAATTCTTGAAGCGGCCCTCGCCCCACGCCTTGGCGGCACGCTTCTGGCTTTCGACCGCGTAGGCATCGACGTCGTCGCGCGAAAAGCCGTATTTGGTGGCGATCAGGTCGGCCGAGATTCCTTGCGGCACGAACCAGCCGGGCAGGCCGACCGATGGGTCCATGAACCAGGCGCCGCCGGAGGCGCCCATGCCGACGCGCGACATCGATTCGATGCCACCGGCAATGACGATCTCGTCGGCGCCCTGTGCGATCTTGGCGGCGCCGAAATTGATGGCGTCGAGGCCCGAGGCGCAGAAGCGCGATATCTGCATGCCAGGCGCCTTGGTGTCGTAGCCGGCCTCGAAAGCGGCGGCACGTGGAATGACCGCACCCGCCTCGCCAACCGGATCGACACAACCGAAGATGATGTCGTCGACGGTGCCGGTGTCCAGCCCGTTGCGGTCGCGGATGGCCTCGAGCACCTTGGCGCCGAGCCGCACCGCCGGCACTTCGTGCAGCGAGCCATCCTTCTTGCCCCTGCCGCGCGGCGTGCGCACGGCATCATAGACATAAGCTTCGGCCATTTTCCTGCTCCTTGGGTTTGCTGAAACTCGCTCAGAGCGAGCGCCCGATCAGCAATTTCATGATCTCGTTGGTGCCGCCGTAGATGCGCTGGACGCGGGCGTCGCGGAACATGCGCGCAATCGGATATTCATTCATGTAGCCATAGCCGCCATGCAATTGAAGGCATTCGTCGACGACTTTTCCTTGCAGGTCCGACAGCCAGTATTTGGCCATAGACGCGGTCACCGGGTCGAGGCCGCCGTTGATGTGGCGGGCAACGCAGTCATTATAGAAGACGCGGCCGATGGTCGCCTCGGTCTTCAATTCGGCAAGTTTGAACTGGGTGTTCTGGAATTCGATGATGGCCTTGCCGAAGGCCTTGCGCTCCTTGACGTAGTCGATGGTAAGCGCCAGCGCCCGCTCGACCATGGCAATAGCAGTGGTGCCGATCTGCAGCCGCTCCTGCGGTAATTGCTGCATCAACTGGACAAAGCCCTGGCCTTCCTCGTTGCCGAGCAGGTTCGAGGTCGGCACACGCACGTCGTTGAAGAACAGTTCCGACGTGTCGTTGGCCTTGAGGCCGATCTTGTCGAGGTTGCGGCCGCGCTCGAAACCTTCCACCTCGTCAGTCTCGACGACGATCAGCGAGATGCCCTTGGCGCCCTTCTCAGGATCGGTCTTGGCAACGACGATGATGAAATTGGCGAGCTGGCCGTTGGTGATAAAGGTCTTCGAGCCGTTGAGCTTGTACTGGTTGCCGTCCTTTTCGGCGCGCGTCTTGACGCTCTGAAGGTCGGAGCCCGCACCGGGCTCGGTCATGGCGATGGCGCCGATCAGCTCGCCGGTCGCCAGCCTCGGCAGCCATTTCTTCTTCTGCTCGTCCGAGCCGTAATGGAGGATGTAGGGGGCAACGATCGAATTGTGCAGGCCAATGCCGAACCCGTCGACGCCGACATGGCCGATCGCCTCGATGATGGCGCTCTCATGCGCGAAGGTGCCGCCCGATCCGCCATATTCCTCCGGCATAGAGGCGCAGAGCAGGCCGGCAGCACCCGCCTTCAGCCAGCTCTCGCGGTCGACCATTTCGTTCTTCTCGAACTCGTCGTAACGCGGCGCGATCTCTTCCGACATGAAGCGGTGCGCCATGTCGTAAAGCATGCCGACCTCGTCCGCCGCCCAGGCGGGCTTGGGAAGGCCAAGGATTTCGGCGGGGTGGGTCATGGTTTCTCCCTCGCGCCGACGTTCCCCTCCCCCTCGAGGGGAGGGTGGCCGCGAAGCGGCCGGGTGGGGTCGCCGATGACTTGCTTGACCTTATCTATTACAACCTGCGCCATGTGCCACGGCATTGCGATCATTTTCCTCCAAGGCATGCACCAGAATGGAGGTCGGCGCACTGCACGCAGGACCCCCTCCCGGCCCTTCGGGCCACCCTCCCCTCGAGGGGGAGGGGAACGCCGAAGCTAGAACGCTTCCGCCGGCAGTGTCATCAATGTGTCGGCACCGCTGGAGATGCGGGCAAGATGCGCCGACGTCTCCGGCATGATCCGCTCTATGAAGAAGCGCGCCGTCACCAGCTTGTGGTCGTAGAAAGACGAAGCGCCGTCGGCGCCATTCGCCAATTTCGCTGCGGCCACCCTGGCCATCCGGGCCCACATATAGCCCAGCGCCACCAGGCCGAAGAGATGCATGTAATCGGTCGAGGCGGCACCGGCGTTATCGGGCTTGGCCATGCCGTTCTGCACCAGCCACATCGTCGCCGTCTGCAGATCGTTGAGGCCCTTCTTCAGCGCCTTGGTGAAGGGCGCCATCGTCTCGTCGGTGCGGTTTTCCTCGCAGAACTCTCCGACTTCCTTAAAGAAAGCCTGGACCGCGCGGCCGCCATTCAAGGCCAGCTTGCGGCCGACGAGGTCGAGCGCCTGGATGCCGTTGGCACCCTCATAGATCATGGCGATGCGCGCATCGCGGACGAACTGGCTCATGCCGTGCTCTTCTATATAGCCGTGGCCGCCGAAGACCTGCTGCGCCATTACCGCATGATCGAACCCCTTGTCGGTGAGCACGCCTTTGACCACCGGCGTCATCAGGCCGGTGTAGTCGTCTGCGACCTGGCGATCTTTGTCGTCACCGGAGCGGTGAGCGATGTCGGACTTGATCGCCGTCCACAGCGCCAGCGCGCGGCCGGCCTCGTTGAAAGCCTTCATGGTCATCAGGCTGCGGCGGATGTCCGGATGGACGATGATCGGATCGGCCTTCCTGTCCGGCGCCTTCGGCCCTGACAGCGAGCGGCCCTGCAGACGATCCTTGGCGTAGGAAACCGCATTCTGGTAGGCAACCTCAGATAGCGAAAGTCCCTGCAGGGCGACGCCAAGCCGCGCCTCATTCATCATGGTGAACATTGCTTTCAGCCCGCCATTGGCCTCGCCGAGCAGCGTGCCTTCAGCGTCGTCGTAATTCATGACGCAGGTCGAGTTGCCATGGATACCCATCTTCTCCTCGATCGAGCCACAGGAGACGGTGTTCTTCTCGCCCGGATTGCCTGAGGCATCGAGCTTGAGCTTCGGCACGATGAACAGCGAGATGCCCTTCACGCCATCCGGCGCGCCCTCGATACGGGCCAGCACCAGGTGGACGATATTGTCCGACATGTCATGCTCGCCGGCCGAGATGAAGATCTTCTGACCGGAGATCCTGTAGGTGCCGTCGCCATTGGGGACGGCCTTGGTGCGCAGCAAGCCAAGATCGGTTCCGCAGTGTGGCTCGGTCAGGTTCATGGTGCCGGTCCAGGCGCCCTCGACTAGCTTCGGCAACCATGTTGCCTTCTGCTCTTTGGTGCCATGGGTGATGATCGCAGCGATCGCGCCTTGCGTCAGGCCGGCATACATCATCAGCGACATATTGGCCGACACCATGTATTCGGCAACCGCAGTGTGCACCGCGTAGGGCAACCCTTGCCCGCCAAACTCGACAGGTGCCGCGAGCCCCATCCAGCCGCCTTCGCGATACTGGTCGAAAGCTTCCTTGAAGCCTTTCGGCGTCGTTACCGAACCGTCGTCATGGCGCATGCAGCCTTCCACGTCGCCAACGCGGTTCAGCGGCTGCATCACGTTTTCGGCGAGCTTCGCGCCCTCGGCAAGGATGGCCTCGAGCACATCCGGCGTCGCGTCGGAAAATCCGGGAAGATTGGAATAACGCTGATATCCCAGCACTTCGTTCAGCACGAACAGCGTGTCCCGGACCGGCGCTCTGTAGATCGGCATGCGTTTCCTCCACCATGCGGTCTTGGCCCCGAAATCAGCCCCAGCATATGAGGATGGCAGACGGACCAACGTTGTGGTCGAGATAACAAATATTGACGTTTGCGTAAACGTCAATTCGGCGGTGCGGCAAATTTTCTCCCGCGCGCCAGGACGACAAACGACAAAGCACGGCAAACGACGAAGAACCGCGCAGCGAAAGCCACGCGGCTCTTATTCGTCACAAATCGAAAGCTTAGTTTAGCTCGCTACGCTGGCCTGCGGCGTCGAGCGCTCGATCAGCATTTGCCGGACGGTCGACATCGAAGCACTCAGTTCGCTGATGGCGTCGTCGATCAGCGCCCGCTGCTTCTGCAGACGGGCAAGCTGCTTCTCCGACTTGTCGAGCGCCAGCCGCAATTGCTTGGTGTTGGAGCCGTTCGGATCGTAGAGGTCCATCATCTGCTTGACGTCACGCAGCGAGAACCCGACCTTGCGGCCAAGCAGGATCAGCTTCAGCCGGGCCCTGTCGCGGCGTGTATAGAGACGGGTCGAGCCGTCGCGCTGCGGGTTGAGCAGACCCTTGTCCTCATAGAAACGCAGCGTACGCAGCGTCACTCCATATTTCTTGGCCATTTCGCCGATGCGGACAAGCTCTTCACCGGCTTCGCTCGACATATCGTTGGTGTTGGCCGCGGCTTGGCCGGGCGAAATAAGTTTCATGGTCACTGGCTTTCCCCGTCTGGTGGCGTCGCGGTCGCGGACCTTGCGTCGCCTGAGTGAAAGCGGGGGCGTGCTTCCACTCGTGGTTTCAACAAACAAATCGCAAACGGCGTAATCCGCTCATTTACGTTTACGTCAATTCTATATCGATAGCCGCCTCACCACGCAAGAGCGTTCTGGTCTTGCAACTTTATGCCGCAGCACCAGCGGACAACCTAAAAGGTCGTTGCCGATTTCGGGAGCGATCATGCGGCTGATCAAAATTCTACAACGTCTTTTGCGCGTCCAAAAAAGACACCCGGCGCCGTCGGCAGCCAGCCGACAAAGTTGCAACTTCTTAAGCTTGGTTAACGCGTTGTTTACCACGTTGGGGCGAAATGTGCGCATGTCGGTTACCCGTGTCTATCCTGTACTGAATTTTTCACGGTTTTTCGGAGCGCGGATGAGACCCGGGAAGCTCGTCTTCCACTGCAACAAGCCAGGCAGTCGCGTTCGTCCCGGCAGGACTTTGGGAACCTGGTGAAAGCCAGCAATTCTGAAACGGGCGCATTGATGAACAGCAAGCGGTCCTACCTCGATACACTCAACGCCGGCAGGCAACGCCGGCCGCACACGACGCTTGAAGAGCTCAACCGCTCCCTGGAAACTCTGGAGCAGCGGCTGGAGCGGACGCGCGAGGAGACGGCAAGCCACCCCGATCCGCGCCGACCAGCGGCAGAACCACGCTATCCCAGCGCCCAACCCTATGGCCAGCAGCGCCGGTATGAGGATCCACGCGCGCAGCGGCCGAAAGGTCCAGCAGCGGCTTTCGACCAGAATTACCAGGCGATCGCCCGCGATATCGACCGGGTGCGCGGCCAGGAGGACAGCGTCGCCCTAGCCGGCAAGATCGCCGGGGAATTGCGCGGCCTGCGCGAAGACTTGCGCCAGCAGATGACCTCCGGCCTGCAACGCGAGTTCGAGGTACTGCGCAAGAATATTGGGCGAGCCTTCCAGTCAAATGGCGGCGGCAAAGGCAGCGCCGAACTCAGCGTCGAATTCGAGCGGCTTTCCGGCGCCATCCAGACACTGGCCGAAAAAAGCGACGACAGAAGCGTCAATATGCTGCGGCTCGAGCTTGAGCAGGTCAAAGCCGCGCTCGATACGCTGGCGCGCGAGGAGAGCGTGCAGGCGGTCGGACGCCGCTGGGACGATTTCGACCGCCGCTGGAACGCTTTCGAGGATCGCGTCGAGGCCGATCAGCGCAAGCGTTCCGATGCACCCGGCCTGTCGGCGCTGACGGAGCGGCTCGAACAGATCAGCAATGCCGTCAGCAATCTGCCGGAATCGCTGTCGCTGCGCTCGCTCGAGGAAAAGGTCCGCACGCTTGCCGGAGCGGTCGACCATTTCGCCCGCCAGCAGGACAATCGCGGCGGCGACACATTCAGTCAGATCGACGAGCGGCTCGACGAGATTTCCCGCGCGATCGTCGCCTCGACGGTTGCCGCGCAAGCCAATTCGTTCGACCCCGAGCCCTTCGAACGCATCGAGAAGCGGATCGATTCACTGGCCCAGCAAATCGAAGAAGTGTCGCAGGATCGTCCGGGTCGGGAGGTCATTGACCGTCTCAACACATTGTCGAGCCGCGTGGATGAACTGGCCGGCCGAGCCAATCTGCCGGAACAGGCGATGGAGCGCCTTGCCAGGCAAGTCGCGCTTATTGCCGACAAGATCGACCACGCACCTGCCATGCCCGACGCCGACTACATCTTCCAGGGGCTCGAGCAGCGCTTCGACGTGCTGTCCAGCATGATGGAACGTCGCCAGGGCGACGCAATCGAACAAGGCAACATGCTGTTTCGCGACCTTGAGCGCCGGTTGGACGAGGTCGCCGACAGGCTGGACCAGCGCATGCCGCAGGTCGATAGCGCCGGCATTATGGATGCCATCGACGCCCGCTTCACCGCGCTGGCCAAGCGGATTGAGACGCGCGTTCCAGATCCCGCCAACGAGGCGGCGATCCGTGGCCTGGAGAGCCGGCTCGAAGACATCTCAAGCCGGCTGGATTCGTCCGCGGCACAGGTCGCCAGCATCGACCCGGCGTTGATCCGCAGCCTTGAAGCGCAGGTCGCCGGCCTGACGGCGCATCTTTCCAAGCCCGGCACGCCGCTGCCGGAATTCGACGACATCAGCCCGCGTCTCAACGAAATCGAGAAGTCGCTGGCCGGAACCCGCGATTCCATCCTCGGCGCGGCGCGCGAGGCGGCTGAGAGCGCCGTCCGCTCACTGGCCGGATCAAGCGCCAACACGGCGGCCGTTACCGGCCTCGCCCAGGACCTGAAGACGCTCGAGGCACTGACGCGCCGTTCGGACGAGCGCAATTCGAGAACGTTCGAGGCTATCCACGATACGCTGCTCAAGATCGTTGACAGGCTTGGTTCATTGGAGACGGGCGAACCGGCAAGCGCGGAGTTGAGCAAGCGTTTCGGCCGGCCATCCAAGATCTCGGTGCAGGACGCACCGTCGATGGACCTCGACCAGCCGCTGCCGTTGACGGGCAGCATGGCCGATCTCGACGGCCGCGCCGCGGCGCTCGTGCGCGACGAGCCAGGTCCGCGTACGCCAGCCGAGGCCGCCGCCGCAGCAGCCCTGGCGGCTCTCGGTTCAGACACGACGCGTGAAAAAACCGAGCAAGGCGGCGGCAGGAAATCGATGTTAGGCGGGCTGGCGCGCGCCTTGAAGGGCAAGAAGGACGCCGAGATGCCGCCGCTTGCAGGCTCGGCGCAGAGCGCCGAGGTACCGAGCGTCGATCTCGACGAGCCCCTCGACCCCAAGCTCGCCAACCGGCCACTGGAACCCGGCTCCGGCGCACCCGACCTCAGCGCCATCATGAAGCGCGTGCGCGACGAGCGCGGGCAGCCGACCCGGGAAGGCGGCGCTGAGGCGGCGAAATCGGACTTCATCGCGGCAGCCAGACGGGCTGCGCAAGCGGCGGCCGCCGAGGCGGACGCCCTCAAGCGCCAGTCGACGATGAAAGGCCCGGTCAAGGCACTCAGGATCGGCGACCTGCTCAAGGCGCGGCGCAAGCCGATCCTGATGGGGGCAATCGCCATCATGCTGGCGCTTGCCGGCCTGCAACTGGGCAAAGCCTTCTTCTCCGACCCGGTCGAAGTCACCGACAATGAGGCGGCACCGGCCGTGGCCGTACAGCCGGCGGAAACCGCTTTGGCCAGCGTTGCCAGCGAGCCGAAGGCGGACGCGCAGACGACAACACAGGAGAGCGCGCCGTCGCCCACGGTCAGGCAGGCAGAGCCATCCGCATCGATGACCAAGGACGACGCGGCGGCACAAACCGGCCCCGCTACACCGGCAGCCGAGACATCGACGGCGCCCTCGGCTTCCGCGGCGCCCGCTGACCTGGCGGCGCAAGACACCGCGGCCGCAGTGCCCGCGCCGGCAGCGGCGACGGCCAGCGACGCCGAGCCAATGGCTGCCGCGCCTGCTATAGCCACCGCTGCGACGCAGGACACGACCGGCACGGTGCCGCCGGCGGATGCTGCCGCGGCAGGCGTTGCCAAGATCGACGTTCCGGCCGATGCCGGTCCGGCCGCCCTGCGCGATGCAGCGGCCGGCGGAGACGCCAAGGCGCTGTTCGAGATCGGCTCGCGCTACGCCGAGTCTCGCGGCGTCAAAGAAGACATGGCGGCGGCGGCCAAATGGTATGAGAAAGCTGCCGAACTCGGTTTCGCACCGGCAGAATACCGCATCGGCAATTTCTACGAGAAGGGCATCGGCGTCGCACGCGACATCAAGAAAGCGAAAACCTGGTACCAGCTTGCCGCAGCGCAGGGCAATGCCAGCGCGATGCACAATCTTGCCGTGCTGTTTGCGATGGCGGCGGATGGCGTGACCGACAATGAATCGGCAGCGCGCTGGTTCCAGGCGGCGGCGGATCTCGGTGTCAAGGATAGCCAGTTCAATCTCGGCATCCTCGCGGCGAAGGGCGTCGGCATGAAGCGGAACCTTGAGGAGAGCTACAAATGGTTCGCACTCGTCGCCAAGACCGGCGACAAGGATGCGGCGGCCAAGCGCGACGAGATCGCCAAGGCGCTGAGGCCCGAGCAGCTGGAGCGTGCGCGGGCCGCGGCTGAACTGTGGAAGGCCAAGCCGCTCGATCCAGCCGCCAATTCGGCCGACGTTCCTGAATCGTGGCAGGACGGAACACCGCAGACGACCGCCGGCATCGACATGAAGAAAGCGGTCCAGAACATCCAGCGCATTCTCAACAAGAACGGCTACGAGGCCGGCAATCCCGACGGCATGATGGGCCAGAAAACCAAGAACGCGATCATGGCCTTCCAGGCCGACAACGATATGAAGGCAACCGGCGCGATCGACGAAAAGCTGGTCAAGGCGCTGCTTGCGCGTAAATAACGGCGGATGCGTCGTTTCCGCGACGCCCTTGCCACAGATTTGCCTGTTAACTGATTGAGTTGTTTTTTGTTTCGGCGGTGCGGCGAAGTTTGACTTCACGGCCCGGCCGGCGCAAGAACGAGATAGCCTTCTGACGCAAAATGCCCGCAACGGTTGCATTCGCCAGGAGGCAAACTGATCGAGACTGACGGGTGGGCATCTATCTCCCGATCGCGGAAATTTCCGTCAACATCTTCGTGCTGCTGGCCATGGGTGCGGCGGTGGGTTTCCTGTCGGGCATGTTCGGCGTGGGCGGCGGCTTTCTCATTACGCCGCTGCTGATCTTCTACAACATACCGCCGGCAATCGCGGTCGCCACCGGCGCCAACCAGGTCATCGCTTCCTCCTTCTCCGGCGCCCTGTCGCACATGAAGCGCGGCACGCTCGACTTCAAGCTCGGCGGCGTGCTTTTAGCCGGCGGCATCGTCGGCTCGACCGGTGGTATCTATGTCTTTGCGCTGCTGCGCCGGCTCGGCCAGCTCGACCTGTTCATCTCGCTGCTCTACGTCGTGCTGCTCGGCACCGTCGGCGGACTGATGCTGGTCGAGAGTGTCAATGCGCTGCGCGCCACTCGCAGCGGCGCCGCACCGGTGTTGAAGAAATCCGGCCAGCATAATTGGATCCACCGCCTGCCGCTGAAGATGCGGTTCAGGGCCTCGAAGCTCTTCGTCAGCGTCATTCCGGTGCTTGGGCTGGGCGCGGCGATTGGCTTCCTGTCCTCGATCATGGGCGTCGGCGGCGGCTTCATCATGGTGCCGGCCCTGATCTACCTTTTGAAAGTGCCGACCAACGTCGTCATCGGCACCTCGCTGTTCCAGATCATCTTCACCTCGGCTTACACCACGCTGGTCCACGCCACCACCAACCAGACGGTCGACGTCATGCTCGCCTTCCTGTTGATGGCAGGCGGCGTCGCCGGCGCGCAATATGGCGCCAAGGCTGGTCAGAGGCTGCGGGGCGAGCAACTCAGGGCGCTGCTGGCGCTGCTCGTGCTGGCGGTAGCCATCCGGCTTGCCATCGATCTTTTCGTCACGCCGCCCAATCTCTATTCTCTGTCCGGCGTGGGCCTGAGCTGATGGCCGGCCTAAGGACGCTCGCGGCCGCCGCCTTGCTGTCGCTGCTGGCTGCTGCGCCACCGGCGAAGGCGCAGGCGCCACTGACCGAAAACATCCAGATCGGCCTTTCCACCGACAATGTCTCGATTACCGCCGGCTTTTCCGGCGCCGACCTGACCATTTTCGGCTCACTGGAAAATGCCGATCCGCTTGTCGCGCGGCAAGGGCGCTACGACGTGATCGTCGTGCTGGAAGGCCCGGCTCGGCCGGTCGTCGTGCGCCGCAAGGACCGGGTGCTCGGCGTCTGGGTCAATCTGGAGTCGGAGACCTTCAAAAACGTACCTGTCTCCTATTCGGTGGCGACGACGCGGCCGCTGCAGGACGTCACCGATCCGAACAGCTACAAGCAGCTGTCGCTTGGCGCCTCCAACCTCTATTTGCAGCCGGCCGACGCGGAGGACAGCCCGGCGACAATCGAGGAGTTCACCGCCGCGCTGCGCGAACGCAAGGCGGCGACCGGCCTCTACAGCGAGAATGTCGGCGGTGTGCAGTTCCTGTCGCAGAACCTGTTCCGCGCCACCGTCAGGCTCGCCCCAAACGTTCCGGTCGGCACCCATAAGGCCCGCGCCTTCCTGTTCAAGAGCGGCCTGTTCATCAAGGAAAGCTCCGCCCAGCTCGAAATCCGCAAGTCCGGTTTCGAACAGTCGATCTTCCGCGTCGCGCACGACTATTCCTTCCTCTACGGCGTCTTTGCCGTATCGCTGGCCATGCTGACCGGCTGGCTCGGAAGACTGGTGTTCAGGAAAGACTGAACTCTCGTAAAAGTGGTTTCCCTTTCCGAGGGTATGGGTTAGACCGCGACCCCCGGCTCGACCGGATACGAGCTGCTGCTCCCCAAATCAGAACTACAGGAACGCACGATGCGACCAGCATTTGCCGGTATCGACTTCGGCACTTCGAATTCCACCGTGAGCGTGGTCAGGAACGGGCAGCCGCGGCTGGTGGCGTTGGAAGACGGCCAGGTCACGCTGCCAAGTGCGGTATTCTTCAATTTCGAGGACAACCGCACCTATTTCGGGCGACGCGCCCTTGCCAACTATACGGACAGTATCGAAGGCCGCCTGATGCGCTCGTTGAAGAGTGTGCTCGGCAGCTCGCTCGCCCACGAAAAGACGCGCATCAAGGCGCGCTCGATCGGCTTCATGGAGATTGTCGGCCTGTTCGTCGGCCATCTGAAAAAGAAGCTGGAAGAAGAAGCCCATGACGCGGTCGACAGCGTCGTGCTGGGACGGCCCGTGCAGTTCGTCGACGACGATGCCGAGGCCGACGCCAAGGCGGAGCACGAACTCGAAAATGCCGCTCGTGCCCACGGCTTCAAGCACATCGCCTTCCAGTTCGAACCGATTGCCGCGGCACTCGACTACGAACAAAAGGTGACGCGCGAGGAACTGGCGCTGATCGTCGACATGGGCGGCGGCACGTCCGACTTCTCAATCGTGCGGGTCTCGCCCGAGCGCGCCCGCTCGCTTGACCGCAAAGACGACATCCTGGCCAGCCGCGGAATCCACATCGGCGGCACCGACTTCGACCGGCTGTTGAGCATCGCCCATGTGATGCCGCAGCTCGGCCATCTCTCACCGACCAAGGATGGCAAACGCAATCTGCCGGCGAGCTACTTCATCGACCTGGCGACGTGGCAGCGCATCAACCTGGTCTATACCGCAAGGGCGATGACGCATCTGCGCCAGATCCGCTATGAGGCGGAGCGCGCAGACCTGGTCGACCGCATCATCCACATCGTCGAGCATCGTTACGGCCACGCGCTGGCGGCGCTGGTCGAAAAGGCCAAGATCGAGCTGACGGACCGATCGTCGGCCGATGTCGAGGTCGCGCTGCCGGAGGTGAGGTTCACGGCAGAAATCACGCACAAGAGTCTCGAAGCCACCATAGCCAGGGACATTGAGCGTGTTGCGGCTACGGTCGAGCAGACCATCCGCGACGCACAGGTGAAGGCCTCGGATATCACCGCGGTGTTCTTGACCGGCGGATCGACCGCGATCCCGCTGGCCAGGCAGCAGATCCTGGCGCTGGTGCCGCAGGCGTCGGTAATCGAAGGCGATGTGTTCGGCTCGGTCGGGCTTGGGCTGGCGCTCGACGCGCAGCGGAAGTTCGGCTGATCGGCTTAAAGCGGCGCGGATCTCTCAGCTTTGCCGCCGAGATGCGCCTTGAGCGCCATCTGGGCCAGGCTTGGCTGCCGGTCGCGATGCGTGATCATGGCAAATTCGCGCTTCGGCAGATCGACCGGCACAGAACGCAGGCTGCCTTCGGCGACCGCGCGGGCGACGACGAGTTCCGAGATGATGCTGGCGCCGGCGCCAGCCTCGACCGCCTGGCGAATAGCCTCATTGCTCGGCAATACCAGGAATATCTGCAGGTCCGCGAACGAAACCCCGTCGCGTCGGGCAAGGTCCTCCAGCGCCTCGCGCGTGCCCGACCCGCCTTCGCGAATGATCCAGCGAAGCCCGCCAAGGTCGGGATGTCCAGGCGAAACTTCCGCGATCTCAGGGTGCGAGCGCGCCACGACCAGCATCATGCGATCGGTATCGACCTTGGCACGCCGCAAAATGTCGGATTCGGTGCGCCCCTCGACCAGGCCAAAATCGGCTGCGCCATCAAGTACATTGGTCTCTACCTGCCTGGTGTTGCCAATGCTCACGCTCAGCCTGACGGCAGGATAGGCTTCGTGGAAAGAGGCGAGCCGGCGCGGCAGCCAGTAACTGGCGATGGTCTGGCTGGCAGCGATCGAGAGACTGCCTGATATCGTCTGCGAGACATGCTCCAGCACATTGTGGGCGGCCGCAGTCCGCTCGAGGACCGCCTTGGCCTCGGGCAAGAATCGGCGTCCGGTCTCGGCGAGCTCGATATTGCGGCCCACTCGGTTGAACAACTGGACGCCATGCTGCTGTTCGAGCGAGCGGATCGCGGCGGATGCGGCCGACTGTGAGATGCCCAGCAACTCGGCCGCTTTGGTCATGTGCGCCCGTTCGGCGACGGCGACGAAGATCCGCAATTGGTCCAGAGTCATGCCAGCAATTAAGAAGCAACTCCGATTAGAATTACAAGAGCAAGTTGTTAGACGGATCGGTTGCTTTGTTCTAAATTTTGGCCCGAAATTGGAAAAAAGTCGCGCCAGAGCAGTCGAGGGTAGAATTGGTGGGGCGGTTCAAATCGGTGTTTGCGCACTGGACCCGCAGCCTGCGGCGGCGGCTCTTGGGTGAACGCTATCGGCCGGAAGAGCATTACATGCGCGGCCCTGGCCCGAAGACGAGAGCCAAGTTCGCGGAGCGCAAGAGCATCACCGGATCATGACCAACAACCTGCTGCGCGGAGCCAATTCGGCACCATCACAACGGCCGCTTGCCGATACGCGCGCCCCCGCTGAAGGCGACGGCGTCGATACTTCGCCTGATGTCTCCGACAGCATCGCCAAGACCACCTGCTATATGTGCGCCTGCCGCTGCGGCATCGACGTCCATATCAAAGACGGCAAGGTTCGGTATATCAACGGCAACAAGGATCATCCGGTCAATCGCGGCGTGCTGTGCGGCAAAGGCAGCGCCGGCATCATGCAGCATTACAGCCCGGCGCGGCTGACGAAACCATTGCTGCGCACCGGACTGCGCGGCTCGGGCGAGTTCCGCGAGATCGAGTGGGAGGAAGCTTTGTCGATCGCGACAGAACGGCTTTCCAACATCCGCCAGACCGATCCGAAGAAACTCGCCTTCTTCACCGGCCGCGACCAGTCGCAATCGCTGACCGGTTGGTGGGCGAGCCAGTTCGGCACGCCGAACTTCGCGGCCCATGGCGGTTTCTGCTCGGTGAACATGGCAGCCGGCGGCCTCTACACGATTGGCGGCTCGTTCTGGGAGTTCGGCGAGCCCGACTGGGACAACACCAAGTATTTCATGCTGTTCGGGGTTGCCGAAGACCATGATTCCAATCCGATCAAGATCGGCCTCGGCAAGCTCAAAGCGCGCGGCGCCAAGGTGGTTTCAATCAATCCCTGCCGCACCGGCTACAACGCGATTGCCGACGACTGGATCGGCATCCGGCCCGGCACCGACGGCCTGTTCGTGTTCGCCCTCATCCACGAATTGCTGAAGGCTGGCCGCATCGATCTCGAGTACCTCTTGCGCTACACCAATGCCCACATCCTGGTCGTTCAGGAGCCTGGAGCTGTCGATGACGGGCTGTTCATGCGCAATGGCGACGGCAATCCGCTGGCTTGGGACAGGGTGGCGAAGATGCCTGTCAATGCCAGCGATGCCGACGCGAAGCCCGCATTGACCGGCAGCGTTCTCGTCGACGGCCGCCGCTGCGTGCCAGTCTTCCAACTCGTCGCCGACCGTTATCTGGACGAGAGCTATTCACCGGACGCCGTCGCTGACCGGTGCGGCATCTCCGCCGACACCATCCGACGCATTGCCGCAGAACTCGCCCATGTCGCCTTCGAACAGCAAATCGAATTGCCGGTGGCCTGGACGGACTGGGCCGGCCGCCGGCACGAGACCATCAAGGGTCGGCCGGTGTCGATGCATGCGATGCGCGGCATCTCGGCCCATTCGAACGGATTTCACACTTGCCGCGCCATTCATCTGCTTCAGGTGCTTCTCGGCACGGTGGACGCGCCGGGCGGCTTCCGCTTCAAACCGCCTTATCCGCGGCCCGCGCCGCCGGCTCCAAAGCCCGCCGGCAAGAATGTGAAGCCGATGACACCGCTCGAAGGCATGCCGCTCGGCTTCGTCTGCGGACCGGAGGACCTGCTGATCGATGAAGGCGGCAAGCCTGTTCGTATCGACAAGGCATACTCCTGGGACGCGCCGCTGGCCGCCCATGGGCTCATGCACACGGTCATTCGTAACGCCTGGGCGGGCGATCCCTACAAGATCGACACTCTGTTCATGTACATGTCCAACATGGCCTGGAACTCGTCGATGAATACGGTCGAGACGATGGCGATGCTGACCGATATCGATGCGTCGGGCGAGTACAAGATTCCGTTCATCATCTATTCCGACGCTTATTATTCCGAGACCGTACCTTTTGCCGATCTGGTGCTGCCGGACACGACCTATCTCGAGCGTCATGACTGTATCAGTCTGCTCGACCGGCCGATCAGCCATGCCAACGGGCCGGGCGACGCGATCCGCCATCCCGTCGTCGAGCCGGACCGCGACGTCAGGCCGTTCCAGACGGTGCTGATCGAACTCGGCGCGCGGCTCAGCCTGCCCGGCTTCGTTGACGACGACGGCTCCGCCAAATACCGCGACTATGCCGACTACATCGTCAATCACGAGCGCACGCCAGGTGTCGGTCCGCTCGCCGGCTGGCGCGGCAAGGACGGGGCCTCGGTCGGCAAGGGCGAGGTCAATCCCGACCAGTTGCAACGCTACATAGATAATGGCGGCTTCTGGCACCAGGACTTCGCCGCCGATCAGCGCTACTACAAGATGGCCAACCGCTCGTATCTCGAATTCGCTGAGAGCATGGGCTTCATGCCGAAGGCCGAGCCGATCGTCTTCCAACTCTATTCGGAGCCGATGCAGCGCTTTCGCCTTGCGGCGCGCGGCCATGGCGGGGTGCTGCCGCCGGAGGCGGAGCGCAGCCGTATCGAGACCTATATGGATCCGCTGCCGTTCTGGTACGCGCCCTTCGAAGAGGCTGCGGTCGACAGCCAAGCCTATCCGCTGCACGCGCTGACGCAGCGGCCGATGCACATGTACCATTCCTGGGGCGGGCAGAATGCGTGGCTAAGGCAGATCACCAGCCAGAACCGGCTGTTCGTGCACAATCGGACCGCCGCCAGCCTCGGGCTTGCCGATGACGACTGGGTGTGGATCGAGAGCATCAACGGCAAGGTCAAAGGACAGATCAAGCTGGTCGACGGCGTCAACGCCAATACGGTGTGGACCTGGAATGCGATCGGCAAGCGTCGCGGCAGCTGGGGGCTGAAGGATGATGCGGCCGAATCCAATCGCGGCTTCCTGCTCAACCACATCATCGGCGACCAGACCTCTGCCGATGCGAATGGCAAACACTATTCGAATTCCGATCCTGTCACCGGCCAGGCGGCATGGTTCGACCTGCGCGTGCGCATCGTCAAATGCGCAGACGAGGAAGCAGGCTTCACCGAACCGCAGTTCGAGCGGTTCCGACAGCCACCGCATTTTGAGCCCCCGCCCGATAAGCTTAGTTTCGGCGCCGAATTCCGTCGGGAAAGAGAAGCTGCCAAATGACTTGCCTTCCCACCCACACCGACAAAAAGCTCGGCCTGGTCATTGACCTCGACACCTGCGTCGGCTGCCAGGCCTGCGTTACCGCCTGCAAGGAATGGAACACCGGCGGCCACATGGCGCCGCTGACCGACATCGACCCCTATGGCGGCAATGTCGACGGCGTCTGGTTCAATCGGGTGCACAGTTATGAGCACATCACGGAGATGGGTGGGCGCACGGTCAATTTCCCACGCTCCTGCCTGCATTGCGAGACACCGGCCTGCGTCACCGTCTGCCCGACCGGCGCCTCCTACAAGCGGGCGTCGGACGGCATCGTGCTGGTCGACGAGGACAAATGCATCGGCTGTAAATTATGCAGTTGGGCCTGTCCCTATGGCGCACGCGAATTCGACACCGATGTCGGCGTGATGAAGAAATGCACGTTGTGCGTCGACCGCATCTACAACGACAATCTGGCGGAGGAAGATCGCGTGCCCGCCTGCGTCGCTGCTTGCCCGACCAGCGCGCGGCATTTTGGCGATCTGGGCGATCCGGCATCCGCTATCTCGCAACTGGTGGCCGAGCGCGGCGGTGTCGATCTGATGCCGGAAATGGGCTATAAGCCGACCAACAAATATCTGCCGCCACGTGCCCACACCACCCGCGCCGCATCGGTGCCGGCGCCAGCGCTTGAAGCGGTGCAGGCTGAAGGCGGCTTCCTCGGCTGGGTCGACCGCATGCTTTCGAACTGACCCGTGCCTTCATGCATCCAGCCTTCTCCGTCGTCTTTTTCACCACGGCCACGGGCGCCGGTTACGGCCTGCTCGCGCTGCTTGGCGTGCTCGCCGGACAGGGCTTTATCCCGCCCGATTTCTGGCTTGGCCTCACCGGCATGGGGCTGGCGCTTGGCCTGATCTCGACAGGCCTGCTGTCGTCGGCCGGCCATCTCGGCCGGCCCGAACGCGCCTGGCGTGCCTTCTCGCAATGGCGTAGCTCATGGCTGTCGCGCGAAGGTGTTGCCTCGGTCGCCACCTTCGTGCCGGCGGGGTTGTTCGCTATTGGCTGGGTGGTCCTCGGCCGTACGAGCGGCTGGGCGGCTGTCGCCGGGCTGCTCGCTGCCATCGGCGCGGTCGCAACCGTCTGCACCACCGGCATGATCTACGCGTCGTTGAAGCCGATTGCCCAGTGGCACAGCCGCTTCACCCTGCCCGCCTACCTGGTCTTTTCGGCGATGACCGGCAGCGTACTGCTCAACGCCCTGCTGCAGGGATTTGCCGCAGGCTCGAATATGCTTCTGGCGGGTGCCCTGTTGCTGACCGCGCTCGGCTGGGGTTTGAAGCTGGCGACCTGGCGATACAATGACAGGCTGGAGATCCCGACCAATGCCAACACCGCAACCGGGCTTTCCGGCGGCACGGTGCGGTCGCTGGAATGGCCGCATACCGAGGAAAACTATCTGCTCAAGGAGATGGGTTTTCGCATTGCGCGTAAGCACAGCGCTAAACTCCGCCAGATCACGCAGGTGCTGGCCTTTGCTTTGCCCGCGTTGCTGCTGGTCGCGGCGTTCGCCTTGCCGTGGCCCTATGCGGCAGCACTGTCGATACTCGCCGCAATCGCCCAACTCGCCGGAATGCTGGTCGAGCGCTGGCTGTTCTTCGCCGAGGCCAAGCACACGGTCACTTTGTACTACGGCAGGTAGGTTCAGCCCGGCCTGAGCATCGCGTGGGAAATCGCGAAAATGCGCTCTGTGCCAAGCATATAGGCCATCAGCGTTTCGCGGCGGAACAGCCCGGCATAGGCGCGATCGAGCACGTTGAGCGAGCCGGTATAGGCGCCGAAAGCCGGCATGATCATGCGGCCGCCATCGCCGGCAAAGCAACGACGCCGCACCGAACGGCCTTGCTGCACGATGCGGGCGCAAGGATGCAGGTGGCCTGATATCTCGCCTTCCACTCTCACCGCCGAAGGCTCGTGCCGGAAGAGTAGCGAGCCTATGGCCAGCTCGCGCACGGTCTCGCCTGGCAAGTCGGCCGGCGCTTCAGGATCATGATTGCCGGCGACCCAGAACCAGTCGCGCCCGACCATCAGCCCTTCCAGTCTTTGGCGAAAGCTCGCGTGCATACGTGCGGCGCCGCCGCCATCGTGAAAACTGTCGCCCAGGCTGATAACGATCGCAGGCTGATAATCGGCGATCACCGCCTGCAGCCGGAGCAACGTCGCACCGGTGTCGTAAGGTGGGGCCAGCGTGCCGCGCCTGGCCAGTGATGAGCCTTTTTCCAGATGCAGGTCGGATACGGTCAGAAGCCGGAATTCGGGAAAATAGAGCACGCCGCGACGGTCGCAGATCGCGCGTTCGCCGGCGATACGGACAGCGCCCGCATCCGCCAGAGGCGCAGCCATGGCGAGCGCGACAGTCATTTCGTCCCCATGGCCTCCTCGACCAGCGTGGCTGCATCCATCAGCAGCGTGTCATCGGCCTCGCCGTGCACCGGCATTTTGCCGATCTCGAGCATGATCGGCACGGCGAGCGGCGATATCTGCTCGAGGTTCTTATGCATGATTCGACCTTGGACGCGCGAGAGCATCTCGGCAAGTCTGCTGACATCCAAGAGACCGGTCGCGGCATCGGCACGCGTCGCCTGCAAAAGGATATGGTCGGGCTCGTGGCTGCGCAGCACGTCGTAGATGAGATCCGTCGACACGGTTACCTGGCGGCCGCTCTTCTCCTGCCCCGGGTGGCGTTTCTCGATCAATCCCGAGATCAGCGCGCAATTGCGAAAGGTGCGCTTCAACAACCAACTGCCGGCGAGCCAGGCTTCGAGGTCGTCGCCCAGCATGTCCTGATCGAATAGCGCAGCCAGCGACGGTTTCTTCGCCCTGAACATATGGCCCATATCGGCCAGCGACCATATGGCAAGCGCATAGTCGGTGGCGACGAAGCCGAGCGGCTTGGCTCCCGCCCTGTCGAGGCGGCGGGTGAGCAGCATTCCGAGCGTCTGGTGCGCCAGCCTGCCCTCGAACGGATAGGCCACCAGATAGTAGCGGTTGCCGCGCGGAAAGGTCTCGACCAGCAGATCGTCGCGTTTCGGCAGCACCGACTTGTCGGCCTGGAAGCGTAGCCAGTCGGCGACCTGCTCCGGCAGCTTCTTCCAGCGCTGCGGATCGTCCAGCATGGCGCGGACCTGTTCGGCCAGGTACGTCGAAAGCGGGAATTTGCCACCACCGTAATACGGCACCTTGGCGTCGCTGCCGGGTGCATTCGAGACAAAGCACTCATTCTCGCGGATACCTTCGAAGCGCAGCACCTTGCCGGCGAACATGAAGGTGTCGCCATGCGTCAGCGTTTCGAGGAACGCCTCCTCGATCTTGCCCAGAACCCGGCCGCCACGCGAGGCCGCGCCTCTGCTGCCGGCCTGGACGTAGCGGACGTTGAGCGCCGGCACTTCGATGATGGTCCCGACGTTGAGCCGGTATTGCTGGGCGACGCGAGGATTTGAGACCCGCCACAGCCCGTCCTTGTTGAGACGAATACGGGCGTAACGTTCGTAGTTCTTCAAGGCGTAGCCGCCGGTGGCGACGAAATCGATGACGCGATCGAATGTCGGCCGGTCGAGATCGGCATAAGGCGCGGCCGTCCGCACTTCTTCGAACAGCGCATCGGCATGGAACGGCGCACCGCAGGCGCAGCCCAGCACGTGCTGCGCCAGCACATCGAGCCCGCCGTTGACCAGCGGCGGGGTATCCTGGGCGCCGAGATAATTGGCGTCGAGCGCCGCCCTGCATTCCAGCACCTCGAAGCGGTTGGCCGGTATCAGGATCGCCTTAGACGGCTCGTCCATACGGTGGTTGGCGCGGCCGATGCGCTGCGCCAGCCGGCTGGCACCTTTCGGCGCGCCGACATGGACGACCAGGTCGACATCGCCCCAGTCGATGCCGAGGTCGAGCGTCGACGTGGCGACGATGGCGCGCAGGGCGTTCTCGCCCATTGCCTTTTCGACACGCCGGCGCTGCGCGACGTCGAGCGAACCGTGATGCAGTGCGATCGGCAAGGTCTCCTCGTTGACCCGCCACAACTCCTGGAACAGCAACTCCGCCTGGCTGCGCGTGTTGACGAACAGCAGGGTTGTCTTGTGGCGCTTGATCTCGTTGTAGATTTCCGGCGTTGCGTAGCGGGCCGAATGTCCCGCCCACGGCACGCGCTCCTCCGAATCGAGAATGGAGATATCGGGCTTGGCGCCGCCAGTGACGACGATCAGTTCGGCCATCGGCCCCGGTGGATCCTGACTGACCAGCCAGCGCCGCAATTCGTCAGGCTCGGCGACCGTCGCCGACAGGCCTATCGTCTGCAGTGCGGGCACAAACGAGCGCAGCCGGGCCAGCCCGAGCGACAGGAGATGCCCGCGCTTCGAGGTCACCAGCGAATGCAATTCGTCGAGCACGACATAGCGCAGGTCCTCGAAGAAGCGCATGGCATCGGGCGCAGCAATCAGCAGCGCCAATTGCTCGGGCGTGGTCAGGAGAATGTCGGGCGGCGCCAGCTTCTGCCGCTGGCGCTTGTGTGCGGGCGTGTCGCCGGTGCGCGTCTCGACGGTGACCGGCAGCCCGATTTCTTCGACGGGTTTGCCGAGATTGCGCTCGATGTCGACGGCCAGCGCCTTCAGCGGCGAGATGTAGAGTGTGTGGATGCCTCGATGCGCCTGCCCCGGCCTTCTCCTCGGTCGGCCGGCCAGTTCGGTCAGCGATGGCAAGAACCCGGCCAGCGTCTTGCCGGCGCCGGTCGGGGCGATCAGCAATACCGACCGGCCGCCCTGGGCTTTGGCCAGCAAATCGATCTGGTGGGCGCGCGGCGACCAGCCCTTTTCCTCAAACCATTTGACAAATGGCTCGGGCAGGACGACGGCGGCATTCTGTTGGGCAAGGCGCGGCTGCTCTGTCACGCGCCAGAGGTAGCGCGGCGGCGCGCAATCGCCAAGCAGAATCAGAACAAAAGGTGATCGATTCGCGTTACGGCCGGCGAAACCCGGTCGGTCCGCCATAGAGATAGCCGATACGGGCGACCGCCTCCCTCAGTCCTTCACGCGACACCAGCATGGTGTGGCCGTTGGCGTGGATCATGGTCTCCGGGTCCGTCATGATCGCGACGTGGCCTTTCCAGAAGACCAGGTCGCCGCGCCGCAGCCCGGCAAAATCCGGCCCGGGGTCGAGCGGTTCACCAACGGTCGCCGCCTGCATGTCGGTGTCGCGCAGCACTTGCCTGCCAGCCATGTGCATTGCAAGTTGCACGAGACCGGAACAATCGATGCCGAATCCGGAGACGCCGCCCCACAGATAAGGCGTGCCGAGAAACGCCTCGGCGACCGCGACGTAGTCGGGGTGAACCTCGGCGATCGGCCTGAGATGACCCGAGATGACCGCCTGGCCGGACGGCAGCAGAGCATAATGCGTGCCGCGCGTTTCCGCTGAGCCCGTCACCGCCACCAATGACCCCATCGAGAGCTCCCCGCCCACCGGGAACCGCAAATCCGGTCCCGGATAGAGGAAAGTGCGCGGCACCGAGACAACATGGGTGGGCGCATGCTCCCGACCGCCCAGCACGGTGTCGGCGACATAGCCGACATAGCCGTCGCGCTCGGCCTGTATCCAGGCCCAGCCCTCAACGTCCTCGAAGACGAGGACGTCTTCGCCGAACAGAAGCTGGGTATCGACCCCGGCATCCGGGCGCGGAGCCTTGCGGACATCGGCCACGGAGGCTGATATGCGAGCCGGCCGGCCGGCGACGAAACGGTCGGCGGAAACCTCGCCTTTCAGCCTGGCGTCGGCGAGATCGGAGCGGAAGGCATGGAGGCGGGCATCCCTGGCGGTCAAATCGGCAACTCGTTCAAATGGGCAACTCTTGGGCTCTGGCAATGATAACATCGCCAAAGCGCTCGACAAAGAGCGCGCCTTCGACTGTACGCCTGACCAGCACGTTGCGCTTGTCGAGCTCGTCGCGGTGGCGCGACACCAGTTTCAGCGCCCCCATCGTATCGAGCGCACGGGTGATCACCGGCTTGGTGACGTTGAGGCGGGCGGCTAACCCCCGCACCGTGTGTGGCGGCGGATCGAGATAGATGGTGAACAGGATCGCCGTCTGGCGCATAGTGAGATCGGGCGCGTCGTCACGCACCTCGGATAACACCACCTGTTGCCATAGTCGCAAGGCCTGGCTTGGACGCATGATAATCGACATCCGTCCAGCATGACGGAAAATTGTTTCGGTTCCGTTTCAGTCAATACCTTCGTCGGCTATGCCCGAGAATCAGCCGTAGCGGTTCGAAATGACCTGCTCCAGCGCCCGGATGCCTTGCGCTTCGCCACCGGCAAGGCCGTGCGGGCGGTCGAACGGGTTCCAGGCGAAGATATCGACATGCGCCCAGCCGGCGGTCTTTTCCACGAAGCGCTTCAGGAAAAGCGCCGCGGTGATCGAGCCGGCGAAACCATCCGACGTGACGTTGTTGATGTTGGCCACCTTCGACGCCAGCTTGGCGTCATAGGGCTTCCACAACGGCATGCGCCATAGCGGATCCTCGACCGCAACGGAGGCGTCCGCCAGCTCGGATGCAAGCGCCTCGTCACCGGTGTAGAACGGCGGCAGGTCGGGACCGAGCGCAACACGGGCAGCGCCTGTCAGCGTCGCCATATCGACCAGCATCTGCGGCTCTTCGTCATCGGCCAAGGCCAAGGCATCGGCGAGCACCAGCCGTCCTTCGGCGTCGGTGTTGCCGATTTCGACGGTGATGCCCTTGCGGCTCACCAGCACGTCGCCTGGCCGGAAGGCGTTGCCGGCTATCGAATTCTCGACAGCCGGGATGAGCACGCGCAGCCGAACCTTCAACCCGGTGGCCATG
Organism: Mesorhizobium sp. M1307; assembly: GCF_040318155.1. NCBI lineage: Bacteria > Pseudomonadati > Pseudomonadota > Alphaproteobacteria > Hyphomicrobiales > Phyllobacteriaceae > Mesorhizobium > Mesorhizobium sp. M1307. The sequence continues at coordinate 128,761 of NZ_JAMYLR010000008.1, read as the reverse complement.
ATCATGGAAGCGAGACCCAGCACGTTGGCAGCGCCGCCCATGTCCTTCTTCATCAAAAGCATGCCCGAGGACGGCTTGATGTCGAGACCGCCTGTATCGAAGCAGACGCCCTTGCCGACCAGCGTTATCTTGGGGGCATTGTTCGGCCCCCAAATCATGTCGATCAGGCGTGGCGCGTCGGCAGAAGCCCGACCGACGGCGTGGATCATCGGAAAGTTGGCGGTAAGAAGATCGTCGCCTTTGGTCACCGATATTTCGGCCTTGTGCGTCGCGGCCAAGGTCCGGGCGGCCTTCTCCAACTGCCCAGGGCCCATATCGCTGGTCGGCGTGTTAACCAGATCGCGCGCCAGGAAAATGCCATCGGCGAGGCGGCGGATGCGGGCGGCGTCGGTGCCTGCCGGCAGCGCGAGGCGAAGCGTCTTGCCTGGCTTCTTGCCGTAGCGGGTGAAGACATAGCCGCCGAGCGCCACGGCGAGTGCCGTAAGCTCCGGCTTGGCCGGTGCGGACGCAAAATGCCACTCGCCTTCGGGCAAGGCTCTCGCCAGTGCGCCGATGGCCAGTGCGCCCTCGCCATCACCGGTGCCGAACAGGGCTCCGGCAATCGCGCCGTTGTCGCCAGGCACGATCAGCGTCCTGCCGGCCTCGCCGGAAAAGCCGTTGGCCTTGGCCCAGGCGACCGACGATGGCGCAAGGCCCGCCGCCGCCAGAGCATCCTTCGCCACCAGATGGACCGGCAGCGCATTGCTCAATTCTTTCTCGACGAGTTCGACAGGCATTCGCTGGCCTCCGGCTTCCGAGTCGGCGTTTCTTAACTCTCCGTTAGGGTTAACAGAATATTTCTGCGGGAGGAAAGATGACCTCGCAAATGGTCACGCGCATGAACGGAGCCCTGGTGCCGATGCCGACCAACCGCAGGATGAACGCCAGCGCAAATAGGCTGATCAGCACGGCGTTGATGATGGCGCTTGCCGCAGGCGTCGCTGGCTGCGGAACCAGCAAATTGACGACTGGCTCGATTTCTCGTCCAAGCGGCAAGCCGCTGGAAACAATGTCGGCGGGCGAACTGCACAACGCTACGATGGCGCTCGGCCAGTCCTATTCGAAAAACCCCAGCGACAAGCGGATCGCGACAAATTTTGCCGCGGCGCTGCAGATGGACGGCGACGCAGACCAATCGCTTGCGGTGATGCGCAAGCTGGCGATCGCCCTGCCGAAGGACCGCGACGTGCTCGCCGCCTATGGCAAGGCGCTTGCCGCCAACGGACAGTTCGAGCCGGCTCTCGATGCCGTGCGCCGCGCCCAGACGCCCGAATATCCTGACTGGAAACTGGTATCGGCGGAAGCTGCTATTCTCGACCAGCTCGGCCAGAAGGACGAGGCGCGCCAAGGCTATCGCAAGGCGCTTGACCTCAGGCCGAACGAACCGTCGATCCTTTCCAATCTCGGCATGTCGTACGTGCTGGAAGGTGATTTGCGCACAGCCGAAACCTATATGCGCTCAGCCGCCCAGCAGCCGAATGCAGACAGCCGCGTCCGCCAGAACCTTGCGCTGGTCGTCGGTCTGCAAGGCCGTTTCGACGAGGCCGAGAAGATCGCCTCGCAAGAGCTGTCGCCGGATCAGGCGCAGGCTAACGTCGCTTACCTTCGCCAGATGCTGGCGCAGCAGAACGCCTGGAGCCAGCTCAAGGACCAGGACAAGGCAAAGCCCGCCACCAACTGACCGCTTCGAGCGCCGAACCGGCGCGCAAATTCCGCAACATGTCTAACGCAAAGAGCCGCGCTGCACCGGCAGCGTGGCCCTGAATCGTATCAGCGTTTCTGGCAACGCCGCTGGCGCTACTCGCTGCTGGATTTCGGCTGGTCGCCAAAGATGCCGCGCTGGCTCACCTGGATGCCGGCGGGACCCAGAATGATGGCGAACAGCACCGGCAGGAAGAACAGGATCATCGGCACGGTGAGCTTCGGCGGCAGCGCGGCCGCTTTCTTCTCGGCGGCATTCATGCGCATGTCGCGGCTCTCACTGGCAAGCACCCGCAACGCATGCGCCACGGGCGTGCCGTAGCGCTCGGCCTGAACCAACGCCTGGGACACCGACCTGACGGATTCCAGGCCAGTTCGGCTTGCAAGGTTCTCGTAGGCCTGCTTGCGCTCCTGCAGATAGGAAAGCTCGGCGTTTGTCAGGATGAATTCTTCCGCCAATGCCACCGATTGCGCGCCGATCTCATCGGCGACCTTGCGAAGCGCCGCTTCCACCGACATGCCGGACTCGACGCATATCAGCAACAGGTCGAGCGCGTCCGGCCACGCCATCTGAATCGATTGCTTGCGCTTGGTAGCGCGGTTGTTGACGTAGAGCACCGGCGCGTAGAATCCCGCATAGGCTACCACGATGCACACGAACAGCTTCACGAAAAGCGGCTGCTCGGGCAATCCGCCGAGCACGAACAGATACATCGCCGCCAATGCAAAGCCGATGAAGGGCAGGACGAGACGGAAGAAAAGGAAGCGCGTCAGCGGATTTTGCCCGCGAAAACCCGCCACTTTCAATTTCTGCAAGGTACCTTCATCCGCCAGCGCACGCCTGAGATCCAGGCGATCGACAATATTGCGCATGCCGACCGACTGTTCTTCGCGCAGGCCCTTGCGGCGGCGGTCGGCTTCGACTGCCAGCCGCGCGCGCTGCTTGGCGCGCAGCTCATCGCGCTCCAGCGCTACGGATTTCATGCGCGCCTTGAGCTGGTTCCCGCCAAAAGCGGGCAGCAGCGTGAAGACGGTCGCAAACACCGCGATGCCGACCAGCAGTGCGATCAGCAGGGACGGGTCGGTGAGAGTTCTGATGACGTGATCGGTCATACGCGAGTCCTAGACTTCGAAATTCATCATCTTGCGCATTACCAGGACGCCCATCGACATCCAGATGCCGGAACAACCGAGGATCAGATGGCCGGTGCTGGTGATGAAGAGGGGCATGATGTAGTTCGGGCTCGTCAAATAGACGAGAAAGGCGACGACGAAAGGCAACGCGCCGATGATCACGGCGGATGCCTTGGCTTCCATGGACAATGCCTGGACCTTGGCTTTCATTTTCTTGCGGTCGCGAAGCACGCGCGAAAGATTGCCCAGCGCTTCGGAAAGATTGCCGCCGGCCTGAGACTGGATCTGGATGACGATGCCGAAGAAGCTCGCCTCGGTGCAGGGCATCGTTTCTGGCATGCGCATGGCCGCGTCGGGGATCGACAAACCCATTTGCTGCGAATCGACTATGCGGCGGAACTCGGTCTTGACCGGCTCGGGGGATTCGTTGGCGATCAGGCGCACGGCGTCGTTCAGCGGCAGGCCGGATTTTACCGCACGCACGATGATATCGAGCGCGTTCGGAAATTCGTTGAGGAACGCCTTGACGCGGTGCGCGCGGCGAAACGAGACGAACCAGCGGGGCAGACCCAAGACGCCGACCAGCAGCGCAGCCGGCAAGACCAGCAAGGGTGCGCCGATGAAATAGACAAGAGCCGTCAAGACGACTCCGCAGACCGCCGAGTAGACATAGAAGCGCTCAAGCGAGATCTTCATGCCGGCCTGACGGATTTGGATCTTCAGCGGTGGTTTCTTGACCAGGCTCTGATTGGACTTTTGCTTTTGATCGAGATCCTTCAGCGAATCCTGGACGGACTTGCGACGCTTGGCCGCTTCCGCCACGCGATCGCGCGACGCCTTGACGACGGAACGATCCGTCTCGGCGGTCTTGATCGATTCAAGCCGCTTGCCGACCTGCTTCTCGGTGCTGATCCGGTTGAACAGGAAAGCATAGGCCACAGCGCCGGCGCTGAAGCCGGCGAGCACGACGAATGCCAATACGGTGCCGTCAATTCCGAACATCGACCCTGGCCCCCACGCTTCCAGACGGATCAATCAGCGCGTTTCTCCATCGCCTCGAGCGCGACCGCGAGGCGCTGCTCCTCACCGTAGTAGCGGGCGCGCTCCCAGAAATGCGGACGGCCGATGCCAGTCGACACGTGCTCGCCCAGCAGTCTGCCGTTCGCGTCCTCGCCCTTGATGTTATAGAGAACGATGTCCTGGGTGATGATGACGTCGCCTTCCATGCCGATCACCTCGGTGATGTGGGTGATACGCCGCGATCCGTCGCGCAGGCGTGCAGCCTGTATGATCACGTCGACGGAGCCGACGACGATTTCGCGCACCGTTTTTTGCGGCAGCGTGTAGCCGCCCATAGCGATCATCGACTCTATACGGTTGAGGCATTCGCGCGGGCTGTTCGAGTGGATCGTTCCCATCGAGCCGTCATGGCCGGTGTTCATCGCCTGCAGCAGGTCGAACACTTCGGGTCCGCGCACTTCGCCGACGATAATACGTTCGGGGCGCATGCGCAGACAGTTCTTGACCAGGTCGCGCATGGTCACTTCGCCCTCGCCTTCGAGGTTGGGCGGACGGGTTTCGAGACGCACCACATGCGGCTGCTGCAATTGCAGCTCAGCCGAGTCTTCGCAGGTGATGACGCGTTCCTCCCGGTCGATATAGTTGGTCAGGCAATTGAGCAGCGTCGTCTTGCCTGAGCCGGTACCGCCCGAGATGACAATGTTGCAGCGGACACGCCCGATGATCTTGAGAATCTCGGCCCCTTGCGGAGAAATCGAGCCGAACTTGACCAGCTGGTCGAGCGTCAGCTTGTCCTTCTTGAACTTGCGGATGGTAAGTGCGGTGCCGTCGATAGCCAGGGGCGGTGCGATGACGTTGACACGGGAGCCATCAGGAAGACGCGCATCGCAGATCGGGCTTGATTCATCGACGCGGCGGCCAACCTGGCTGACGATACGCTGGCAGATGTTGAGGAGCTGCTGGTTGTCGCGGAAACGGATGCCGGTCTGCTCGACCTTGCCGTTGACTTCGATGTAGACGTTCTTGGAGCCATTGACCATGATGTCGGCAATATCGTCGCGGGCAAGCAGTGGCTCCAGCGGCCCGTAGCCCAAAACGTCGTTGCAGATATCCTCGAGAAGCTCTTCCTGCTCGGCGATGGACATCGCGAAATTCTTGATCGCGATGATGTCGTTGACAATGTCGCGGATTTCCTCGCGCGCGCTTTCGGGATCGAGTTTGGCGAGCTGCGACAGATCTATCGTATCGATGAGTGCGGCGAAGACCTGGCTTTTGGTGTCGTAGTAGGTTTCGCTCTTTTGGCGCTGGATACTTTTCGGCTCCGGCGCCAATGGCGGCGGCTCGACCGCACGGCGAACCGCCGGCGCGGCAGGCGCGCCGGATGGTGGCAGCGCCGCCGACCTGGCAGTTACAGCCGCTTCCACAGGGTTCGCGGCCGCCGGCGCAGCAGGTGCGGGTGCTGGCTGACGGAATTCCGGAATGGTCCGGTTGCCGTCGTCGCTGCCTCTTTTACCAAACATGATCGCTTACCAATTCCACCGCTGAGGCATCACTTCTTGTTGCGCGAAAGCTTGCCGATCAGATTGCCGAGGCCAGCCTTTTTCTTCACCTTGATTTCGCTGCGCCCTGTCAGCACATGGGCGATCTCGTTGATCGTGGCGACAACCGGACTCTTGGCATCCATCTCACCGAGCATACGTCCGTTGTTGGCAGCATTTCCGAACAAAAGCGGCTCGAACGGGATGACCGACATCGGCGAAAGGCCGAGCGATTCGGAGAAGTCGGACGGCGTAATCTCAGGACGTTTCGGCACACCGGCCTGGTTGATCACAAGCTTTGGCGCGGGGTCGTTCGGACGAAGCCGCTTCAGCATGTCGACCAGGTTCTTCGTGTTGCGCAGATTGGCAAGTTCGGGCGTCGCAGTGATGACGATCTCGTCGGCCTTGACCAGCGTGTTCTTGGTCCAGCCGGCCCACACGTGGGGAACATCGAGCACGAGGAGCGGCGCGCTACGCTGGGCTATGTCGATAAGCTGGGTGAAGGCGTCGGGATCGAAATCGTAGACCCGCTCCAGGGTCGAGGGGGCCGCAAGCAGCGACAGGTGCTCGGCGCATTGGGCGAGCAGCCGGTCGAGATAGACCTCGTCGACGCGTTCCGGCGAGAAGACTGCCTCGGCAATGCCTTGCGCCGGATCCTGGTCGAAATTGATATTGGCCGTTCCGAAGGCGAGGTCGAGATCGGCGACAACCACTTCGGATTTGAAAAGGGACGACATGGCCCAGGCCACATTATGGGCTATGGTCGAGGAGCCGACGCCGCCTTTGGCGCCGATGAAGGCAATCGAGCGGCCGATCGGCTCAGCTTCCGGATCAACGAAGATCGAAGACACCACGCTGACTATGTCGGCCATCGATACGGGCGCGATGACATACTCGGAAATGCCCGAACGGATGAGTTCGCGATACAGGCCGACATCGTTGTAGTGGCCGACAACCACCACCTTGGAGGTCGGGTCGCAATGCTCGGAGAGCTGGGCGAGTTGTTCCAGCAACAGCTTCGGCTCGCTGCGCGATTCAAGCAGGATCAGGTTCGGCGTCGGCGCCGACTGATAGAATTCGATAGCGGTGGGGATGCCCCCCATATGCACCTTCAAATGGGCCTTGGCCATGCGGCGATCCTCGCCGGCGCGCTCGACCGGATTGGCTACGCCTTCGGTCTCGCAAAATGCCTGGATCGAAATGCGCGGGATCGGCCGCAACGCCTGCATCGCGGCAATATCCTGCTCCGAGGTTTCGCCGCCCGGTACCTCTGTGTCATAGGCAAGATTGCTCATTGTCATCACTTTCCGTGACTTGCGCGGCTTAGGGTTTGTTGAGCCTCAACACTCGTTAATATTCGACTTCCGAATTGCCGAGGAATTCGTCCGAAATACCTCTGTCACGATAGACGTCGATCACCGCGCCGCGATTTTCCGCGTCGATCGGCGTCGGCTTGCGTGGCCCGATCAGATCGGACGGATTGGCCATCTGGGCAGCCAGGTTGTTCTGATACGAACAGCCGAAATCGGCATAGTGCTTGTTTTCCGAAGTCTGCAGCAGGTCTTCGGGCCAGCGCCCGCATTTATCCGTCTGAGCCTTCACCGAGACGTAGGCAACACGAACCGGTGCAGACGCTTCGGCCGAAACAGACTGATAGGACCGCATGTCGATCCGCTTCCGGCTGATGCCGCTGGCTATGGCCAGCCTGGCGAAATCGCGGCCGGCGGCGGCCGCCGCGATTTCGTTGGCCGAACCGCTCGGAATCTCGATCGTCAGCACCGGAGCCGCGCTCCTGTCGTATCCGTCCAGGAAGCCCAGGAGCGTGTCGCGCTGGGATCTGGTCATGCCACGGTCGCCGGCGCCGACCGGAAGGTCGATCTTCTGTATCTTTTCGGCTATGACGATCGGATGGGTGGTGCGATAATCGTCCGGTATGGCACCCACCGTGACGCTGTCGCGATTGGCGCAGCCGGCCAGCAATGCCGCCACCGCGATCGCCATAATGGGAACGGCCGGCCGCCAGATTCGCGAATGGACCGACCGCGTCGCGGTGATCGCCCGTGCCTTCGATGCTGCCTTAGACATGACCGCTTCCCCGCTTACTTGTAGATGAAGCCGACAACGCCGTGGTAACGGCCGTTGGGCTTGTCGGTCTGCATGGTGCCGTAGACACGGTTGACGCGGCCAAGGAAAATGCCGGCACCATCGCTGGCGGCGTTGAAATTGTCATCCGGCTTGGCAAGATCGTTGCGCGCCACCGGCTTCACCAGATAGGGCGTAATGATGATGACGAGCTCGGTCTCGTTGCGAACGAAATCCCTACTGCGGAACAGCGCGCCAAGCACTGGAATCTTTGTCAGACCGGGCAAGCCGTTGACAGCTTGCCTGAGATCATCGCGGACAAGGCCGGCAATCATCATCGAGCCGCCCGAAGGCAGTTCCACTGTTGTGTCGGCCAAGCGCTTGCGGAGCGACAGGGCATTCATGCCCGGGCTCGTTACGCCTTCGGACAAAGACACAGATCCCTCCGTTGTCGGCTCGGAAACCGAGGTTCTGACTTTCAGGCTGATACGGCCGGGAGACAGCACCACAGGCTGGAATTCCAGGCCAATGCCGTATTCGATCTTCTCGACCGAATACGTCTTCAGACCGGTCTGGTTATCGTTTGATACGGCTTGGGAAACGCTGGTCACCATGTTGTATTCGCCGCCAACCTTGAAGGTCGCCTTCTCGCCGGATACGGCCGTCAATGTTGGTTCGGCGAGGGTTTTCATGACACCGGACTGTTCCATGGCATTGATGTAGGCCTGCAGCGTCGAGCTCCCGATAGAGAGGCCCGAGTTCGACAGCGACTTGCCCAAACCAGTGAAATTGTCGCTTACCGCGCCCCAGCTGATGCCGTTGCTGCTGCCGTTGCCCACCATGTTGACGCCGAGCTGCTTCATCACCGAGCGGCTGACTTCCGCGACCGTCACCTTCAGCGTCACCTGGTCGTCGCCGATGATCTGCAGCAGGTTGACGATCTTGCTGACGCGGCGCTCGGCATCCGGGTTATCGATCGCGACGCCGGCTTCAGCCGAACCGCCGGCAGCGGTCTGCGAATATTGACCCGTGGTTGCCTCGCCGCCGGACACGAAAATAGTTGCCAGATCGGCCGCGCGCTTGGCGTCCAGAGGAGTGTCCACGGTTCCGGTCAGGACGACGTTGTCGTTCAGCAACTCGACCTTGACCTCCGATGACGGGATGAAGCGCTTGATATAATCCTCCAGCCCGGCGACGTCACGTTCGACCGCTAGGTCAAGGCTGACGATCTGCTCGCCATTCGGGCCAAAGACGAAGATATTTGTCTCGCCGACCGCCTTTCCAAACAGATAGATGCGCCTGGCGGTGCGGGTCACCGCGTCGGCTACAGCGGGGTTGGCGACGAGAATGTCGTAGGCATCGCTCGGGAGGTCGATGACCACCGACTTGTTCAGTCCGAGCTTAACCCGCTGGGTGGCGGTCGAAGCCGTCACCCTGGCATTGCCTGCCGCATTGGCATCGACAATGCCATATGCACTCGTTCCAAGGAGAAACAGGCCGATCGCCGCAGCCAGGATGAGCGGCAGTTTGGTCTTTAGCCTCATTTCCTTGCCCCCACTTCGGAAACTTCGCCCGACTTGATCAACCGCACGGTTCCGCGCCGGCCATTGCCGGAAACCAGGTAATCGGCTTCGCCCACATTCTTGTCCTGACTGTCCTTGATCGAGCGCAGCGCCAATGTCAGGCGATCCGCCATCTGCTGTGCGACGGTGATGATCTCGGACTGCTGCGGCGTCAGTTCCAGGGTGGCGGTCTGGCCAACCCTGGTCTTCTTACCTTCCTCGTCCTCCTGAATGGTCTGGTCGATCGCCAGGACGCGAATGTTCTTCAGGATAGTTTCGGTCGTGAAGCCCGGACCACCGCCGTTGGCGGGATCGGCTCTGCGGGTCATGATGACGTCGACGAAATCGTTGGGAAGAATAAAGCCACCGGCCGAGGTGTCGGCCGAGATGCTTGTGGCAACGGCCCGCATGCCGGAGGGCAGGATCGACGACATGAAGCTTTGCCCTTCACCGATCAGCTTCGAGCGCCGCAGCGGCTCGCCGGCGTAGAGCGCCACGCGAGCGACGGCGCCCTTCAGCTTGTCCAGCGCTTCAGGCTCGGCGGCGCGGGTGATGAAATTTGCGTTGATGCCTGCGGACGGCCATGACTCCCAGGAAATGTTGTTTTCAAGCGGACTGCCCATCGGAACGTCGCCGGAAAGAACAAGCACATCCTGCAGCGCGATCGCCGGCGCCTGAGGACCGGAATCGACAACCGGAGGCGGCGGAGCCACGACCATGTTCTTCGCGACATAGCCTGCACCACCGGCCGCGGCTATCGCCACGCTCAGAATAATCAATCGGGATGCTGGCATCTGTCCGAACCTCGCCTTGGCAAACCACGTAGCCAAGCGGGACTTTGCAGCGGCAATCGTCAAAACAAGGTTAATGTTATACTTACGATCGTGATTAATTTAACGTTTATATAAATTGGATCGACAAGCCCGGCCCGAAGGAAAACGTGGCCAACTCGCCTGCTCGGCGCCAACCGCGTAAAGTGAACTTCAGCCCGCCAGCCTGGTAAGTCCCCAGGCCATCAATGGCGAGTCGGAATAGGTGAGCAGACCGCCAATGCCAAGCGCGATGCCGTACGGAACGCCGGTCGCCTCATCGGCGAAATGGCGCAGGAACGGATTATGGCTTGTGACGGCGGCAAGCGGCGATTTTCGATAGGCGAGGATGGCTAGCGTCAGCAGGCCGCCGATGAATGTCGAGGCGACGAGGTATTCGATGAGATGGATGTTCAGTCCCATCCACATGGCAGTGGCAGCCAGAAGCTTGGCGTCGCCGCCGCCCATGCCGCCCAGCGCGAACAGGCCGAACGTCACCGCGAGAACCAGGCCGGCGGCGGCGAAATGCCAGCCATAGGTGGCCCAGTCCATACCGGTCAAAGGCGCAACCAAGGCGAAGACGACCACAAGCAACACCGGCACGCGATTGGCGATCGTCATCGAAAGCATGTCGGAGATCGCGGCAAAAAGCATGCAGAACGGAAATACGACGAAGATCACGGCTTCAAGCATCGGCGCGCCTATGACCCAATTGCATCTGGCCCCCAACCCAATCCTATTCGACTAACGACTGATGAGGCGCAAATTTCAATTCATACCAGGACTAAATAAGGGCCGCCAGTGCGGCGGCCCTTATTTCAGAACAACCGAACCCGTTACGGTCAGCTACCGTTCACCTTAGTGGAGATGGCGGTGAACTTGGCGTTCAGCGAGTTGCCGAGCTGGCCGGCGCCGACCATGATGGCGAGTGCGATAAGAGCGGCGATCAGACCGTATTCGATAGCGGTCGCGCCGGATTCGTCCTTCACAAAACGTGCGATGAGGTTAGACATTCGAGCTCCTACTCCAATTGTTACAGCACTTCCGTCAACTTCTCTTGGTGGCTGATCGGATACTGCGAATCTAAGGAGAAGCTGTTTCAATCGGCTTAATAAACAGGCTTACCGATTCCTTTCCCGCTTCGACGACATTGCGTGGTTAACCCAGAACTAAAATACCCGCCGCCAGGGCCTCGGCCGACAAAAGGCGCAACAGGCGCAATTCGGCAAAGACGTTTCAGCCGTGCCGGCTAGGCCCAATGCCGGTTCCGGCTTGATCCTGAATTCCAGCCGCTTAACGGTTGGTTCACCAATCTCGTTCATGTTCCGTTGAACAGTTTGCCAGGGGGCGCCTCAATGGCCGGGCCGAGATCATCATTTCCAGTTGCCGTGCTTTTTGCCGCAGCGGCTTTCGCCTTTCCAGCCAAGGCCGGCGCCGGCATCGAGGTGACGATGAACCAGGCAAAGATCATCAAATTGTCGCGCGCCGCCGATACGATTGTCGTCGGCAATCCGGCGATCGCCGACGCCTCCGTGCAGGACGCATCGACGATCGTACTGACCGGCAAGGGATTTGGCGTCACCAATCTCGTCGTCCTCGACCAGCAGGGCAATCCGATCGTCGATGAGCAAATAACCGTCGTGCGCCAGGCAGCGTCGTCGGTGCGCATCTATCGGCGTTCCGAAGTACAGACCATGTCCTGCGCGCCATATTGCGAAAGCTCGTATAAGAGCGATGCCGAGAAGGCCTCTGAAGCCGAAATGAGCGCCGTGCATTAGCTAGCCGACGTCTCCGTCTTTGGCGGGAACGTGCTTCGGTTATCGCCGGGTTAAGGCCTTCCCGTTGAATTTAACGGTCATTCCAACCGGACTTCAATCGGTTCCGACTAAGGGTGGACCGATACAGAAGCGGCATCGGCGGGCAGCGGACATGAGCAAGGCAGGACGAGCAGGCTCTCCAAGACGGTTTTTGGGCGACCGCCGCGGAAGCACGGCGATCGAATTCGCCATGCTTGCAATTCCTTTCGCGCTTCTTGTCTTCGCCATCCTGGAGAGCTGCATTTCTTTTGCCGCACAGGAAGTGATGGCAAACGCAACCGACGACATCGCGCGCCAGCTGCGTACCGGCCAATTAAGACCGACCGATGTGTCCGGCACCAAGCTGCGGGATATGATCTGCACCAAATTGGAGATCATGGTCGCGAAGACCTGTCCCGGATTGCTGGTGGACTTGCGCGAATATCCGACCTTCGCCGATGCGGCGCTGGCCGGTTTCAAGATCCAGGATGGCGACGTCGTGCTGACCAAAGGCACGAGCACACAGACCTTCACCGTCGCACCTGGCCTGGCGGAGTCGAGAAACATGCTGCGTGTTTTTTACAAATGGCCGGTGATGACCGACTTCATGGCCAAATCGATGGCCAACCTGAAGGACGGCAAAACGCTGCATTTTGCTTCGATCACTTGGCAGAACGAGCCGTTCGACAACTGAACCACGTAGTCGCTTGAAAAGGGCAAAGCCATGATTCGTGCGGGGGCACAGCTGGGCATCGCAGGGATTTGTACAAGAGCAGTCCGGCTTTGCTCGGACCGCCGCGGTATTGCGGCTGTCGAGTTTGCCCTCATCGTGCCTGTCCTGTTGATCATGTACTTTATGACAATGGAGGCCTCGCAAGCCATCGAGACCAGCAAGAAGGTCAGCCGCATCGGCAGCATGGTAGCGGACCTCGTCACGCAGCAGCAGACCGTCAAGGCGGCCGATGTCGATGCCATCATGGCGATCGGCAGTTCCACGCTCCAGCCCTACAACCGCTCGAAACCGAAGATCATTATCACGGCGATACAGGTGACCAACGAGACGACGCCGAAAGTCCTGGTCGTGTGGTCGCGCAAACTGGTCGATGGCGTCTCTAGCGTCGACGCTGTCAAGGATTCCACCACAACGGTCCCGAGCGCGCTCAAGATCAAAGGCACGTTCCTCATCCGGGTCGAAAGCGATCTCGCCTACAAGCCAATCATCACCTGGTCGGCGGACGGCCAAAGCCGGTTCGGGTTGAGCTCGGTCTTCAATTCGATATCGATGGCGGAAACATATTATCTGCGGCCGCGCAGGAGCCCGACCATTCCGTGCAGCGATTGCTGACGCCTGAAGCCCGCTAACCGGTCTGTTGCTATTGCTTGCGACCGCGGGCCGAGACTAGACGCACTATGGCTGCAGCCAGCACATCCCTCGGACCGGCAACGGTTCGACGACGATACCGATACGGAACGTTCCGATAATATCGCGCCACCGGCTCGCGCCAGGTTTGTGCAAGACGCATCCAGCAGCAAAGCCAGTACGTCGGCGAATGCTGTCAGGGCAAGCCTCATGCGAGCTCCGCGCCGCGCATTTCCATCCGCAGATCGACCATGCCGCGATTCGTCTCTCCGGGACCAGCACGCCAAGCCGTGCTGTTTGGGTTTCCGAATTGCCAATGGCGGCGCGGAACCCTATGTCTGAGCCAACACACAGGCAATGATGAACCTTTCGATGGCACGCGCCTTCCTTTTTGTCCTCGACTCCTTCGGCATCGGCGGCGCGGCCGATGCCGAACGTTATGGCGACACCGGCTCCAATACGTTCGCACACATCGCGCGGGCCTGCGCAGAAGGCCGCGCCGATCGCGAAGGCCTGCGTGCCGGACCCCTTCTTGTACCAAACATGCTCGCACTCGGCCTCGGCCAGGCCGCGGCAACGGCGACGGGTTTCAGGTTCGAGAATGCCGGCAGTGCGCCGCTTGCCGCCGCCTTTCACGGCGCGGCCCAAGAGGTTTCGAGCGGCAAGGACACGCCATCGGGCCATTGGGAAATAGCCGGCCTGCCGGTCCGTTTCGACTGGGGTTACTTCCCAGACAAGATTCCCGCCTTTCCGGCCGAGTTGACCGAAGCAATGGTGCGTGAAGGGAAGGTGCCTGGCATCCTCGGCAATTGCCATGCTCCGGGCACCGAGATTATCGAACGATTCGGCGAAGACCATATCCGCACCGGTAAGCCGATCTGCTACACCTCGATCGACTCCGTCCTGCAGATCGCCGCGCATGAGGTTCATTTCGGCCTGGAACGGCTTTACGAGTTCTGCAAAGTGGTGCGCAGGCTCGTCGATCCGCTGAATATCGGCCGCGTCATCGCGAGGCCGTTTATCGGTGAAACCGCCGCCACGTTCGAGCGAACGCATAATCGTCGCGACTATGCCGTACCGCCGCCGGAACCGACGCTGCTCGATCGGCTGACGGCGCGCGGCAGCCGGGTTATCGCGATCGGCAAGATCGGCGACATTTTCGCCCATCGGGGAATCTCGGAAGTCCGCAAGGCTGCCGGCAACATGGCGATGTTCGACAAAACGCTTGGTGCCATGGAAGACGCCCGCGACGGCGACCTCGTCTTCGCGAACTTTGTCGACTTCGACACCGAGTTCGGGCATCGGCGCGACGTTGCGGGGTACGCCGCCGCACTCGAAGCTTTCGACCGGCGCCTGCCCGAGGCATTCGCACGGCTGAGGCCAGGCGATCTGCTCATTTTGACCGCCGATCACGGCAACGATCCGACGTGGCGCGGCACCGACCACACGCGCGAGCGTATTCCGATTATCGGGACACGGCCGGGTTTCAAAGGCGCAGACATCGGACTGAGGACAACATTTGCCGACATCGGCGAAACCGTGGCCGAACATCTCGGGCTGGCGCGCGGCCGTTACGGCACCTCCTTCCATGCCACGATAGGTGGCTATGCCTGAGCTGCCGGAGGTAGAGACAGTCAGGCGCGGTCTGCAGCCAGCCCTTGAAGGTGCCCGCATTGTCGGTGTCGAGGCACGCCGGCCGGATTTGCGGTTTCCGTTCCCCGAGAGATTTTCGGAGCGGCTGACCGGCAAGACGATTGCGGCGCTCGGCCGCCGTGCCAAATATCTGACAATGCACATGGACAACGGCCCGGTTCTGATCTGCCATCTCGGCATGTCGGGTTCGTTTCGCATCGAAACGGCCGACGAGAGCGCAACGCCCGGCGCGTTCCACCACGAACGTTCGAAAAACACTGCTCACGATCACGTCGTCTTCGACATCGCATCCCCTGCCGGCGTCCGCTCTCGCGTGATCTTCAACGACCCGCGCCGCTTCGGGTTCATGCTGTTTTCGGAAGGCGAGCCCGACATGCATCCGATGCTGGCGGGATTAGGCGTCGAGCCTACAGGCAACGCACTGGACGGCGCGCTGCTCGCTTCGTTGCTGAAAGGTCGCAAGTCACCGCTGAAAGCGGCACTTCTGGACCAGAGGCTGATTGCCGGGCTAGGCAATATCTACGTCTCGGAAGCGCTTTGGCGGGCCGGCCTGTCGCCGCTGCGCGAAGCGGGCACCCTCGCGAGAGCCGGCAAGAAAGCCAAAGAGCAGAGCGCACGCCTGGCCGAAGCAATCCGCTCGGTCGTCGCCGATGCGATCGCCGCCGGCGGCTCGTCGTTGCGCGATTATATGCAGACCGATGGATCGCTGGGCTACTTCCAGCATTCCTTCGCGGTTTACGATCGCGAGGGGGAAGCCTGCTCCAAGCCTGGTTGTGGCGGCCACATCGAGCGTATCGTGCAAAGCGGTCGTTCGACTTTCCACTGCCGGGCCTGTCAGGCTTGAACCAGAAGCGAGGAGGAGCAAAGCATGGGCTATGAAACCATCATCGTCGAAACCCGCGGCAAGGTCGGGCTGATTACGCTGAACCGGCCGCAGGCGCTCAACGCGCTGAATTCACAAGTGCTGGCGGAACTGGTCGCGTCGGTGAATAGCATGGGCGCCAATGCCGACATCGGCGCCATGGTCATCACTGGTTCGGAAAAGGCTTTCGCGGCAGGTGCCGATATCAAGGAAATGCAGTCCATCTCCTATGTGGATGCCTATCTGCAGGATTTCTTCGTCGGCTGGGAAGAATTTACGCGGGCACGAAAGCCGATCATCGCGGCGGTGGCGGGCTATGCGCTGGGGGGCGGCTGCGAACTGGCGATGATGTGCGACTTCATCATCGCCGCCGACACCGCCAAGTTTGGCCAACCCGAGATCACGCTGGGCGTCATGCCCGGCATGGGCGGATCGCAGCGCCTGACCCGCTTTGTCGGCAAGTCGAAGGCGATGGATATGTGCCTGACGGGTCGAATGATGGACGCAGCCGAGGCCGAGCGTTCCGGCCTTGTCTCGCGCGTGGTGCCAGCCGGCGAGTTGATCGAGGAAGCGCTTAAGGCAGCGTCCAAGATCGCTGGTTTTTCCTTGCCGTCGGTGATGATGGCAAAGGAGGCCGTCAACCGCGCCTATGAGACGACGCTCACCGAGGGTCTGCGGTTCGAGCGCCGGCTATTTCATTCGCTGTTTGCGCTGGATGACCAGAAGGAAGGCATGGCGGCCTTCAGCGGCAAGCGGAAGCCGAATTTCACGAACCGATGAGATGACGAAGGCGCCGGTCAAAAAGAAATCGCTGCAGCGTTGACGCGCCGGAAAAGCTGAACTATAAGCCGCACCAACCGAGGCGGCCCTGTGGCTGCCCGTTTGTTTTTTGCGCCCTGCGGTATCCCGCAAGCGCCCACCAGATCAGAAGAGAGGCACCATGGCCAATACCTCCTCGGCCAAAAAGGCAACGCGCAAGATCGCCCGTCGCGCAGCGATCAACAAGAACCGCCGCTCCCGCGTCCGGACCTACATCCGCCAGGTCGAAGAGGCGCTCGCGGCTGGCGATAAGGCGGCCGCACAGGCTGCCTTCAAGGTGGCCGAGCCGGAATTGATGCGCGCCGCGACCAAGGGCGTGGTGCACAAGAACACGGCATCGCGCAAGGTGTCGCGGCTGGCCCAACGGGTCAAGGTGCTGTCGGCCTAATATACCTTTTCCTGAACTGCGCTTCTTCAAACCCGGCCAATCGCGCCGGGTTTTTTTCGTTTGCCGGCAAGTACTTAAAAGAAAGCCTGCAAAATGGCGCTCCGCGGGCATTTCAAAGTTCGAAATGCTTTGCCGGCATATACATGCCTGCTGATATTCGCAGCCTTCGAAACCGCCAATGCGAAAATTTCCGAACGTCACAGATTACTGTTTTTTTTCAGAGGCTTACCGATGGTGATCCACAGCTTGTTCACATCGGCTGTGGCCGATAGGCGGCAATTGGCTGTCAAGTGAATTATTTCAGAAAATTTCGCATTGTGTGGCCTTTTTCACATTCGCCGGAAAAGGGTTTGAATCACAATGGCTTTGTCAAAATCAACTGTTGCGGCATGGCGTTCGAAACGTCCCTTGCTAGTCAGATTCCTTAAAAATCCGTTAGGGGTGGCCTTGCCCTATCCACAGCGATTTCGGTAATGTCTGTCCATCGAAGGGACGGGCCCTTGGCCCTTGACCAGCCTGAAACCGGCCAGCTCAAATTGGCAGAGTTTACAGCGCGGATTCAACTCCGCGGACGGAGTTGGTTTGTCTTTTCGATACGGTAGGGGACTGGCGTAATTGTACATGGCAGGTCGACGGTGCGCCGGCGGTTTTTCGCCGGACGGCATTTTGTTGCCCTGACATGACCAAAGCGGATCGGCTCTTCGGCGCCGGACCGACAACGAGGCGATTCATCAGCCGGCGGCGGCGATGGTGTCGCAGCGAAGACACGGTCGCCGGAAACATGGATGCAGGAGGCGCATCCCCGGCGGAAAACAGGTACAAGAGACAAGGAACTCGATCATGCAGAGCGGCGGCATCGAAAGGGAGCTTACAGGCGACCTCCCATTTCCTGGAACGTTAATCGGAAGGAACGACATGGCGGCTTCCAATGAAGCTGAACAGAAGTTCGATCGGGTCAAGGCCCAGTTGAAGGCGCGTCTGGGAACCGAGGTCTATTCGAGCTGGTTCGGGCGCATGAAGGTCGCTGAATCCTCTAAGGGCATTGTCCGCATCTCGGTGCCAACCGCATTCCTGCGTTCATGGATCAACGGCCACTATCTCGATCTCATCACCGAGTTGTGGAAGCACGAGGATCCGGAGATCCTCAAGATCGAGATCGTGGTTCGCACCGCCACACGGCAGGGCCGCAACAGCGTCGAGCCAGAAGTGGCCCCGGCGCGCAAGATGACCAGGCAGACGCAAACCGCGCTCTCTGCGGGCACGGCGAGCCCCAGCAGGGTCGAACGGGTCCCGGTACCCCGCCCGGGGATGTCGGCAGAAACCGAGTTCCGGCACAATGTTCTCGGTTCGCCACTCGATCCGCGCTACACTTTCACCTCCTTCATCGAAGGACCATCGAACCGAGTGGCTTTTGCCGCGGCCAAGGCGGTCGCGGAATCGCAGTCGAGCGCGGTGCGTTTCAATCCGCTCTTTCTTCACGCGACGGTCGGGCTGGGCAAAACGCACCTGTTGCAGGCGATCGCCGCAGAATCGCTGAAGCAGAATCCGAAATCGCGGGTCGTCTATCTGACGGCTGAGTATTTCATGTGGCGGTTCGCCACCGCGATCCGCGACAACAACGCACTGACGCTGAAAGAACAGCTGCGCGACATCGACCTCCTCATCATCGACGACATGCAGTTCCTGCAGGGCAAGTCGATCCAGCACGAATTCTGCCATTTGATCAACATGCTGCTCGACAGCGCCAAGCAAGTGGTGGTCGCTGCCGACCGGCCGCCGTCGGAATTGGAGTCGCTGGAGCCACGCGTCCGCTCGCGCCTCAACGGCGGCGTCGCGCTGGAAATGTCAGCCCCGGATTTCGCCATGCGTATCGGTATGCTCAAGCTCAGGCTTGCCACCGCCAAGCTCGATGATGCGTCGCTCGATATTTCCGAAGAGATCCTCAACCACGTCGCCCGCACTGTGACCGGCAGCGGACGCGAGCTCGAAGGTGCCTTCAACCAGCTTTTGTTTCGTCAATCCTTCGAACCGCAGATCACCATCGACCGCATCGACGAGATCCTTGGCCACATCTATCGTTCGGGCGAACCCAAGCGGGTGCGTATCGAGGACATCCAGCGCATCGTCGCGCGCCACTACAACGTGTCGAAGACCGAACTTCTGTCCAACCGGCGCACACGCACCATCGTCAAGCCACGGCAGGTCGCCATGTATCTGTCGAAGGTGATGACGCCGCGCTCGCTGCCGGAGATCGGGCGGCGGTTCGGCGGTCGTGACCATACGACCGTGCTGCATGCGGTGCGCAAGATCGAGGATCTTTCCGGTGCCGACAACACACTGGCGCAGGAACTCGAATTGCTGAGAAGGCTGATCAACGACCAGGCCTGACGGCCCGAAAAACGCCGGCTCGCGGACTCCGGCCTTTTTATCCCCAGAAAGCCCGTGCAGCCGGTCCGAACCGGTGGCGCGGGCTTGCGTTTGCCGGGTTTTTCCTGTCAGTTTACGCAGATTCTGAGCCTGTTCAGACCTTTCGCGGGGCGCCGCTTGCCGGAGACCCGTTCATTCATTCAAGCGAGCCTGTTTCGTCATGCGTGTTATCCTGGAACGGTCAAATCTCCTGAAGTCGCTCAACCATGTTCACCGCGTTGTCGAGCGGCGCAATACCATTCCGATCCTGTCGAACGTGCTGCTCAGCGCCGAGGGGGCCAGCCTTGAAATGAAGGCGACCGACCTCGACCTGGAGGTGACCGAAGCAACGCCGGCAAAGGTCGAACGTGGCGGGGCGACGACGGTCCCGGCACATCTGCTCTACGACATCGTGCGCAAGCTTGCCGACGGCGCGGAGGTGGCGCTGAAGACCGACGAAGACGGCAATGCCATGACGGTGACGTCGGGGCGCTCGAGCTTCCGCCTGCAATGCCTGCCGCAGTCCGACTTTCCCGAGCTTTCAGCCGGGTCGTTCTCGCATATTTTCCGGCTCGATTCCGTCGGACTAAAGGGCCTCATCGAAAAGACCCAGTTCGCCATCTCGACCGAGGAGACGCGCTATTATCTGAACGGCATTTATCTGCACACGCACGAGGCCGGCGGCAAGCTGAAGCTGCGCTCTGTCGCGACCGACGGCCACCGGCTGGCGCGCGCAGAGATCGATGCGCCGGCAGGCTCTGAGGGCATGCCTGGCGTCATAATCCCGCGAAAGACGGTCAGCGAGCTGCAAAAGCTGGTCGACGATCCCGATGTTGCAGTCACCACCGAGTTGTCCGACACCAAGATTCGTTTCACCATCGGCAGCGTTATCTTGACCTCCAAGCTGATCGACGGCACTTTCCCGGACTACCAGCGCGTCATTCCGACCGGCAACGACAAGAAGCTGATTATCGATCGCCAGAGTTTCGCCGCTGCCGTCGATCGCGTTTCGACCATTTCGTCCGAACGCGGCCGGGCGGTGAAGCTTTCGATCGCCGAAGGGCAGGTCACGCTTGCGGTCAACAACCCGGATTCGGGCAGTGCCACCGAGGAACTGGCGGCCGACTATTCGTCCGATCCGATCGAAATCGGCTTCAACGCCAAATACCTGCTCGACGTTGCCGCGCAACTGACCGGCACGGAGGCGAAGTTCATGCTGGCGGATGCCGGTTCCCCGACGCTGATCCACGATATGGCCGACGAGACCGCGCTCTACGTGCTGATGCCGATGCGGGTGTAGGGCCCGAACGGGGCCATCTTGCTGTCGTGACCAGATCTGCAAAACCGCAGCAGACGTACATAAGTAAGCTCACACTTACGAATTTCCGCAACTATGCGGCGTTGGCAATCGACCTTGATCCCGGTGCTGTGGTTTTCTCCGGCGACAATGGCGCCGGCAAGACCAATCTGCTTGAAGCGATCTCGCTGCTCACGCCGGGCCGCGGCCTGCGCCGCGCACCCTATTCCGAGGTGGCGCGCGAAGGCGGCGACGGTGGCTTTGCGCTGCATGCCCGGCTTGACGGGCCGGAAGGCCAGGTCGAGATCGGTACCGGAATATCGGGCAGCGACGGCGAAGCCGGCCGGCGGGTGCGGATCAACGGCGCGACGGCACGCTCAGCCGAAGACATGCTGGAATGGCTGCGCGTGGTCTGGCTGACACCGGCCATGGACGGCCTGTTCCCCGGGCCGGCTGCCGACCGCCGGCGCTTCCTAGACCGGCTGGTGCTGGCGATCGATCCTGGCCACGGCCAGCGCGCGCTTGACTACGAAAAGGCAATGCGCGGCCGCAACAGACTGCTCGCCGACGGTTCACGCGACGGTGCCTGGTTCGATGCGATCGAGATGCAAATGGCCGAGACCGGCGTGGCGATTGCCGCGGCGCGTGCCGAACTGGTGCGCCTGCTCGCCGCCATGATCGACCGGCTGCCCGGCGACGGACCGTTTCCGCAAGCCGACATCGGCATCTCTGGCGAACTGGAAGGCGAACTCGGTATTTTGCCGGCCGTCGACGTAGAGGAACGGTTCCGTCGTGCGCTTGCCCAGGGGCGCGACCGCGACCGCACCGCCGGACGCACGCTCGACGGCCCGCACCGTTCCGACCTCGTGGTGCGCCACCGGCCCAAGGCGATGCCGGCCGAGCTCTGTTCGACCGGCGAGCAGAAGGCGCTGCTGGTCGGCATTGTCTTGTCGCATGCGCGGCTAACCGGCGAGATGTCGGGCATGACACCGATCCTGCTGCTCGACGAGATCGCCGCCCATCTCGACGGCGGTCGACGGGCGGCCTTGTTCTCGATCCTGGAGGAACTAAACTGCCAGGCCTTCATGACCGGGACCGATGCCGCGTTGTTTGACAGCCTCAAGGGACGCGCGCAATTCCTGACCGTCGATCACGGCACGGTCAGGCCGACCATTTGAACTTGGTTCATGGCGCACTTCTGAGCGGCATGCATTGATACCTGACAAGCTTTTTCCTCCGCTATATGGTCCGGCGATGATCACAGCCGCCCTCACCGATGAAGAGCTCGAACGCTACGCCCGCCACATCGTGCTGCCCGAGATCGGCGGCGCCGGCCAGCAGCGGCTGAAGCGGGCGCGGGTGCTCGTCATTGGCGCCGGCGGATTGGGTGCGCCGGTGCTCGAATATCTCGCCGCCGCAGGGATTGGCACTCTCGGTATCGTCGACGACGACATCGTTTCGCTTTCCAACCTGCAACGACAAGTGATCCACGCCACGGGCGATGTCGGGGTGGCGAAAACCGACAGCGCCAGAGCGGCGATCATCCGCATCAATCCAAACGTCGTCGTGGAAGAGCACAATTTCAGGCTGACCGTGGACAACGCCCCTACCCTCATTGCCCGTTATGACATCGTCGTTGACGGCTCCGACAATTTCGAGACACGCTACGCGGTGGCCGACGCCTGCGCCGCGGAAAGCCGGCCGCTCGTGCATGCCGCCGTTGGCCGCTTCGACGGCTCGGTCACCGTACTGAAGCCATTCGAAACCGGCCCGGACGGCAAGTTGAACCCAAGCTACCGCGATCTCTTTCCCGAGGCGCCGCCGCCGGGACTGGTGCCATCCTGCGCGGTGGCCGGCATTGTCGGCGCGCTGACCGGGGTCATCGGCACGCTGCAAGCCATGGAAGCGATCAAGCTGATCACCGGGATTGGCGAGCCGCTGGTCGGACGACTGCTGCTCTACGATGCGCTGGCGGCACGCTTCGACACGATCCGCTACAAGCGAACCAGCCCGTGAGCCTGCCTGCCGACGTTTCCATCGTGCAGCTTGCGGCCGATTTCGACCGTTGGGACGAGGTGCTGGCGCTGGTCATGCGCGCCTTCGCCTTTATGGACGGGGTTATTGACCCGCCGTCCTCGGCGCATCGGCTCACCGTTGAAAATCTCAGGGCTAGAGCGCTGGAGGAGACAGCATTCCTGGCGCTGAAGGAAAACGAGATCGTCGGTTGCGTCTTCATCCTGAAGCGCGCAGACGAGCTCTATGTTGGAAAGCTCGCGGTCGAGCCGCTTCTTCAGGGACAAGGCATTGGAAAACAGCTGATGCAGGCCGTCGAAGATCTTGCCCGCAGCCACAACAGGACCGCCATCGAGCTCCAGACGCGGGTCGAGCTGACCGGAAATCACGCAGCCTTTGCCCGCCTCGGTTTTCGTGAAACCGAACGGACAGCGCACAAGGGCTACGACCGGCCGACCTCAATCACCATGCGCAAGGCGTTTTCGTAAGCCAAAGCTATCCAACGACGAACGCGCGGTTGCCGCGGCAAGACCGTGCCGGCGTGACGGCAGGTCACGCCCTCAACGGCAGCACGCGGTCGGGCGGGCGATGACCATCGAAGAAGGCGCGGATAGTGATGATCACCTTCTCGCCCATGTCGATACGGCCTTCGAGCGTCGCCGAACCCATATGCGGCAACAGCACGACCTTGCCTTTGTGGGCAAGCTTCAGCAGCTTGCTGTTCAGCGCCGGCTCGTGCTCGTAGACGTCGAGGCCGGCGCCAGCGATCTTGCCGTCATGGATGAGCTTGACCAGCGATTCCTCATCGATGATATCGCCGCGCGCGGTGTTGACTATGTAAGCTGACGGTTGCAGAAGCGCCAGCCGCCGTGCCGAAAGCAGGTGGAAGGTTGCCGGTGTCGATGGACAATTGACCGAGATAATGTCCATGCGGGCGAGCATCTGGTCAAGGCTTTCCCAATACGTCGCTTCCAACTCGTCCTCGATTGCCGGCAGTACGCGGTGGCGGTTGTGGTAGTGGATCGAGAGGCCAAACGCCTTGGCGCGCCTGGCGACAGCGGTGCCGATGCGACCCATGCCGACAATGCCGAGCCGTTTGCCCCAGATGCGCCGGCCGAGCATCCAGGTCGGCGACCAGCCCGCCCATTTCTTATCGCCGGTCAGCACGTTGGCGCCTTCAGCCAGCCGCCGCGGTACGGCCAGCATCAGCGCCATGGTCATGTCGGCCGTATCTTCGGTCAACACGTTCGGCGTGTTGGTGACGGTGATGCCTTTCTTGGCCGCTGCCGCAACGTCGATCTTGTCGACGCCATTACCGAAGTTGGCGATCAGCTTGAGGTTGTCGCCGGCCTGGGCAATCAGCGCCGCGTCGATATTGTCGGTCACAGTCGGCACCAGCACGTCGGCCTCCTTGACCGCCGCCACCAGTTCCGGCTGCGTCATCGGCCTGTCCTCCACATTCAAGCGGGCGTCGAACAACTCGCGCATGCGGGTCTCGACTACGTCGGGCAACTTGCGCGTGATGACGACGAGGGGCTTCTTTTTGCCTGTCATTGTTTCCTCGAACCCGATCTCGTTGAGACCTCTTTAACCAAGAACGGCGAAACTGAGAGCCGATCGCGGTACCGGTCATCCATGTAACAAGCGGTTCCGCCGAAGACAAAGAAAAATGGGCGCGAAGGCCGATGGGCGGGCGCCGAAAGGAACGAAAGTGTCTGGTTTCGCGTCGCTCCGCCTGACCCTCAGTGCAGCATTCCTCGGCGCTCTCATCCACAGCCCACTGGTGATGGCGCAAAGTGCCGCCGCACCCGCCCAGCGCGTCACGCTCGGACCAAGCGGCTTGCCGCTGCCGCGCTTCGTCAGCCTGAAATCCGGCCGCGTCAACTCGCGCGTTGGGCCGGGCGTCAATTATTCCGTCGACTGGATGTATATGAAGCCAGGCCTGCCGATGGAGATCATCCAGGAGTTCGATACGTGGCGCCGTGTGCGTGATGCCGACGGCTCGGAAGGCTGGATCAATCAGTCGCTGCTTTCGGGCCGTCGCACGGCGATTGTCGCCCCCTGGCAGCGCGGCAAGGACGCTCGCGTCAACCTCCTTGACGACCCGGCAAAAGATGCAGGCGTCATTGCGATCCTCGAACCGGGGGTGATGGGCACAATCAAGTCCTGCGATGGCCAATGGTGCCAAATGACCTTCGACGGCCATACCGGCTGGCTCGCACAGTCGCTCGTCTGGGGTGCCTATCCCGGCGAAAAGGTCAAGAACTGACCTTTCCGAACCGGAGGTCAGGCCAGCGCTGCAAGCACCGGATCCGGCATTTGTTTCGCTGATCTTCGGTTCGGGGATGGTTTAGCGGCCGATGCGGCCGAGATGGGTATCCTGGAAACTGCTCGACAGCTTCAAACCATAGCCCAGAGCGCGGTCGATGGCGATGTGGGCGATCCAGATCAGTGCGACAGCTATCGCCATTGCATTGTCAAAGACGCTGCCGACAAGCGCCAGCAGAACGGGCAAGATCAGTATGTGCAAGGCGTTGTAGGCGACCGCCCCGACGCGCGGCCCGGCCATGTAACCCAGCATCGACAGGTCGGGCGCCAGAATGAGCACGGCAAACAGCCACCAGGAAACACCGGCGATTGCATAGAAGACAAGAGCCGCCACCGCGACAGCGACCCATTCGAGCCGGAGCGTCAAATCCAGGAATTTCATAAGGCGCCGGTCAGTCGCAGCGTTTCGGACGCAGTCTCACCACGATATCGACATTGGCGATCTCCATGCCCTCCGGCGGTTCCGGCAGGTTGGAAACCGTCACCGGGCCGCTGTCGATATCGAAGATCCTGTTTTCGCCCTCGATATAGAAATGATGGTGATCGGAGGTGTTGGTGTCGAAATAAGTCTTCGATCCCTCGACGGCAAGGATGCGCAGAAGACCGGCCTGGGTAAACTGGTGCAGAGCATTGTAGACGGTGGCCAGAGACACCGGCACCCCGGCGGCAAGCGCCTCCTCGTGCAGTTCCTCGGCCGAAAGATGGCGGTCGCCCTTGGCGAAAAGCAGATCGGCCAGCGCGATGCGCTGGCGTGTCGGCCTCAGACCGGCCTCGCGAACGCGCTTGTCCACAGCGACATTATCCTTCCGGCAACCCAGATCCATGTATCCGTCGCGCTCACAGTTCCGCCTCAGACAGGTCCAAAATGGCAGAAATTGAGCATCTGCCGAAACCGGACGTGTCCTGACATATATTCTGTCGACCGAATGCGATCAATAGCGCGCATTGACCCGGGCAGACGGGCAGGTTAAGCGCAAGCGCCGGTTTCCGGCCTGAAACAGATTGTGTTAGGAAACCACCGACAAGGGCGCCTATCGCCCGGGACGATCACGGGGACGAGATTGATGGCGGGTTCGAAATCCAGCTACGGTTACGAGGAATTGCTTGCCTGCGCCCGCGGCGAGCTGTTCGGACCGGGAAATGCGCAGCTGCCCTATCCGCCGATGCTGATGTTCGACCGCATCACCGAGATCAGCGAGACCGGCGGTGCGTTCGACAAGGGTTTCATCCGCGCGGAATTCGATATCAAGCCGGATTTGTGGTTTTTCGCCTGCCATTTCATCGGTAATCCGATCATGCCAGGATGCCTAGGCCTGGACGCCATGTGGCAGTTGACGGGGTTCTATCTCGGATGGCTCGGTGAACCCGGCAAAGGGATGGCGCTGTCGACCGGTGAGGTGAGGTTCAAAGGCATGGTCACGCCTTCGGTCAAGAAGGTGGAGTATGGCGTCGACTTCAAGCGAGTGATGCGCGGTCGGCTTGTGCTTGGCATCGCCGATGGCTGGCTGAAGGCAGATGGCGAGCCCATATACGCGGCAACGGATCTGAAGGTCGGTCTGTCCAAGCAATCGGCCGCCGTCTGAACGAAGACCCTACAGTACGACGTCTTGGACGTCTGATGAACGCTGTAGCACTTTTAATTTTGCGCATGGTTCCATTCCGGAAATTGATTTCAGGTTCGGGGTCGGCGCTGGAAGGAGTTGCGAATGAGACGGGTCGTAGTCACAGGTCTCGGCATCGTGTCGTCGATAGGCAACAATGCCAACGAGGTGCAGACCTCGCTGCACGATGCCAGATCCGGCATCAGCTTCTCCGACTCTTTCGCCGAGCATGGCTTCCGTTGCCGGGTGTGGGGTGCGCCGACGCTGGACCCATCGGGCATGATCGACCGTCGCGCCATGCGCTTCCTGTCGCAGGGTGCTGCCTGGAACCATGTCGCAATGGACCAGGCGATCGCAGACGCCGGCCTCGACGAGGCCGACATCACCAACGAGCGCACCGGTATCGTGATGGGCTCCGGCGGACCGTCGACCCGTGCAATCGTCGAGGCGGCCGAGACCACGGTCAAAAACGGCAGCCCCAAGCGGATCGGGCCGTTCGCAGTGCCAAAAGCGATGTCGTCGACCGCGTCGGCGACGCTTGCCACCTGGTTCAAGATCCACGGCGTCAACTATTCGATCTCATCGGCCTGCTCGACGTCTGCGCATTGCATCGGCAATGGCTACGAGCTGATCCAGTGGGGCAAGCAGGACATCGTCTTCGCCGGCGGCCATGAGGATCTCGACTGGACGATGTCGGATCTCTTCGATGCCATGGGCGCCATGTCGTCCAAGTTCAACGACAGGGCATCGGTCGCCTCACGCGCCTACGACGTCGATCGCGACGGTTTCGTCATTGCCGGCGGCGCCGGCGTGCTGATTCTTGAAGAGCTCGAGCATGCCAAGGCACGCGGCGCCAAGATCTATGCCGAGATCGTCGGCTATGGCGCGACATCGGACGGCTACGACATGGTGGCGCCGTCGGGCGAAGGCGCGGCGCGCTGCATGAAGCAGGCGCTCGCAACGGTGTCCTCGCCGGTCGACTACATCAATACGCACGGCACCTCGACGCCGGTCGGCGACTCCAAGGAAATGGGCGCCATCCGCGAGGTGTTCGGCGAGAAGATGCCTTTCATCACGTCGACCAAATCGCTAACCGGCCATTCTCTGGGCGCCGCCGGCGTGCAGGAATCGATCTACTCGATCCTGATGATGCAAGGCGGCTTCATCGGCGAGAGCGCCCACATTGAGAACCTCGATCCGGAATTCGAGGGCATGCCGATCGTGCGCAAGCGCATCGACGATGCAAGGATCGACACCGTTTTGTCCAATTCGTTCGGTTTCGGTGGCACCAACGCAACGCTGATTTTCCAGCGCTATTCCGCATAAGGATTTGCCGACCATGGACGGATTGATGAAGGGCAAGCGCGGGCTTGTCATGGGTGTTGCCAACGATCATTCGATCGCCTGGGGTATCGCCCGCAAACTGTCCGAACATGGCGCGGACCTCGCCTTCACCTATCAGGGCGAGGCCTTCGGGCGCCGGGTCAAGCCGCTCGCCGAGAAATTGGGCGCATCCCTGGTGGTGCCTTGCGACGTCGAGGACAGCGTGTCGGTCGCCGCGACTTTCGAGACTTTGGGGAAGGCGTGGGGCGGGCTGGATTTCGTCGTCCATGCCATCGGCTTTTCCGACAAGAACGAGCTGAAAGGCCTCTACGCCGACACGAGCCGCGACAACTTCATCCGCACCATGGTGATCTCCTGCTACTCCTTCACCGAGATCGCCCGTCACGCCGCCACATTGATGAAGGATAGCGGTTCGATGATCACGCTGACCTATGCCGGCTCGGTCCGTGTCATGCCGAACTACAACGTTATGGGTGTCGCTAAGGCGGGGCTGGAGGCCAGCGTCCGCTATCTCGCCAACGACTACGGCCCGCGCGGCATCAGGGTGAACGGCATATCGGCGGGACCGGTACGGACGCTTGCGGGCGCCGGGATTTCCGACGCACGCCACATGTTCTCCTACCAGCAGCGCAACTCGCCGCTACGCCGTACAGTGACGATCGACGAAGTCGGCGGCTCCGCGCTCTATTTGCTGTCCGACCTGTCCTCCGGCGTCACCGGCGAAATCCACTATGTCGATTCCGGCTATCACATCGTTTCCATGCCGACGCTTGACGAATTGAAGCAGACCGACGGCGGGCGGGAATAGCGCGAGCGACGTATCGCCGGCTTGCCCCGCAGGATTTCAGCGTCGCGCCGATAAGACCTTGAACATGCCGTCGCGGGCGAGCTCCGCATGGCTGGAGAAGGCGGCCGCCAGCACCGGTTCGTAGGGAAGCTGACGGTTTGCCACCATGAACAGCCGGCCGCCGGGCTTCAGCGCCTTGCCTGCCGCGCGGATCATGCCGGCACCGATTTCCGGCTCAGTCGCCCGGCTGCGGTGAAAGGGCGGGTTCATGACGACCACGTCGTAGCGGCGCTCGACCGGTTCGCTCAAAAGATCTATCCAGAAGAAATGTGGCTCCACGCCTGTGTTGCCGACATTGGCCTTGGCCGCCTCCAGCGCCTCGAAATCCGCTTCGTAAAGGTCAAGCGCCGATATGCCGGGTGAGCGGGCGGCGACTTCGGCGGCGACATAGCCCCAACCGGCACAGAAATCCGCAACGCTGCCACGCAGATCGTTGGGCAGATTTTCGACCAGCAGCTTCGATCCGGCATCGATCTTGTCGAAGGAAAACATGCCTGGGGCCGTGCGGAAGCGGTCCTCGACCACCAAGTCCGGATTGGCGGCGCGAAGCGTTGCCGCGGCAACGGTATCGGCCGGCCGGCGAAACCAGAAGGCAATGCCGTGATGCTTCGGCAGGTGGCCTTCGAGCGGCACAAGGGCGCCGACATGCTTGCGCAGGCTGGCGATTCCATCGTCCTTGCTGCCGGCGACGACGATCAACCCGCCTGGTGCTGCGCGTTCGACCGCTTCGGCAACGCGCAACTCGTTTTGGCCGCGATGGCGGCCAGCGAGCACAAATGCCGCGTCGAAAGCCTCGCCTTCGACCTGCGGCGTGACCGCGAAGCCGGACGCCTGCAAGGCGCGAAAGTGCGGCCTGAAGCCTTGGACAAGATGAAGCTTGGCATCAAACCCTTCCGGCAGGCGAAAGCCGGGCTCGGCACCGAGAAAGAGTATGCGTTCATCCTTTCGTGGCAGGGAAACAGCACCGGCCTCGAACGGATGGAAAAGCGTTTTCAGCGGCTCGGCGGACATTCACCACTCTTGAACTGCAATGCTGTTGTTGAAACGCAAACGGGCGCGACCTTCCGGCGCGCCCGCTTCGATTGCATAGTAGATCAGCTTAGGCGGCGTTTTCTTCGCCTTCGCTCTTCTTGTCGCGCACGATTTCCTTGCCGGTGGCCTGGTCGACGACCTTCATCGACAGGCGGACCTTGCCGCGCTCGTCGAAGCCCATCAGCTTGACCCAGACCTTGTCGCCTTCCTTGACCACATCGGAGGTCTTGGCGACGCGGTCATTGGCGAGTTGCGAGATGTGGACGAGGCCGTCACGCGGACCGAAGAAATTGACGAAAGCGCCGAAGTCGGCGGTCTTGACGACCGTGCCTTCGTAGATTTCACCGACTTCCGGCTCGGCGACGATGGTGTGTATCCACTTCTTCGCCGCCTCGATCTCCTTGGCATTGGCCGAGGCGATCTTGACGGTGCCGTCGTCCTCGATGTTGATCTTGGCGCCGGTCTTTTCGACGATCTCGCGGATGACCTTGCCGCCCGAGCCGATCACGTCGCGGATCTTGTCGGTCGGGATGTGCATGACCTCGATGCGCGGCGCGAACTCGCCGAGCTCGGCACGTGCGCCGGACAGCGCGTGGGCCATTTCGCCGAGAATGTGCTGACGGCCATCCTTGGCCTGGTCGAGGGCGATCTTCATGATCTCCTCGGTGATGCCCTCGATCTTGATGTCCATCTGCAGCGAGGTGATGCCGTAGGCGGTGCCGGCAACCTTGAAGTCCATGTCGCCGAGGTGGTCCTCGTCGCCAAGAATGTCGGAGAGCACGGCGAAGCGCCCGCCTTCCTTGATCAGGCCCATTGCAATACCGGCGACCGGCTTGGCCAGCGGCACGCCCGCGTCCATCAGAGCCAGCGAGGTGCCGCAGACGGTAGCCATCGACGACGAGCCGTTGGACTCGGTGATCTCCGAAACGACGCGCAACGTATAGGGGAACTGGTCGGCGGTCGGAAGCATCGGCCGGATGGCGCGCCAGGCGAGCTTGCCATGGCCGATTTCGCGGCGGCCCGGCGAACCCATGCGGCCGGTTTCACCGACCGAATAGGGAGGGAAGTTGTAGTGCAGGAGGAACTTCTCCTTGTACATGCCGGTCAACGAATCGACATACTGCTCGTCCTCGCCGGTGCCGAGCGTGGCGACGACCAATGCCTGGGTCTCGCCGCGAGTGAACAGCGCCGAGCCGTGCGTGCGCGGCAGGATGCCGACTTCCGAGACGATCTTGCGGACCGTCTTCAGGTCGCGGCCGTCGATGCGCGAGCCGGTGTCGAGGATGTTCCAGCGCACGACCTTGGCCTGGAGTTCCTTGAACACGGTGCCGATCTGTTCGGACGTGTATTTGGCCTCTTCGCCTTCTGCCGGCGCGAACGCGGCCTTGACCTTCGCCTTGACGGCGTCGACGGCGGCATAGCGCTTTTGCTTGTCGGTGATCTTGTAGGCGTCGCGAAGCTCGCCTTCGACGATCTTGAGCATCTCGGCTTCAAGTGCGGAATAGTCCGGCGCGGTGAAGTCGCGCGGGTCCTTTGCCGCGACTTCAGCCAGCTTGATGATCGCGTCGATCACCGGCTGGAAGCCCCTGTGGCCGAACATGACGGCGCCGAGCATAAGGTCCTCGCCGAGTTCCTTGGCTTCGGACTCGACCATCAGCACGGCGTCGGCGGTGCCGGCGACGACCAGGTCGAGCTTCGATTCCTGCATCTCGTCGACATGCGGGTTGAGCACATATTCGCCGTTGATGTAGCCGACGCGGGCGCCGCCAACCGGGCCCATGAACGGCACGCCGGACAAGGTCAGGGCGGCGGAGGTGGCGACGATCGACAGGATGTCCGGGTCATTTTCGAGATCGTGCTGGACGACGGTGACGACGATCTGGGTGTCGTTCTTGTAGCCTTCGGCGAAGAGCGGCCGGATCGGGCGGTCGATCAGGCGGGAAACCAGCGTTTCCTTCTCGCTCGGACGGCCTTCACGCTTGAAATAGCCACCCGGGATCTTGCCGGCCGCGTAAGTCTTCTCCTGGTAGTTGACCGTCAGCGGGAAGAAATCGAGGCCGGGTTTCGGCTCTTTCATCGAGACGACGGTGGCGAGAACCTTGGTTTCGCCGTAGGTGGCCAGCACCGCGCCATCAGCCTGACGTGCGATCTTGCCGGTTTCGAGAATGAGCGGACGGCCGCCCCATTCGATTTCCACTTTGTGGTAATTGAACATGTCTTGTCCTTCGTATGCGGAAAGGGCCGCGCCGTTTCAGCGTGCGCGGATGCCCCTTTCCCTTGGCTTCCTTTCTCGGGCAGCCACGGGCAAGACAACGGGAAGCTCGGCTATTCAGCGCATTTGCCGCACGAGCGTCCTGCAATCCTGCCCCATGACCGTCCATGGGCGGTTTCGAGCGGCCCTCTGCTGTTTCGAAACCGGGTTGGCCAATCGATCCGAGTGGCCTTGCGCGTGAACCCGAAAACCAGGTTTTCGGAAAATATCCTGCGCAAATCTAAACTTCAGAGCGTCCTTTGCGCATCCAAACCGATGCGCGGCGCTCTACTTCCTTCATGGAGCCTTGGATGACCCGATGCTCCAATGCGCGACCGGCGGGCTCTCGAAAGAACCCGCCGGTCAATTCGTCAACGGCGCAGACCGAGCTTCTCGATCAGCGTCTGATAGCGCGCGTCGTCCTTGCGCTTGAGATAATCAAGCAGGCTGCGGCGCTGGGAAACGAGAGCAAGCAGACCACGGCGGGAATGGTTATCCTTCTTGTGGTCCTTGAAATGGTCGGTCAGGTTCTTGATGCGCTCCGAAAGGATGGCCACCTGGACTTCCGGAGACCCGGTATCGCCCTTGGCGGTTGCGAATTCGCCCATCAATTCCTTCTTGCGTTCGGCAGTAATCGACATCGTGTTTTTCCTTGTCTGTTTGAGGAAACGGGACGCCCTCAGCCGGGATGTCGTCCAGCAGGGGCCGGTGCAAGCAACGCGTCAAAGCGCGAGGCTGCGGCGCATATAGTGCAATTCCGACAAAAAGGCCAGCCTAATTCACAAGCCGGCTTTTTGCTGCATAAACGGGCACTTCCGCCTAGTCAGAGCCATTTCTTCCATTTGAAGTACGCAAAGAGCCCGACCGCAACAAGCGCCATGAAGACGAGCGACAGGGGATAGCCGTAATAGGCTTTCAGCTCCGGCATGTTCCAGGGCGAGGTGTCGGGGTCGAAATTCATGCCCCACACGCCGACGAGAAAGGTAAGCGGCATGAAGATCACCGAGACGATCGTCAGATAGCTGATGACGTCGTTGGTGCGCGCCTGGCTGAACGACAAGTGCATCTCGATCAGGCCGGTCAGCATGTCGCGCTGGGTTTCGACCAGTTCGATCAATCGCAGCGAATGATCGAGCGTGTCGTTCAGAAATATCTTGGTTTCGGCCTTCACATAAGAGACGTCGTTGCGGATCATGGTCGCCAGCGCGTCGCGCATCGGCCAAAGCACGCCCTTCAGCACATTGGCATCGCGCCGCAATTCGTGAAGCTGCCGCATCTGATGCTTGTGCGCCTGGTTCAGCATTTGGTCCTCAATGCTGTCGACCAATTCGCCGGCAGCCTCGATCGGCGGGAAATAGCTGTCGACGATGGCGTCGATCAAAGCATAGGCGAGATAGTCGGCGCCGCGCGAGCGCAAGCGGTTGGGCACCGAGCTTGCGATCCGCTTGCGTACGGGATCGAACGGGTCGCCTTCGCGCTCCTGAAAGGTGACGACGAAGTTCCTGCCGAAGAAGACGGCGATCTGTTCGTAGCGATGCGCGGTGACATCGTCGATCATCCTGACGACGACAAAGGCATGGTCCTCGAAGAAATCCACCTTCGGCCGCTGGCCGGTGTTGACGACATCTTCCAGCGCCAACGGATGCAGGTTGAAGATCCGGCCGATCTCCTCGATCAGCTGGATGTTGGCGAGGCCTGTGCAATCGAGCCAGATAACCGGCCAATTGTGGCAATAGGTGTTGACGTCGTCGATGCTGGCATTGTCGATGGTCTTGAACTTTTCGGGCGAGATCAATGTCAGCCTGAGCTCGGAACGGCGTGCCGCCGGGTCGGCGATCAGCGTGCCGGGCGAGGCCCCGACGGGCGGCCTCCGTGTTTTGAGCGCCGCTCGTTTGTTGACCGTGTCAGCCTTTGCCATGTGCCCCCTCGAATGCAGCGTCGGTGCCGCGCATCCCTTCGGACGGCAAACGACGCCGTCGCCCTGTTGATTTAGCGCATGATCCTTTCCCAAAATAGAATCCGGTTTGGAGATCATGCGCCGGGCGACAGCTGTTACCCGACAAAGACCCGTTTTGGCTTGAACATGCCTTGCTCGATGGCGCCGATGGCGACCAGCTTGCCGCGCGCGGTGGCGCAGGCCTCCTCCGCTTCTACCGGCGCGTCACGGCCGCGAATGATGACCGGATTGCCGAGGCGGATTTTGGTTGCCGCATCGTCGCTGATCGCGACCTGCGGCAAGCATTCGAGCGCCGCGGCGGTGTCGACCAGAAGTGCATCGATGGCACCGAAGTCGATCGGCGCGTCCGCTGTTTGCGAGCCTTCCTCGCTCTGTTCGCCGAAGCGGGCGGCTTCCAGCTCGGCCAAGGTGACGAAATCTTCCTGCGTGAACGGCTCGACCTCGACCCGCCGCAGCTCGGCGATGTGACCAAAACAGCCAAGGTCGCGCCCCATGTCGCGCGCCAGCGAGCGGACATAGGTGCCCTTGCCGCATTCGACCTCGAAGATGGTGCGATCGGCCATGTGCTCGACCAGATCGAGCCGGCCGATCTCAACCTCGCGTGGCGGAATGTCGATCGTCTCGCCATCGCGGGCAAGGTCGTAGGCGCGCTCGCCGGCGATCTTGATCGCCGAAAATTGCGGCGGCGTCTGCATGATGACGCCGTTATATTTCGAAAGCAGCGCCCGTACGTCGGCTTCCGCCGGACGGCGGTCCGAGCTTTTGGTCGTCGGGCCTTCGAGGTCGTCGGTCGAACGCTCCTCGCCCCAGGCAACCGTGAAGCGGTAGACCTTGGCGCCGTCCTGGACGTATGGCACGGTCTTGGTCGCTTCGCCGAGCGCGATCGGCAACATGCCGGACGCCAGCGGGTCGAGCGTGCCGGCATGGCCGGCTTTTTCCGCCTGGAACAGCCATTTGATCTTGGAGACGGCTTCAGTCGAGCCCATGCCGACCGGCTTGTCCAGTACCAGCCAGCCCGAGATCGGCCGGCCCTTCTTCTTGCCGCGACGCGCCACTATTCGCTGTCCTTCCGGTCGTCTTTGTCTTTGTCGTCGGCGCTGAGATCGCGCGCCACTTCGGGCGAGTGCAGCAATTCGTTGATCTTCTGGAAATTGTCGTAGCTGGTGTCGAGCCGGAAGCGGAATTCCGGCATGTACTTCATCTGCCGCAGCGCGCCGGAGACACGGCCGCGGACGAACTTCGCATGCTTGTTGAGCGCTTCGACCACCACGCCGGCATCCTTGGCGCCAAGCGGCGAGACGAAGGCGGTGGCGATCTTCAGATCGGGCGACATGCGCACTTCCGAGACCGAAACCACCGTGTTCTCGATCAGCGGATCGAGGATCTCGCCGCGCTGCAAGGTCTCGGACAGCGCATGGCGCACCTGCTCGCCGACACGCAGCATGCGCTGGGATGGGCCTGATGTGATTGAACGGGGCATTTTTCTCTATCCTGAAATCGTGGGGCGCGGGATAGGACCGCACCACATGTCTCATATGGTTTGGGCGGCGGTCTTTCGACCACCGCCCGGTCTCGATGGATGCCCGAACTCGAACGTTCGAGCTCAGAGCGTCCTGGTCACCATCTCGACGCGGAAGCACTCGATGACGTCGCCGACGCGCATGTCCTCGTAGTTCTGGAAGGCCATGCCGCATTCCTGGCCGCCCGGAACTTCCGAAACCTCGTCCTTGAAGCGCTTCAGGGTCTTCAGCGTGCCTTCGTGGATGACGACGTTGTCGCGGATCAGGCGCACGCCCGCACCACGCTCGACCTTGCCTTCGGTGACACGGCAGCCGGCGATCTTGCCGACCTTGGTGATGTCGAAGATCTCGAGGATCTCGGCATTGCCGATGAAGGTCTCGCGCCGCTCCGGCGAGAGTAGGCCGGAAAGAGCCGCTTTCACATCATCGACCAGATTGTAGATGATCGAATAGTAGCGGATCTCGATGCCTGCCGCAGCCGCGGCTGCGCGGGCCTGCGCATTGGCGCGAACGTTGAAGCCGATGATCGCAGCCCCCGAAGTTTCCGCCAGCGACACGTCGCTTTCGGTAATGCCGCCAGCCCCCGCATGGACGATGCGGGCGCGCACCTCGTCGGTGCCGAGATTGTCCAGCGCTGCGTTGATCGCCTCGATCGAGCCCTGCACGTCGCCCTTGATGACCAGCGGGAATTCCTTCAGTCCGCTCGTCTGCAACTGCGACATCATCTGTTCAAGCGAGCCGCGCTGGCCGGCATGCCTGGCCACCGCCTTCTCACGCGCCAGACGCTGGCGATATTCGGTGATCTCGCGGGCGCGGGCTTCGTTGTTGACCACGGCGAAGCGGTCGCCGGCCTGCGGCGTACCTTGCAGACCGAGGACTTCCACCGGGATTGCCGGCGGCGCTTCCTTGACCTGCTCGCCGCGATCATCGATGAGCGCGCGTACCCGGCCCCATTCGTTGCCGGCGACGAGAATGTCGCCCGGCATCAACGTGCCGGTCTGCACCAGCACGGTAGCGACTGGGCCGCGGCCCTTGTCGAGCTGGGCTTCGATGACCACGCCTTCGGCGGTGCGGTCCGGATTGGCCTTCAGGTCGAGGATTTCGGCCTGCAGCAGGATCGCTTCGAGCAACTTGTCGAGATTGATGCCCTTGGTCGCCGACACCTCGACATCCAGCACCTCGCCGCCCATGGATTCGACGAACACCTCGTGGCGCAGCAGTTCCGAACGCACCTTCTGCGGGTCGGCGTCATGCTTGTCGATCTTGTTGATCGCCACAATGATCGGAACGCCGGCCGCCTTGGCGTGATTGATCGATTCGATCGTCTGCGGCATGACGCTGTCGTCAGCTGCCACCACGAGGATGGCGATATCGGTCGCCTGGGCACCGCGGGCACGCATCGCCGTGAAGGCGGCATGGCCGGGCGTGTCGATGAAGGTAATCTTGTGACCGTTCTTCTCGACCTGATAGGCGCCGATATGCTGGGTAATGCCGCCGGCCTCGCCGGAGACGACGTTGGCATTGCGGATGGCATCGAGCAACGAGGTCTTGCCGTGATCGACATGGCCCATGATCGTTACCACCGGCGGACGCGGCTGCAGATCCTCGGGACGATCGGCGATGTTGAACAAGCCCTCTTCGATGTCGGACTCGGCGACGCGGCGGACCGTGTGGCCAAATTCGGTGGCGACGAGTTCGGCCGTGTCGGCGTCGATGACGTCACCAGGCTTCAGGATCTGGCCCTGCTTCATGAAGAACTTGACCACGTCGACAGCGCGCTCGGACATGCGCTGCGCTAGCTCCTGGATGGTGATGGTTTCGGGCAGGATCACTTCACGCATGACTTTCTCGCGTGGCTCGTTATGCAACGCGCGCTTGAATTTCTCCTGACGGCGGCGCATCGACGAGAGCGAGCGGGCGCGCGCATCCTCGTCGGAAAGTGCCGAATTCAGCGTCAGCTTGCCGCGGCGGCGGTCTTCCTCGCCCTTCGTCGGTTTGGCCGGACGCGCCACTTCCGGCGTGACCAGACGGCGCACTGGTGCGCCGGCACCGGTCCGCTTCGGTTTGACCTCTTCCTCGTCATCGACTGTTGCCAGTTCGGCGGCGAGCGGCGCACGGCGGCGCGCCTCTTCCTCGGCACGGCGGCGGGATTCGGCCTCGGCTTGCAGCCGTGCCTCTTCCTCGGCCTGACGGCGAGCCGATTCCTCGCGCTCGCGGCGGCGGCGCTCTTCGTCCTCGCTGCGGCGCTTGGCTTCCTCGATGGCGCGCTGGCGATCCTCGACATCGCGGACCTTCGAGCCCTCGAGAGCCCGGCGGCGTGCTTCCATTTCCTGGCGCGACAACTCGTTCAGCACCATGCCGCCGCGTTCGACCGGCGGCGGAGGGGGAGGCGCCTTGGGAGCTTCCTGCACGGCAGGCGCTGCCGCGACCGGCTTCGGCGTGAAGACAGACACAGGCGCTGCCGCCGGCTCCGGCTTGTCGCCGGGCAGCGAGAACTTGCGCTTCTTGGTCTCGACGACCACCGACTTGGTGCGGCCGTGCGAGAAGTTCTGGCGCACCGTGCCCTGTTCCATACCGGGGCGCTTCAGCGTCAAGGTCTTCTTCGGCGTAACACTCAGCGTCTTGTCGTCGCCCGATTTCGTATCGCTCATTCCATATCCTCTGCGGCATCATCTTCGTCAGCAACGGCCGCAAGCATTGCCAGATCGTCCGGGGAACCGCCCCGATATCGGTCGAGCGCAACCATGCGCTTCTGGACCGCCCTGCCCGCGTCTCCCGCGAGAACGGCAGCATGTATCACATTTGTACCCCCCAATGCCAAGCTCAACTCGGCCTCGGAGAAAAGTTTGTAAGCGCGGATCGCAGGCCCGCCGAGGTGGACGGTTGCCCGTCGCGCCTGGCTTATCTTGCGGACGCCATCGTCGGAAGCCTCGGTCGCGTGGAGCACGAAAAGTGCAAGTCCGCCGCGCACGGCGCTCTCGACCTTGGTCGCTCCGAGCGCTATGGCGCCCGCCTTGCGGGCCAGGCCAAGCATGCCCAGAGCGGACCTGGAAAGCAGCGCGTCGACCATGCCGCCAAAATCGGCCGGCACGCTCACCTGCGCCTTAAAAGCACGGGCAAACAGGTTTTTGGCCGCTGCCTTTTCTATATGTAGGCGGTCGGCCGTCACCCAGCAACCGCGGCCGGGCAGGTTTCTCTTGATGTCCGGAACGACGGCCGAATCCGGGCCGACGACGAAACGGATCAGTTCATCCGGTTCGGCTTGCCTGCGGGTGACGATGCAGGTGCGATCGTTCATCTCGTCCAAGGGCGGGTTCGGTGCGATGCGGTTTCACCTCACGCACCGACGGTTTCGTCAGCCGGCACGCCCTCGGCGGCAAGCTCGTCTTCGGTGATCCAGCCAGCCTTCAGGCGAGCGGCCAGGACCATCTGCTCGGCATCGGCGCGTGATACGCCGTGGTTGGCGAGCACACCCGGGAATACCTTCGTCTCGCCGTCCTTGCGTTCCTTCCAACCGGTCAGGTCGTCGGCGGCGTAGCCGGCGAAATCCTCGATCGTCTTCACGCCGTCCTCGCCGAGCGTCACCATCATGGCGGTGGTGATGCCGGGAATCTCGCGCAGCTCGTCCTTGACGCCGAGCGCCTTGCGCTTCTCGTCATGCTCGGCTTCGATCTTCTCCAGATATTCGCGGGCGCGGGTCTGGATTTCCGAAGCCGTGTCCTCGTCGAAGCCGTCGATCGACGCGATTTCGCCGGAGTCGACATACGCGACCTCCTCGACGCTGGTGAAGCCTTCGGAAGCGAGCACCTGGCCGACCATCTCGTCGACGTCGAGGGCTTCCATGAACAGCGACGACCGTTCGACGAATTCCTTCTGGCGGCGTTCGCTCTCTTCCTGCTCGGTCAGGATGTCGATATCCCAGCCGGTGAGCTGCGAGGCAAGACGGACGTTCTGGCCGCGGCGGCCGATGGCCAGCGACAGCTGATCGTCGGGAACGACGACCTCGATGCGCTCGGCATCCTCGTCGAGCACGACCTTGGCGACTTCCGCCGGCTGCAATGCATTGACAATGAAGGACGCCGCCGAAGGCGACCATGGAATGATGTCGATCTTCTCGCCCTGCAATTCACCGACGACCGCCTGGACGCGGCTGCCGCGCATACCGACGCAGGCACCGACCGGATCGATGGAGCTGTCGCGCGAGATGACAGCGATCTTGGCGCGCGAACCCGGATCGCGGGCGACTGA
The DNA here is from genome assembly GCF_040318155.1 of Mesorhizobium sp. M1307. NCBI lineage: Bacteria > Pseudomonadati > Pseudomonadota > Alphaproteobacteria > Hyphomicrobiales > Phyllobacteriaceae > Mesorhizobium > Mesorhizobium sp. M1307. Next base: position 89,154 of record NZ_JAMYLR010000008.1, on the reverse strand, counting down.
CTTGATCTCGATGATGCCGTCGTAGATTTCCGGCACTTCCATGGTGAACAGCTTCGCCATGAACTGCGGATGGGTGCGCGACAGGAAGATCTGCGGGCCGCGCTGTTCGCGGCGCACGTCATAGACATAGGCACGGACGCGATCGCCATACTTGTAGTTTTCGCGCGGAATCAGCTCGTCGCGGCGGATGATCGCTTCGCCGCGGCCGAGATCGACGATGACGTTGCCGTATTCGACGCGCTTGACGGTACCGTTGACGATCTCGCCGATACGGTCCTTGTATTCGTCATATTGCCGGTCGCGCTCGGCCTCGCGCACCTTCTGCACGATGACCTGCTTGGCGGACTGGGCGGCGATGCGGCCAAAATCCATCGGCGGTAGCTGTTCGGCAATGAAATCGCCGAGCTGGGCGTCCGGATTGCGCTCGCGCGCCGAGGAAATGGCAATCTGCGTCGCGTAGTCATCGACCTTCTCGACCACTTCCATCAGCCGCTGCAGCTTCATCTCGCCGGTATTGGCATTGATGTCGGCGCGGATATTGGTTTCCTGGCCGTAGCGCGAGCGCGCGGCCTTCTGGATCGCATCGGCCATGGCGGCGATGACGATCGACTTGTCGATCGACTTTTCACGCGCGACCGCATCGGCGATCTGCAGCAGTTCAAGCCTGTTGGCGCTTACAACCATCTTCTTTCTCCCGAGCTTGTTGCCGACCCTTACGGCCGGCAGCCCAATCACATTTCCTGTTCGGTTTCGTCTTCCGCACCCTCTGGTGCGTCTTCGGGTTCGCCGCGGCGTTTCCTGGCTTCCTTGCGCGCCCGATTGTCCTTCGAGAGCGCATCGCGGATAAGGTCGTCGGTCAGAATCAGCCGCGCTTCGGCAATCGCATCGTAGGGAACACGTACCGTCGGCTCCTCGCCGTAAGCGGCCTTGTCACGCTCGATCAGCACACCGTCCGCGTCGCTTTCGGCGATCTTGCCCTTGAAGCGCTTACGGTCGGCGACGAGAACCGATGTTTCCATCTTCACCAGATGGCCGGTCCAGGCTGCAAAGTCCGATTTGCGGACCAGCGGCCGGTCGATGCCCGGCGACGACACTTCGAGATGATAAGCCTTCTCGATCGGATCATCGACATCGAGCGCCGGCGACACCGCCCGGCTGACCTCTTCACAATCCTCGACCGTCATGGTGCCGTCCTCGCGCTCGGCCATGATCTGCAGCGTCAGCCCGTTCTGGCCCGACAGGTGCACACGTACCAAGCGGAAGCCAATGGCGCGCAGTACCGGCTGAACGATCAGCGCGATGCGCGCATCGATGCCGCTTTCGCGGATGATGCGGTCGTCGCCTTCGCTTGCCGTCACTGTCATTCGGTCCTGTCACTCGATTTCTGTTGGTCGGCAGGTAATAAAAAAGAGCGGGACCGGGTGGACCCACTCTTCGTCATACCGACCAAGAATTTGAAGCTGATATAGACGATCGTGGTCCTCATTTCAAGCCCGTCCTGCATGACGGCAAGGCTCCGAGTCCGCAGCGCTGCGCCAAATGCATGGCGCCCATGCAGTGATCCCCCTTTGAGCACCGGCCACGCACGACTACCTATGTTGCATTGCACAATTGGAGCGCTCACTGCGCTCGAAAGGGTACCATCATGAACAATCGTGGATTTTTTCAGCCATAGGCGATGTCTTTAGCGTGTTCGGCAGCGCCGTAGCCGCGTCGCGGGCTGTGGAAAGCGGTCGCAAGCCGCGTGCGCATGATCTGCGCAATCTCGGCATGGAGCCGGCAGCCTTCGACAAGATCCGTCGCTTCTGAGCCAAGTGAGCGCCGAGAGCCTTCGGCCCGCTCGCCTTGTGCTCAGCTCTAATTTCCCGCTTATTTCCGCACGAAGGTGAGATAGGCGGGCCGTCGGCCTTCGCGAATGGCCTTGGCCTCATAGCGCGTCCCCGGCCAGCCATCATAGGGCCGGTGCCAGTCGGCTGCTTCGCTTGCCTGCCACGTAAAGGCGTCGTGCGCCCGGCAATGCAGGAGCGTCCAGTTCACATAGCTATCGATATCGGACGCAAAGTGGAACTTTCCGCCGCGCTTCAGGACGCGCGCGAAGCGGTCGAGATTGACCGGGCTGACGAAGCGCCGCTTCCAGTGCTTCTTCTTCGGCCACGGATCCGGATAGAGAAGATCAATGCCGTCAAGCGAAGCCTGCAGCAGCCAGTCCAGCAGACGTGTGGCGTCGTCGTCATAGACGCGCAGATTGGCAAGCGGCCGCTTCCGGACCGCCATCATCATCTTGGCCATGCCGTTGACGAAAGGCTCGACGCCGATAAAGCCGGTCGTCTGGCTGGCCGTAGCACGGTGCAGAAGATGTTCGCCGCCGCCAAAACCGATTTCGAGCTGGACAGCCGAAACTTCGGCTTCGAAAAGGCTGCGCAAGTCGGCCGGCGGTTCAACCGTCAGATCGAGCTTGTAGGCGGCGAAGCCGCTCTCCAGCGCCGCTGCCTGTTGTGGTCGAATGGTCTTGCCGCGCCGGCGACCGAAAAAGGCCTCGGTCGCACGGCTTGGCCGGTCCTTCGGATCCATAGGCGCCGCGGTTAGGCGGCGACTGCTTCGGCGACCGGTTCGGCGAGAGCGTCCTTGAGCGCCTTGGCGAGATCGGTCTTCTCCCAGGAGAAGGATCCATCGCGGCCGGCCTTGCGGCCAAAATGGCCGTAGGACGACGTCTTGGCATAGATCGGCTTGTTGAGATCGAGGTGGCGGCGGATGCCGGAAGGCGACAGGTCCATCACGGCGCGCAGTGCACGCTCGAGTTTTGCCTCGTCGACCTTGCCGGTGCCGTGCAGGTCGACGTAGATCGACAGCGGCTGGGCGACACCGATCGCATAGGAAAGCTGGATGGTGCAGCGATCGGCGAGCTTTGCGGCAACCACGTTCTTGGCGAGATAACGCGCCGCATAGGCCGCCGAGCGGTCGACCTTGGTGGTGTCCTTGCCAGAAAAAGCGCCGCCGCCATGAGGCGCAGCCCCACCATAAGTGTCGACGATGATCTTGCGGCCGGTCAGGCCGGCGTCGCCATCAGGCCCGCCGATGACGAACTTGCCGGTCGGATTGATGTACCAGTTGCAATTGTCGGCAATCTTCAGGTCGCCCAGTGCTTCGCGAATATAGGGCTCGACGACGTTGCGCACCTTCTTCGAATCCCACGTCTCATCGAGATGCTGGGTCGACAGCACGATCTGCGTCACTTCCGCCGCTTTGCCGTCGACATAGCGGACGGTGACCTGGCTCTTGGCATCCGGCCCGAGCCTGCCGGCATCACCGCTGCCTTCATGGCGCGCAGCCGCCAGCAATTCGAGGATCTTGTGGCTGTAATAGATCGGCGCCGGCATCAGGTCCGGAGTTTCGCGGCAGGCATAGCCAAACATGATGCCCTGGTCGCCGGCTCCCTCCTCGCCTTGCCGGTCGGAGGCGTTGTCGACGCCTTGGCCGATATCCGGCGACTGGCCGTGCAGCAGGACCTCGATCTTGGCTGTCTTCCAGTGGAAGCCGGCCTGCTCGTAGCCGATTTCGCGGATCGCCTTGCGAGCGACCGACTTGAACTTGGCCGGGTTGACGATCGGATGGCCGGCCGCATCCTTCAGGACGTTGCCCTCCTTGTCCTTCTTGAGCAGCGTCTCGGGGACGCGCACCTCGCCGGCGATGACAACGCGATTGGTCGTCGCAAGCGTCTCGCAGGCAACGCGGACCTTCCACGGGTCCATGCCGGTCTTTCTGGCTTCGCGATAGACGAGATCGACAATCTCGTCGGAGATGCGGTCGCAGACCTTGTCGGGATGGCCCTCGGCAACGGATTCCGAGGTGAAGAAGTAATTGTGCCGCGTCACGGGTGTCCCCTCTTGAAAAAAATATCGGCAGGCCGCCGATTTTGGCGCGCCAGTTGTTAACGGTGCCGGGCGTCGCTCGTCAAGCCATGCAGCCGTTCTGGCATGAATTTTGACGTTATTATCTTTGCATCCCGAGACGGCGGCAGGGCGCACTGCGATCAGCCCTTGCACCAACAGACTGAGGAAAACGGCTTCCAGGAAGCGAGTCGAGCGAAATCGATCTGCGCTTTAGCGCATCTGCGGAATGAACATCCCTCAATGCGCGCAGCCGCGAGAAATTGCATGCCCAGCTACGACGAGCCCTTCCTTGTTGAACTCTTCACGGGCCAGTCAATCGACTTCGTCGGTGGAAAGCGACTTCACCAACTCGATGATCTTGCGGCGCACTTTCACATCGGCGATCTTGACGAAGGCGCGATTCAGCTGGAGGCCTTCCGGGCTGCCGCAGAATTCGACGGCGGAGGTCATCGAAGCATCCTCGGCAAATCCACGGTTGCCCACGGGCTCCTGACCGGGCGCATCCTCGAAAAAGAAGGCGACGGGGACGCCGAGTATGGAGGCGATTGCCTGCAAACGGCTGGCGCCGACGCGATTGGTGCCCTTTTCGTACTTTTGGATCTGCTGGAACGTTATGCCGAGGTTTTCACCCAGTTTTTCCTGGCTCATTCCCAGCATATTGCGGCGAAGCCGGATGCGGCTTCCGACGTGGATGTCGATCGGATTCGGCTTTTTCTTGTTTTCTTCTGTCATTTTTTCCTCGCCGAATTTTTCCGGCTTTTTCTATTTTGCTGCCCAAACGACGCCGCGGCCCGTGCCCCAACAGAACGACCTTATCGACTTCGAAAATTTTCAGGCGCTTACAGTATGAGTTTCTAATGTGTCGGCTGTCAATTCGCCCGTAGCCTTTGCCTTACGTTCAAAATGCATGCCGCAACGGCAAGCAAAAACATGATCAGCATTCCGTTAATGCGTCGTTGGCCGGATGAAACGATGGCTTGGTCGGAGATCGGCACACGCACATCGATCGCGCCGCGTGCATCGATTGCCAGCGCGTCGACGATGCGACCGCGCGGGTCGACAACGGCCGAAATGCCGTTATTAGCCGCGCGCAACAGGGGCACCCCATTCTCCACCGCCCGGATCTGCGCCTGCCTGAAGTGCTGGTACGGCCCCGGCGTGTCGCCGAACCAGGCGTCATTGGTGACGTTCACAATAAGCTCGGCTGACGTTGCGTCAACTGCGACCAGATCGGGAAAGATGACCTCATAGCAAATAAACGGCAGCGCCCGGATACCGCCGGGCAGCGCGATCGGATGCCGCTCATTGCCCGCCGCGAAGGTCATTGGACCGGCAACAAGCTGCTCAAGCCCGAAGCGGCCGAGCAGATCGGCAAAAGGCAGGTATTCGCCGAAGGGTACCAGGTGGACCTTGTCGACGGCATCGACGATTTCGCCTTTTTCGTCGATCGCCACCACAGAGTTGTAGTAACGGCTGCCGGCCGCCGAGCCGCCTTCTTCGCGAACGACGCCGGCGACCAGCATCTGGCCATCGCCGAGCATCTCTCCGATCGCAGGCAGGGCATCCGGACGTTCGGTGAACAGAAACGGCACGGAGGTCTCCGGCCACAGGATCAATTGCGGCCTGTCATGGCCGGGTTCCGGCGCCTTGGCCGAAAGCCCCATCATGGTGGCGAAGATGCGGTCACGCACCGAGGTATCCCATTTTTCCGTAAGGTCGACGGCAGGCTGCACGATACGGACGTCAAGGCTGCGGGCGGCCGGCTTTTCGGGGGCGGCGAGCCGGATATAGCCGAAGCCGGCATGGGCGGCGACGAGCACGACAAGCAATGCCGCGCCGAGGCGGAGATGCCGGCGCGCCGCAAGCAGCGCCGGCAGCGCAAAGACGAAGACCGCAAGCGCGTCCATGCCGACCATGCCGGTCACCGAGACGCTCTGCATCAGCAAAGGTACCGGCATCGCCGCATAGCCGACCGCATTCCACGGAAAGCCGGTGAACAGGAAGCCGCGCAGCCATTCCGCCAGCGCAAAGCCGAAGGCGAGCGCGGCGATGCGTCCGATGTCGTTGCTCCACAACAGCCGGGCGACCACGGCGGCGAAACCATAGAAGAAGGCGAGCGCGAGGGGGATGCCGACCACCGCGAACGGCAAGGCCCAGGCAAAGCTGTCGGCCTCGACCAGAAGCGCCGAGCCGACCCACCAGAGACCGGCAAGAAAGTAGCCGAAACCGAACCACCAGCCGATGGCGAAAGCCGGACGCAAGCGCCGCAGAAAACCGTCCGAGGCTTCGCCGGTCGCGCCGTCGAGGAGCCACACCAGCAGGGGAAACGAAACGAAACAGACGGCGAAGAAATCGTAAGGCGCCTGGGCAAGAACCGCCAGCGCGCCGGCAAGAAACGCCACCAACGCGCGCCGCCAGCCCCAAAGCAGAATTATCCGGCCGGCCTGGCGCTCCATCTATGCTTCCGAGTCGTGCGAATCAGGAAGCAAGATTTATCAGGCCGCGGCCTTGGCTCCAAATGGCGCCCAGCTGGGGCTGCCGAGCATTAACTTCGGCCTCGACCTTGGCAGACCTTGCCCAGCGATGCGATGATGCTGGTCGTCACGGGAGCACAATTCACTTGAAGCGACATTCGCTGCTCAATAGCGTTCTGGCCATGCTCATGGTTTCCGTCCCAAGTGCAGTCCTGCTGTTCGCGCTGGCTCGGCCTTGGAAAGGAACCCTTTCGGTGTCGGATCTTTGGACCGCATTCGCTGCAAGCCATGGTCCAGGGTTGGCTCTAACGGCCAGCTAAGACGCTAAACGGTTTCCACCGCTTGCCGAAACGCAGCGTCTAAGCCTGCTCGGTGCGGACGGCGCGGCGGCGGCGCTCGCCCTTCAGGGTCTCGACGATGCGCACGCGCTTGACGCGGCGCGGATCGGCGTCGAGCACATGGAACTCGAAGCCGGGTATGGCCTGCACCACTTCGCCGCGCGCCGGCACCCGGCCAAGCGTGTTGAAGATCATGCCGCCGATCGTGTCGACATATTCGCCGTGCTCGCCGGCGGCGAAATCCTCGCCGATCATCTTGGCGACGTCGTCGATCTCGGCCTTGCCGTCGACGATGAAGACGCCTTCGCCGGCCTGGGTAATCATCGGCTCGTCCTCGTCATGCTCGTCCTCGATGTCGCCGACCACCATCTCGACGATATCCTCGAGCGAGACGAGACCGTCAGTGCCGCCATATTCGTCGATGACCAGCGCCATCTGGGTGCGCGTCGTCTGCATTCGCCCCATCAGGTCGGAGGCGAGCATCGACGGCGGCACGAACAGCACCGGTCGGATCAGGCTGAGATCGCCGATGGTGCGCGCCAGATCGACCTGGGCGAGATCGAGAACCGTCGCGACCGGAGTTTTCCTGGTCGTCCTGCCCTTTCTGACGCGGGCGACCTTGGTGATATGCGCCAGCACGTCGCGGATATGGACCATGCCGCGCGGATCGTCGAGCGTCTCCGAATAGACCGGCATGCGGGAATGGCCGGACTGCTCGAACAACCCCAGAAGGTCGCCGAGCTTCGTGGTGATCTCGACCGCCTCGATGTCGGCGCGCGGCACCATGACGTCCTCGACCCGCACTTCGCGCAGGCGCAGGATGTTGTTGAGCATGGCGCGTTCGCCGGGCGAGAAGGATTCTGCATCGCTCGCCGTTTCGGCAAGCGCACCGGCAATCTCCTCGCGCAGGCTGGTGCCGTTGCGGTGCCTAAAAAGCCCGAGCACGCGATCGAACAGGGAAGGACCGGCAGGCGATGCCTCGCTGGCGAAGCTGCCGGTCGTGGTACTCGGACTCGAGCCCTCTTCCGTCGTTTCGGAAGGCTTGATCACACTGCCGGCGTCGGAGCGGGCGGCAGTCTCTGGTTTGTCGTTCATCATCGTCCGGTCAATTGGTCTTTTGTAATTACGTGTAGGGATCGGGAATGGCAAGCCTCGCAAGTGCTGCGCGCTCTGTCGCTTCCATCAGTTCCGCTTCGGCATCCGTTTCGTGATCATAGCCCAGCAAATGCAGCAGGCCATGGATGACGAGATGGGAGATATGGTCCTCGATGGGCTTGTCTTCCAGTGCCGCCTCGCGCGCGACAGTCTCGGCGGCCAGCACGATGTCGCCGAGCATCGGCGGCAGAGGCCCTCCCCTGGCAAACGGAAAAGCTGGAAAAGACAGGACGTTGGTCGGCTTGTCCTTGCCGCGCCAGCCGGCATTGAGCGTGCGGATACGGGCATCGTCGGAAAAGACGATGCTGAGCTCGGAACGGCCGTCGGCACCGGTTTCGGCAAAGGCGGCCGAGACGGCGTGGTCGACCAGCCGCATCAGCACCGCCTCGTCGGGCCAGTCGCCCGCCTCGATCGCGATATCGATTTCGACGGGAAGCGGTCCCCCCGCCTTTTGCTCCTCAGCCATGCGGCCGCATAATCGTATCAGCTTTCGACACCCAAACCCCTGGCCAGCTTGCCGTCCCGGTCGTAGGCCTTGACGATCTCGGCGACCAGCGGATGCCTGACGACGTCGCCTTCGTTGAAGCGGACCGTCACCATGCCGGTGACGCCGTCGAGGATTCTCAGCGCCTCGACCAGGCCGGATTTGGTGTTTGGCGGCAGATCGATCTGGGTCGGATCGCCGGTGACGATCATGCGCGAGTTCTCGCCGAGCCGGGTCAGGAACATCTTCATCTGCATCGGCGTGGTGTTCTGCGCCTCGTCGAGGATGACGGCAGCGTGCGCCAGCGTACGGCCGCGCATGAACGCCAGCGGCGCGATCTCGATGACCTCGGCGGCAATCGCCCGCTCGACCTTGTCGGCCGGCATCATGTCGTAGAGCGCGTCATAGAGCGGCCGCAGATAGGGATCGACCTTCTCCTTCATGTCACCCGGCAGAAAGCCAAGCCGTTCACCGGCCTCGACCGCGGGGCGCGACAGCACGATGCGTTCGACCATGCCGCGTTCGAGCAGCATTGCCGCATGCGCCACCGCCAGATAGGTCTTTCCGGTGCCGGCCGGGCCGATGCCGAAGACGAGTTCCGACCGCTCCAGCGCGCGCATATAGGCGTCCTGGTTGAGCGAGCGGGCATAGATCGTCTTCTTGCGCGTCGATATCTGGGCGGCGGACATCTTGCCCTTGCGCTCCAGCGTCGGCAGCGTCAGCTGGTCGTCGCTGGCGATCGCCATGCGCACGGCGCCGTCGACATCGGACTGGCCGATGTCGGTGCCTTTCTGCAGAATGCCGTAAAGATTGTCCAAGGCGCGGCGTGCCTGCTCGGCGGCCGAGGAAGAGCCCTTGATGGTCAATTGATTGCCGCGCGAGCGGATATCGACGCCGAGCTTCTGCTCGAGTCGGGCCAGATTCTCGTCGAACTGGCCGTAAAGGGCGCTGGCAAGCTTGTTGTTGTCGAAAGTCAGTACGATGTGCGCGATATCCGAGGCCCCCGAGGGTAGGTTCTGGGGCAGGTTCTTCACTTCAGCAGCGCTCAACCGTCTCTCCTCATCTGCCGAGACCTTCAGGCCAATTCGGCGAACAGGCTGTTGTAGCCCGTCTTCGTGATTCGTACCTGGATAATGTCACCGATTTCGCCGGCCTTTTCATCAACAATAACCGGCTGCAGCCAGGGCGAGCGGCCAACCTTCTGGCCGGCCTGGCGGCCCGGCTTTTCGATCAGCGTGTCGATGGTCCTGCCGATCAGGCTGGTGCCGAAATCCTGCTGCTGTTTCAGCAGCAGCGCCTGCAGCCGCTGCAGGCGCTCGTCCTTGACGGCCTCCGGCACGTGATCGCTCATCTCGGCGCCGGGCGTGCCGGGGCGCGGCGAATATTTGAACGAAAAGGCCGAGGCATAGTTGACGTCTTCGACCAACTGCATGGTCGCCTCGAAATCGGCTTCCGTCTCGCCGGGAAAGCCGACAATAAAATCGCCCGACAGTGCAATATCGTTCCGTGCGGCACGGATGCGGTCGATCAACGTCAGATAGTCTTTGGCCATATGCCTGCGGTTCATCGCCTTGAGTATGCGGTCGGAGCCGGACTGCACCGGTAAATGTAGATAGGGCATCAGCGTCGGCAAATCACGATGGGCGGCGATCAATTCATCGTCCATGTCGCGCGGATGACTGGTTGTGTAGCGCAGCCGCGCCAGGCCTGGAATCTCGGCCAGCCTGAACAGCAGCCGGCCAAGGCCCCATTCCTCGCCGTTTTCGCCTCTTCCATGCCAGGCATTGACGTTCTGGCCGAGCAGCGTCACCTCGCGCACGCCGGCATCTGCCAGGCGCTCGGCCTCGGCGACGATCTGTGCGACCGGCCGCGAGACTTCCGAGCCGCGCGTATAGGGCACGACACAGAAGGTGCAGAACTTGTCGCAGCCTTCCTGAACGGTCAAGAACGCCGTCACGCCGCGCCTGATCAGTTCGGCGCGCTTCGGCTGCGGCAGATACTCGAACTTGTCCTCGACGGCATAGTCGGTCTCGACGATCTTTTCGCCGCCACGCGCCCTCGCCAGCACACCGGGCAGCCGGTGGTAGGTCTGCGGGCCGATGACCAGGTCGACGGCCGGCGAGCGGCGGATGATCTCGGCACCCTCGGCCTGCGCCACGCAGCCGGCGACGCCGACCAGCATTTCGCGCCCGGCCTTTGCACGCTCGGCCTTCAACTCACGGATGCGCCCAAGTTCGGAATAGACTTTTTCCGCCGCTTTTTCGCGGATGTGGCAGGTGTTGAGCAGCACCAGATCGGCCTCGCCGATAGCGTCTGTCGCGGCATAGCCGTCGGCCGCCAGCGCATCGGTCATGCGCTGCGAATCGTAAACGTTCATCTGGCAGCCATAGGTCTTGACGAAGACCTTTCTGGTCGCGGCAGGCGGAACGACCAGGTTTTCGGCGGCAGCGCCGATGTCGTCGCGTTCTATCGTGTTCAATTCCATTTCGCGGCTTCTAGCGCCTTTCCCCGACAAAAAACAGACGAATCTGGCCGGGACCTGCGCAGCCTACCGGCTCGGACGCGGTTCGGCGAGCGCCGCCTGCACCATCTTGCGCACCTGGCGTTCCATCTGCTTTGCCGTCTCCTTGCGGCTTGAGCCCTTGGAGAAAGCAATCGCCTCGCCAAAATGCACCTCGACGTCGAGGGCGCCCTCGGCCATCAGCACCTTGAGGTGCGGCATCAGCTCCTCGTCGCCGATCCAGGCGGCAACCGGCCGATGCCGGCGGCCGAGCGGCACGCCATGCAGGCGCGTATAGACGATCGCCACCGGCTGGATGAAGACCTGTTCGGCCGCCCCTTCCGCAATCGCCATTGTAGCGGCGCCGAACAGCGTGCTCTTGAACGGCAGGATCATGTTGCCGTCGCCGGTCGAGCCTTCGGCAAACAGCACCATGGCGTCGCCATTGGCCATGCGGCCGGCGATCTCGCTCGCCTGGTCGCCCGACGAACGCTTACGCTCACGTTCGATGAATACCGTGCGCTGCAGCTTCGACAGCATGCCGATCAACGGCCAGCCGGCCATATCGGCCCTGGCGATGAACGTCACGTCGACCATCGACCCCAGCACCATGATGTCGGTCCAGGAGATGTGGTTGGCAGCAATCAGCAATGGGCGCCGGCCGGACAGCGCTCCCTTGACATGGATGCGCAGCCCCAGCGTCCTGACAATCATCCTGTGCCAGATTTTCAGGATGAAGGTCTCGCGCCAGAGCCCGGTCCGCATCGACAATATCTGCAGCGGCACAAGCACCAGCGAGCCGACGACAACCAGCCCCAGCGCCAGGAAAATCCTGATTTTTCCGATCATCCGCACCACCCCGGCGTTTGGCTAACGAAGATCGCGGCGCATGACAAGCGCGCCGGTCGGGCCCTGCTCCGGCGACTTGTAATAGTTGGCACGCTTGCCGACCTCGCGGAAGCCGAACCGCCGGTAGAGCGCGATCGCGGCGACATTGGTCTCGTCGACCTCGAGGAAAAGCGCCTCGGCGCGCTGTGCGTGCAGTTCACGCAGCACCGCATCCATCAATTGCCAGCCGAGCCCCCGGCGCCGATGCGAGCGTGCCACCGCGACCGTCAGGATCTCCCCCTCGCCGGCCGCCAGCCGCGCCAGCACGAAGCCGACCGGCGGCTTGGCACCCTGTCCGGTCTCGCGCGCGGCATAGCCGAACACCGTGTCCTGCTCGAGCAGCGCGGCGAATTCGTCGTCGGTCCACGGCCGCGCGAAATCCTCGCGATGCAGCACCGACATGGCCGCGCTATCGGCAACCGTCAACGGCTCGAGCGCATAGTCCCTGCGGCGCGACTGGAGGAAGGGAATGCGCATCAGGACTTGTTTCCGTTTGGACCATGATCTTTTCCCAAAACCGGTTTCCACTTTTTGGGATCATGGTCTTGCCTCGATAGAATAAAGCCTCCCTGAGGCTTTGCGTCGGCGCCGCGCAGATAGAGCGGTTTCGGCTTTTCGCCCTTGCCCTTTTTACCGGCACGTTGGGCGGCGGCCAGCCGGGCATAGACGGCGATGTCGGCGGTGGCCGCTGTCGCGCCGACGTCGAAGGCGCGCCCGGCCGAGGCGGCAATTTGCGTTGCCGCCGTACCGGCCAGAACCGCGGAGCTGTCAACCGCGATGGCGGCGGCTTGCGAGAGCGTGGTCACCGAGGGACCGTAAATCAAAACGGATGTTTCATCGTAGAGTGCCGCATGGATTTCCTCGCGCCCTGCATCGAGCGCGGCGAGCGCGGCGCGGCCGGGAAACGTCGCTCTCGCTTGCGCCGCCAATGCTTCAAGAGTCGTCACGCCGATCGCCGGGATTTTCAGCGCCAGCGCAAGGCCGCGCGCCGCCGAGACGCCGACGCGCAGACCGGTGAAGGAGCCCGGACCGGTGGAAACGGCAATGGCGCCGAGGCTGGCATAATCGGTTCCAGCCGCCTTCAATGCTCCCTCGATCACGGCCATCAAATGTTCCGCATGGCCCTTGCCAAGATCGATCACCGAACGGCCGAGTTCCTTCCCAGCCGCCGCGTCGTAGACGCAGGCGGCGCAGAGATTGGCGGCACAGTCGATGGCAAGTAAATTCATGAAGCGGCCGGTTGAGACAGTTTCGAAAACAGCTTCCCTCTGCCCGCCAGGGCTCATCACCGCAAGGGCATAATGGATAAATCGTCAGGCGACTTTGCTTCGGCTCAGGTTCAAGACGGTAAGTTTCGACGAACGTAACTGCCACAAATCGGTGCCAGGACTAGCCGATCTGCTCGATACGCAGCACGTGATTATCCCAGACATAGTCCGGCTCGGAACGGGTCGCACCACCGGCTTCGATGATTTCGCCGGCGCCGGTCGTCGCCATGAAGCTTTCCCCATCGGCTGCAATGCCGCAAACCTCGACCAGCGCCTTGGTGGCGACGATGCGGCCGCTGGCCGTGTCGATCACGGCGAGCGAATTGCCCTCAGGCGAAGACACGGCGATAGTGCCGGCGGCAGGGTTGGCGGCGACCGAGCCGATATAGTTCCTGAAGGCCGAGAGCACGTCCTGCGACATGTCGAGCAATTTCAAGTCCTTGCCCGGCGGCGCGCGGCCGAGCAGCGGGGGACGATCGGTGCCCGGCCCCCTGTACTGGCAGCCGAACCAGACGGTGCCGGACCGGTCGGCATCCATATGGCGGATCGACAATTGGTGCAGCGCCGGCGGCAATTCGTGCTTTTCGGTGAGATCGCCCGTGAGACGGTCGACCAGCACGTAGGATGGCCGCATCGTTGCGATGTTGAGCTCGGCGCGGCCATAATCCGGATGCGTCTCGATGCCGCCATTAGCCACAGCAATCGTCCTGCCGTCGGAAAGCAGCAAAAGCTCGTGTGGGCCTATGCCGTAGGTCGGGAACTCGCCGATGCGCTTGAATTTCGCATGCGCGTCATAGACGCCGACGACGCCGGCGGCATTGTCGAAATCGTTCTCGGTGGCGTAGAGCAGCGTACCGTCGGCCGAGAACACGCCGTGGCCGAAGAAATGCCGGCCGGCAACGCTGGCAACGGTCTGCGGTTCATCGCGGCCGGTATGGTCGAAGACGACAGCAAAGGTGCCCGGCTGCCTGGCAAACACCACCGAACGCTTGGACACCAGGTCGAAGGTAACGTCGTGGCCCCGATCGGGCAGATCGATCGTGTGCAACAACTTGCCGGCCTCGGACAGGACGGCCGCGCCATAGCTGCCGTCGCGCTTGACGAAAGCGGTGGCGAAGACCGAGTCGGCGTCGAGTGTCTTTGCCCAGGCCGACGGCGCCATCGCCGCTACGAAACCAGCGCCTGCGGCCCTCAGGAAATCGCGCCGATCGATCAGCGGCGTCCTCATGATCAGTCGCCATCCAATGACGAGAACCCGGCGGTCAGGCCGAATTCGGCGGTCAGCCTGGTGCCGATCAGGGTCGTCAGGCTGGATGTCACCAGCGAGAAATAGTCGAGCTTCTGGCGCAGCGCCGGATCGGCAAGTGCCTTGTCGATCGGTCCCCTGATCGCCTTGGCCGCCTCGATCCCGTTGGTGAGCTGGATGTGGACCGATTCTGCCATCCAGCGCGCATCGGCCGGCAGCGCGTCGCCAAGCTGCGAGGCCTGGAACAGCGTGTCCATGCCCGCCAGATTCCCGGTCAGCGAGCGGGCGGTGTTTTGCGAGCGCCAATAGATCGCCTGTTTCGGTTTGTCGGCCTCCGGCTTGGCGCCCAGGAAGCCTTTCAGGCGTACGTCGCGGACCATTTCCAGCTCGTTGATGAAGACGCCGACCAGTTCGGTCACCGCTTCAGTTCCGTCGTGGTAGAGCGCGTTCTGCGGACCCGGATTGGCCCAGAGCGCGGCAAAGCCGTTGGGCTCGTTCCAGGCATCGCCAACCTCGCCGGCAATCGTCTCGACATTGCCGGCAATGGCCGCACCGTAGGCGCAGCGATAGGCGTCGTCCCTGCCGACCAATTGACCGGCTCCGTCGCCGTAGAGGACGAATTCCAGTGCGCCGAGCCCTTGCATGGCGACGCTCTTTGTAGCCAGCTGGGCCGGATCGGCGGCTGTCGGATCCTTGCCGGCAAGTGCCGCCTGCACCTGCTTCAGGCCGATGCTCTTGCGGTCCGGCCAAAACAGCATGCGCTCAAGCCGGTTGTTTTCCGCGATCGGCCCGAAACGGATGATTTCCACCACCGACCAGGCATCCACGACACCGGCGAACTCGGCGCGTGCCGCATCGAGATTGTCTCGCGAGGGCGCTTGGCAAAGCGCGTGCATGGTCTTGGCCAAGCTGTCCGCATGGTCATGCAGTCTGGCATAGGCCGGGCGGACGAAGCCGTCGATCGCCCGCTGGATCACATCCGAAGCCTTCACCGCCGCGGATGCCGGCAGCGCACCGGCGAGGACCAGCATCAGAGCGAATGCAAGACGCTTCCGCATCAGAGCGACTCCAGAAACTTGATCAGCGCGGCGCGGTCGGCGGCATCGGCAGCGGCAAAGCGGTCACGCGCCTTCTGGCCCTCGCCGCCATGCCACAGAATCGCCTCGGCCAGGCTTCGTGCGCGCCCGTCATGCAGGAAGAAGGTGTTGCCGCTGACGGTCTGGGTGAGCCCGATGCCCCACAGTGGCGGCGTGCGCCATTCGCTTCCCGTGGCCTCGCCCACCGCCTGTCCGTCGGCAAGACCGGGTCCCATGTCATGCAGCAGGAAATCGGAATAAGGCCAGATCAGCTGGAAGGCCTGCGCCTTGTTCGGGGTGCCGCGACGGGTGACAAATTTCGGCGTATGGCAGGAGATGCAGCCCATATCGTAGAACAGTTTTTTGCCGGCGAGCACGTCCGGTCTGTCGAGATCGCGCCGGGCCGGCACAGCAAGGTTTTGCGAATAGAAGGTCACGAGGTCCATGACCGGCGGCGGCGCTTCGACCGGACCGAGGCGCTCCTGTACACCGTTAGGTAGGGCAAGGCAGGTCTTTTCCGCGGCGCTGCAATCGCCCCAGTGCTTCGGCACCTCAGGCGTCGAAATGCCGATATCGCCGGCAAAAGCGTCCGCCGATTGCTGGCGGATCGATGCCGCCTGCGCCTTCCAGCCGAAACGGCCGAGCGTCAGTTCACCGCTGCTGGCGTCGCGTATTATGTTTGGCCTGCCGGAAATCCCGTCACCATCGCGGTCGGCCGCATCGGCACGCGCAAGGATGTCGGCAGGAGCGATCTGCTCGACCAGGCCAAGACCGATCATCGGCGGTGTCATGCGCGGCGACAGTGTGGTGTGCGGATCGAGCGGCCCGTAGGCGAGACCGTCGACCGAATAGCTCGGCTTGCGCAGCGACACCGTGCTGCCGTCCGCCAATTTCACCTTCTCGTCCTGATAGTCGACATGCATCCTGCCTTCGCCCTGCAGGCCGGGAACGGCCAATTCCTGCAGCTGCGTGCCATAGACCGGGTCGGGAAAGTTGAGCACCTTGTGATCGGCGAGCGCGGCTTTCTCCTCCTCGGTACTGGCTTCCCTTGCCAGGCGCAGGAACATCGAGGTGGTGCCGCTGTCGCCTTCGGGCGGATGGCCGCGACCGTCCTTCAGATGACAGTTCTGGCAGGCGCGCTCGTTGAACAGCGGACCGAGCCCATCCGAGGCTTGTGTCGAGGATGGCGAGGACACCCAGTTCTTGCGGAAAATGGCATTGCCGAGCTTGAAGGTACCCTCTTCCTCGAAGCTGATGTTGGCGGAGGATTGCGAGAAGGCGTCCTTGTTGACGTCCTTCTTCGAGGTGCCGGCGCCGCCCTGCATCAGCTCGAATTGCTCGGGCTTGGAGAAATCGCTGGTCGGCCTGGTGATGGCGATGACGCGCGCCAGATCCTTCGGCGTCAGATCCGTGCGGCTGGTGGCAAGCCCCGCCGGTTGCGGCGCCCCGGCCAGCGCCGAGGCTGTGAGCGTCGCCACCACGGCAAGAAAGGCGCCGCGAAGGATACCGTATCGCGGCTTCTTTTGAGGCGGCAGGCCACAATGCTCGGCCGGCCGCAAGCGGCGCATGAAATCTAGGGGGCGCCGCATTCCGGCATGTCCTTATTCCGCCTCGTCGGCCGACGCTGCGTTGAGTTGACCGTACTTTTCTTCGCCGATCGAGGCGAGCAGGTCGAGTTGCGTCTCGAGAAAGTCGATGTGACCTTCCTCGTCAGCCAGCAATTCCTCGAACAGCTTCATCGTCACGTAGTCGCCTGCTTCGTTACAAACCTCGCGCGAACGCTTGTAGGCGGTGCGCGCGTCATATTCGCCGGCAAGATCGGATTCGAGCACTTCCTTGACATTCTGCCCGATGCGCAGCGGCGCCACGGACTGCAGGTTCGGATGGCCCTCGAGGAAGATGATGCGCGCCACAAGCCGGTCGGCATGGTGCATTTCCTCGATCGATTCAGCGCGTTCCTTTTTCGCTAGCTTGGCGTATCCCCAGTCTTCCAGCAGCCGGAAATGCACCCAGTATTGATTGACCGCCCCAAGTTCCAGAAACAGAGCCTCGTTAAGCCGCTCTATGATCTGCTGTTCGCCTTTCATGGGTTCTGCTCCCGTATTGGACGCGCAGGCCTCTGACGCGATCCAGGTGTGAAACGATGTCCACGCCACTCGCCGCCGAGCGGGCATGGTAATTTTCGGTGACCCGAATGATCGTTTCGACCACATTTGGGAAGCAGCCGCAACAGCGACCGCGCTTGTGCATGGCGTGATAGACCTTCGCCGGCACGATCAGCTGCCAGGGGTCCTCATCCAGCAGCCCGACGATCGTCTGCTCTATCTCCTTTTCGGTGATGATGTTGCAATGGCAGATCAGCATTTTGTCGCTCTGGCTAACGGCGCTTCGCTGCGTCGCGTGGCTGGTGGTTTCGATAGTCTATTGGAACACCTTGTCCGGTGAATCGAGGCTGTCCGAGCCCTCGAAGGCTATCGCATTGAGCTTCAGGGTACCGACGGCGCGTTCGATCGATTTGGTCTGATCGACCAGCGCGTCGATCGCCGCCTGCACAGTGGCATTGCCTTCCGTGTTGCCTTCTCCGATCTGCTGGTCATAGGCCTCGCCGGCAAGCGCCCGCGCCTTGACGGCCTCCATCTTGGCGACGGTGACGTCCAGTTTGTCCGACAATTCCTTGTCAACCGCCGGGTCGGCCGCCTTGACCATGTCGGCCACCGACGGCCCCTCGACGACAGTGCCGTCGAGCCGCTTGTAGCTGCCGTGATAGGCGGCACGGATGCCGATCGCATCGTAAAGATGGGAGTTGTAGGTATTGTCGGAGAAGCAATCGTGCTCCTCTTCCGGGTCGTGCAACAAGAGGCCGAGCTTCATCCGCTCTCCGGCGAGCTCGCCATAGGACAGCGAGCCCATGCCGGTGAAGATGGTCGAAATGGCGGCGTTCGGCTCGCCATCGACAAGGTTCTTGCGGGCGGCGCCGCCCGCCTTCCAGTCGTCGACCATATCCTTTAGATCGGAAACCAGAAGGTCGCTCGCCGATTTCAGATACTGTCCGCGGCGGTCGCAATTGCCGCCGGTGCAATTGGCGAGGTCGTAATCGGTGTAGGGCCGTTCGCCGGCGCCCGGACCGGTGCCGTGCAGGTCCTGACCCCAAAGCAGGAATTCGATCGCGTGATAGCCGGTCGCCACATTGGCCTCGATACCGCCGGCCTCCTGCAGGGTGCCGGAGAGGAACTCCGGCGTCAGGTCGGTGGCGTCGACCTTCTTGCCGTTGATCTCGATCGACTTGTTGGCGATCACATTGGCGGTGTAGAGCGCGTTGGCGTCCGACTCGGTGCCGTAGCTCTTGGCGACATAGTCGATCAAGCCTTCGTCGAGCGGCCAGGAGTTCACCTTGCCTTCCCAGTCATCGACGATGGCATTGCCGAAGCGATAGACCTCGGTCTGCTGATAGGGAACGCGCGATGCCTTCCAGGCCTCGCGGGCGGCGTTCAGCGTTTCGGCAGATGGCTTGGCGAGCAGCGCATCGACAGCCTTGTCGAGCGCCTCGGCCGCGATCAGCGAATCCTCGTATTTGGCGAGTGCAATGTCGGAATAGGTCTTGATGACCGCCTTGGCATCGGTTTGCGCCTTGGCCGGCAGCACGAACACGGCCGCCGTCAGCATCGCGGTGGCGCCGATCGCCGCAAGCCTGCCGCCATACCGCGCCGTGATCATCGTTCTCATGATTGTCTCTCCTCGGGAATCAATGAAATGCCGACGCCGCGGCGGGCAGTGCCAGCGGGCAAAGAAGGGTCGCGCCATCGCGCGGTTCGCGGAAGAAAGACACCGAAATGCCTCCAATCGAAAGGGTTCAAGGCCCAGACATCAAAGGGATGCGCTGACGCGCGAGCTTCCATAAAACGGCGAAGACGCCGGATGTCAACTGGTGGCGTAGAAAAAATTCAATTGAAACAATAGTTTAGAATTATTCTAAACTATAACTGTCAACTTTAACACCGACGTATGAGGAATGCCGGCGCATGACGCAGTTGACAGGCGGCCGTTCCGGGTGCGACCCGGATCGGCGCTCTTGCGGCGGCGCCGGACAATCGCCACCTGGCGAGACGTCCTAGATTTGGATGAGGAATCGGGCTGTTATGAAGAACGGGGTCGTCATTGTCGGTGCGGGTCATGCGGGCGTGCAAGCGGCCGCCAGCCTGCGCGAAGAAGGCTATGACGGCCCGGTGATCCTGGTCGGCGACGAAAACGAATTGCCCTACCACAAGCCGCCGCTGTCGAAGACCTTCATCAAGGATCAGCAAGCAAAGCCGCAGCCGTTGCGCGGCGAGGCTTTTTATACCGGCAGCGCCATCGACTTCCGGCCAGGCATCCGGGTCGAGCGGATCGACGTAGGCGGCCGCAGGCTGGAGATATCGGGCGGCGGTGTGTTGCCGTTTGACCGGCTGATCCTCGCCACCGGCGCGCGGCCGCGCCTGCTGCCGCTGCCGGGTTCGGAGCTTTCCGGCGTTGTGTCGCTGCGCTCGCTCGGCGATGCCCGCCTGATCCGCGAATTGAGCGCGCAAAGCGAGGAGGTCGTCATCCTCGGCGGCGGCTTCATCGGCCTGGAGATTGCCGCGACGCTCACCGCGGCAGGCCGCAAGGTTACGGTGGTCGAGGCGGTCGACCGGCTGCTCGGCCGCGCCGTGGCACCGGTCATCGCCGGCCATGTGCGCCAGCGGCTGGAGGCCACCGGTGTGCGCATCCTTACCGGCACCACCATCGAACGGCTGGAGGACGAGAACGGCCGTGTTTCGGCTGCAATCACCTCATCCGGCGAAAGATTGCCGGCGCAGATGGTCGTCATCGGCATCGGCGTCGTGCCGAATGTCGAACTGGCCGAAGCCGCCGGCATTGCCATCGGCAACGGCATCCACGTCGACCAGCAGATGCGTACGTCGGTGCCGGAAATCCTCGCCATCGGCGATGCCGCCTCCTACCGGCACTGGTTCACCGGCGGCGATGTGCGGCTGGAATCGGTACAGAACGCCACTGACCAGGCGCGGCTCGCCGCGCGCACCATCGTCGGCCACACCGACAATTACTCGGCAGTGCCGTGGTTCTGGTCCGATATCGGTGACATGAAGCTGCAGATGGTCGGCCTGATTGCGGGTGGCGACAGCCATGTCGTGCTGGGCGACGTGGTCGAGAACAAATTCTCCATCTACCACTATGCCGGAAGCCGGCTGCTCGGCATCGAATCGGTCAACCGGCCCGGCGACCACATGCTTGGCCGCAAGATGCTCGGCGCCGGCTTTTCGCCGCCGCCGCAGATTGTCGCGACCGGGCCCGACGGGCTGAAGGCGGCGCTCGCCGCCTTCCAGGAAGGAGAGCCTGTCCGCGCTGCGGGATAAGATCAAACCCAATCACCCTGAATGACCGAGTTCGACCGGGAGCTGACCTTCAAAACATATAGCGAAGTAAAGGAAACAGCGGTATTTTGACCAATTGAAATCGTCGGGGGGTGCTCATGGCTCTATATGTCATTGGCGCAGGCATGGGTCGCACTGGCACATATTCGCTGAAGCTCGCCTTGGAGCATCTTGGGTTCGGGCCGTGTCATCACATGGCAGATGTCCACGCCAATCCCGAGCAGAAGGCGCTGTGGCGCGCCGCCGGACAGGGACAACTCCCGACCTGGGATGCGGCATATGCCGGCTATCTTTCCGCGGTCGATTGGCCAACGGCGCATTTTTGGCGCGAAGTGAGTGACCACTACCCTCATGCAAAGGTTATCCTGACAGTTCGTGACCCGGAAGCCTGGTATGACAGCATGGCGCAAACAATAGGGCTCACGATGGATGCTGCTACCAATGATCCACAGTCCTTTGGTGTGGCGGTGGTTGGAAACACTGTCTTTGGCGGTCGATTTGATAACCGTGATCACGCAATCGCTGTCTATGAAGCACATAACGCTTCCGTGAAATCAACGCTGCCACCTGAACGCCTTCTTACTTATCAGGCCTCCGAAGGGTGGGAGCCGCTTTGTGCCTTTCTCGGTGTACAGTTGCCTTCCGAACCGTTTCCACGCACCAATTCGACTGCCGAATTTCGTGCTCGCATAGGGCGTTGAACGGCGGCTTGCCACCTATCTCGGCCTTCGCCGCAGTTGAATCCTAGGCGATATCCTCGCCGCTCAGGCGGCGCGGGTCTCGCGGATCGAACTTTCCAGAATGTCGAGCGCCTCGTTCATGACGCCATCCTGGATGGTGATCGGCGCGAGGAAGCGGATGACGTTGCCGTAGACGCCGCAGGTGAGCAGGATCAGGCCCTTGTCGAGCGCCTTTAGCCGGACCGCATTGGCGAGTTCCGGAGACGGCAGGCCCTTCGCCACATCGTTGAACTCGACCGCGTTCATGAAGCCGGGGCCTCTGATATCGACGATCTCCGGCGCTTCGTCGCGGATCGATTGCAGGCGCTGCTTCAGACGGTTGCCCAGCGTGTTGGCCCGGTCGCAGAGCTTCTCCTCGTCGATGACGTCGAGCACGGCATGCGCCGCGGCGACGCCGATCGGGCTGCCGCCATAGGTGCCGCCGAGTCCGCCGGGGTTCGGCGCATCCATGATCTCGGCGCGCCCGGTGACCGCCGCCAACGGGAAGCCGCCGGCCAGGCTCTTGGCCATGGTGGTGATGTCGGCCGCCACCTCGTGGTGGTCCATGGCAAACATCTTGCCGGTGCGGGCAAAGCCGGTCTGCACCTCGTCGGCAATCAGCAGCATGCCGTGCTGATCGCAGATCTTGCGCAATGCGGTCATGAAGTCGCGCGGCGCCTCGTAGAAGCCGCCCTCGCCCTGCACCGGCTCGACGATGATCGCGGCGACGCGGGCCGGATCGACGTCGGCCTTGAACAGCCGGTCGAGCGCAGCCAGCGAATCGGCGACCGACACGCCGTGCAGTGCAACCGGGAACGGCGCATGGAAGACATCCGCCGGCATGGCGCCGAAGCCGACCTTGTAGGGCACGACCTTGCCGGTGAGTGCCATGCCCATGAAGGTGCGGCCGTGAAAGCCGCCGGAAAAAGCGATGACCGCCGGCCGGCCGGTGGCGTTGCGCGCAATCTTGATCGCGTTCTCGACCGCCTCGGCGCCGGTGGTGACGAAGATCGTCTTCTTGTCGAACTTGCCGGGCAGCATGCCATTCAGCCGTTCGGCCAGCCTGATATAGCTCTCATAGGGCACGACCTGATAGCAGGTGTGGGTGAAGCGGTCGAGCTGCGCCTTGACCGCTTCGATCACCCTGGGGTGACGGTGGCCGGTGTTGACGACGGCGATGCCGGACGAAAAATCGATATAGCGGCGGCCTTCCACATCCCAGATCTCCGAGTTTTCGGCGCGATCGGCATAGATCTGAGTGGTCATGCCGACGCCGCGCGAAATCGACTGGCTCTTGCGTTCGGAAATGGCTGAATTTGTCATCGTATCCCTCACCGGGCCGGCGCCCGCTCTCGTTGATGGCTGTTGAGACTCTTCTGGGCTTATTTCAGGTTTTCCTCAAGTTGGCACTGGCGGCGGGCGATTGGGCCTGCCCGTCCGGCGGGCGACCTGACACAAAGTTGCCAAGTCCCGTTCCTTCGCGCCCCCCTCTGTCCTGCCGGACATCTCCCCCACAAGGAGGGAGATTGGCAGCTTCGTCGGCAGCGTTCCTTCTATAACGTTGGCGATTGGCGAAATCAGTGGTGACAGCCAATCTCCCCACCCGTGGGGGAGATGGCCGGCAGGCCAGAGGGGGGCGCGAAAGAACACGACGCGGGGAATTGAAAGCAAGCCTACTCACGCCGTCCGCACGAACCCCTCGCTGGCCCTCAGCAAATTGCGCGTATAATCCTTGGTGACACGGCGTTCGACAAGATCGTCCGCGGTCAGATTCTCCATCGCCTCGCCGTTCTGCATCACCATCAGCCGTTCGCACATGTGGGTGATGATGGCTAGGTCGTGGCTGACCATCAGGAAGGTCAGCTTGCGGCGGCGCCTGATCTCTTCCAGCAGGTTCAGCACCTCCGCCTGCACCGAAGCGTCGAGCGCCGAGGTCGGCTCGTCGAGCAGCAGGATCGACGGTTCCAGAATCAGGGCGCGGGCGATCGCCACGCGCTGGCGTTGACCGCCGGACAATTGATGCGAATAGCGAAAACGGAACCCGGTGCCGAGGCCGACCTCGTCGAGTGCCCGCTGGATGCGCTTTTCGCCGTCGGTGAAGCCGTGAATGGCGAGCGGCTCCTGCAGCAGGCGGTCGACGGTCTGGCGCGGGTGCAGCGAACCGTACGGGTCCTGGAAGACCATCTGCACCTCGCGGTAGAACGCCTTGTCGCGGCGCGCGCCGAGCGTTTTGCCGTTGACCGCGATGGTGCCCGAAGCGGCCGGCGCCAGGCCGGCGATTGCCCTGAGCAACGTCGACTTGCCGGAGCCGGACTCGCCGACCAGGCCGAAGGATTCACCGGATTCGACCTCGAGGCTGACGCCTTTCAACGCGCGGAAGCGGTCGAAGACCACCTCCAGCCTGTCGACGGAAAGCGCTGCCGTCATGCTGCCCACTCCGGCTTGCGGTCGAGCACCGGCAGCGGGTGACGGTCGGCGCCGATCTTGGGCATGCAGTTGAGCAGGCCGCGCGTATAGGGATGCTGGGCGCGGCCGAGCTCCGAGGCTTTGAGCTGTTCGACCACCTTGCCGGCATACATGACGATGACACGATCGCAGAAGGACGAGACCAGGCGCAGATCGTGCGAGATGAAGATCAGCCCCATGCCGCGCTCGCTGACCAGCCGGTCGAGGATGCCGAGCACGTCGAGCTGGACAGTGACGTCGAGTGCCGAGGTCGGCTCGTCGGCGATCATCATTTCCGGCCCGGCGATCAGCATCATGGCGATCATGGCGCGCTGGCCCATGCCGCCGGAAACCTCGTGCGGATGCAGGTCGAACACACGGGCCGGATCGCGGATCTGCACAGCCTCCAGCATGGCCAGCGCGCGGTCGCGGGCTTCGGCCTTGGAGACCTTCTCATGCGTGCGCAGCGTCTCGACGATCTGGCGGCCGATGCTCATCACCGGGTCGAGCGAATATTTCGGATCCTGCAGGATCATGGCGATACGCTTGCCGCGTAGCGCGCGGCGCTCGCGCGGCGAGGCGGCCAGCAGGTCGATGCCGTCAAAAGCGAGCGTCTTCGCGGTCACCTCGGCCTGCGGCGGGGTGACGCCCATGATGGCGCGGCCGGTCTGCGACTTGCCCGAACCGCTCTCGCCGACGATGCCGAGCCGCTCGCGGCCGAGCGAGAAGGAAACGCCGCGCACTGCCTCGATCAGGCCGGTGCGCGTCGGGAAGGTAACGCGCAGGTCGTCGACTTCGAGAAGCGTGCTCATTGGTCGCCACTCATTGGTCACCGCTTCGGGGATCGAGCGCGTCGCGCAGGCCGTCGCCGAGCAGGTTGAAGCCGAGGCTGACGATGAGGATGGCAAAGCCCGGCGCGCCCGCAACCCACCACTGGTCGAGCACGAAGCGGCGGCCCGACGCGATCATCGCGCCCCATTCGGGCAGCGGCGGCTGCGCGCCGAGGCCGAGGAAGCCGAGGCCGGCCGCGGTCAGGATGATGCCGGCCATGTCGAGCGTCACCCTGATGATCAGCGAGGAGATGCACAGCGGCATGATGTGGCGAAGCACGATGCGAAACGGCGAGGCGCCCATCAATTGCACCGCCTTGATGTAATCGGAATTGCGCACCGTCAGCGTTTCGGCGCGGGCAATGCGGGCATAGGGCGGCCACGAGGTGATGGCGATGGCAAGCACGGCATTTTCGATGCCGGGGCCGAGCGCGGCGACAAAGGCCAGCGCCAGGATCAGCTTCGGAAAGGCGAGGAAGATATCGGTGATGCGCATCAGGATCGCATCGGTCCAGCCGCCGGCGTAACCGGCGACGGTGCCGACCAGCAAGCCGATGGGCGCGGCGATAATGGCAACCAGAATGACGACGTAGAGTGTCCAGCGCGAGCCGAAGATGATGCGCGAATAGATATCGCGGCCGAGATCGTCGGTGCCGAACCAGTGCGCCGCACTCGGCGCCAGGAGCCGCGAGCCCTTGAGGTCGCCGAACGTCGGCGAATAGGGCGCCAGCACATCGGCGAATGCCGCGACCACCAGCAGGGCGACGATGATGAGCAGGCCGGCAAACGCCAGCCGGTTGGCGGAAAAGCGCCGCCACGCCACATAGGCGCGGCCGAGCCTCGCCTGCACGCGCGACGCCGGCCGTTCGCTGAGCAGCCAGTCGCGGCGGGTTTGAATCGCTTCCGTGCTCATCCTGTCTTGGTCCTCATCCTGCCTTGGTCCTTGGATCGAGCAGCCGGTAGAGCAGGTCGGAGAATAGATTGATGGCGATGAAGACCGAGCCGATGATGATCGTGCCGCCAAGCACGGCATTCATGTCCGCGTTCTGCAGCGAGTTGGTGATGTAGAGGCCGATGCCCGGCCACGAAAACACTGTCTCGGTCAGCACCGAGCCTTCGAGCAGCCCGGCATAGGACAGAGCGATCACCGTGACCATCGGCACCGCGGCGTTGCGCAGCGCGTGACCCCAGATGATGCGCGTTTCCGACAGGCCCTTGGCGCGCGCTGCGACGATGTATTCCTGGGTGAGTTCGTTCAGCATGAACGAGCGCGTCATGCGGCTGATGTAGGCGAGCGAGAAATAGCCGAGTAGCGAGGCCGGCAGGATGATGTGGCGGAAGGCATCGGCAAATACGTCCCACTGCCGCTGCCAGAGCGCATCCAGCAGGTAAAAGCCGGTAATCGGCGTGAAGGTGTATTCGTAGACGACGTCGAGCCGGCCGGGAAAGGCGACCCATTGCAGCTTGGCGTAGAACAGCACCAGCGCCAGCAGCCCCAGCCAGAAGATCGGCACGGAATAGCCGACAAGGCCGATGATGCGCACGATCTGGTCGATGACGCTGCCGCGCCGCACGGCGGCCAGCACGCCAAGCGGCACGCCGATCACCGAACCGATCAATGTTCCCAATGTCGCCAGTTCGAGCGTCGCCGGAAAGGCGCGGCGGATATCGGTCATCACCGGATTGGTGGTCAGCACCGAGGTGCCGAAATCACCGTTCAGGGCATGTTTGACATAGATGTAGAACTGCTCGACCAGCGGCAAATCGAGGCCCATCTCACGGCGCGTGCGTTCGACGACGTTGGCCGGCGCCCGGTCGCCGAGCACCGCCAGCACCGGGTCGATCGGGATCACGCGGCCGATGAAGAAGGTCACCGCGAGCAGACCGAGATAGGTCGTTATCGCGATGACCAGGAACCGGGCGATAGATGAGGCCACGGCAACGGCGCGGGCGCCGCCGCGCCCTGCCGTCACCTCGGTTTCAGCGACACTCATACGGCGCGTCCGCCGGCGTCACTCCCCGGCATCACTCTTTCGAGACGGGGCCGACGAAGTTGGTGTCAAAGCTCGGGCCGAGCGCAAAACCCTTGAGGTTCTTGCGCAGGCCGGCCACTTCCAGCTGCTGGTGAATGATGACGAAGGGGCTGGTATCGAGGATCTTCTTCTCGAGATCCTGGTACATTGCGGCGCGCTTGGCCGCGTCCTTTTCGAGCAGGGCGGCTTCGGTCTGCTTGGTCAAGTCCGGGATGTCCCAGGCGTTGCGCCAGGCCAGCGTCTTGGTCTTGCCTTCATCCGAATTGTCGGGGTTGCTGGCGAAGGTCTGGGCGTTGGAGTTCGGATCGAAATAATCCTGGCCCCACTGGCCGATATAGATGTCGTGGTTGCGGGCGCGGTATTTGGTCAGCGTCTGCTTGCCGTCGCCGGGGATGATCTCCAGCTTGATGCCGGCCTGTCCCAGCGTCTGCTGGATCGATTCCGCCATGCCCGTCGTCGGCTGGCCGGTACGCACGTCCATGGTGACGCTGAAGCCGTCGGCGAGGCCGGCCTTGGCGAGCAGTTCCTTGGCCTTGGCGACGTCGAGCTTAAACGGATTCTCGTCCAGCTCGCCGAGCACGCCCTTGGGCAGGAAGGTCTGATGGATCTCGCCGATGCCCTTGAGGATGGTCGAGCTCAAGGCGTCGTAGTCGACGAGATATTTGAAAGCCTGGCGAACCTCGGGCTTGGCGAGGTTCGGGTTCTTCTGGTTGAGGCTGATGTAATAGACCGTGCCCTTCGGCGCGCTGGTGGTGGTGAGGTCGGCATTCTTGGCGATCGCATCGAGGTCGTTCGGTTCGAGATTGCGGGCAACGTCGATGTCGCCGGCTTCCAGCGCAAGGCGCTGGCCCGAACTTTCCTTCATGTTGCGATAGATGACGCGGGCAAGCTTGGCTTTTTCGCCGTAGTAATTGTCGTTGCGCTCAAGGACGACGGCTTCGTTGGCGCGCCATTCGCGCAGCTTGAAGGCACCGGAGCCGGCATAGCCGGTCTTCAGCCAGGCATTGCCGAAATCATTGTCCCATTTGTAGTCGGCGCTCGGCGTGACCGCCGCGACATGCTCCTTGACCAGCTTGGCGTCGACGACCGAGGCGACCGTCGCCGACAGGCAGTTCAGCACGAAGCTCGGCGCATAGGCCTTGTCGACGGTGAACTGGAACGTCGTGTCATCAACGGCCTTGGCCTTCTCGGTGACGTTGCCGCCATCGATACCGAACTGGCCGATAATAAAGGCCGGGCTCTTGTCGAGCTTGATGGCGCGCTCGAACGAATAGGCGACGTCCGCCGCCGTGATCGGATTGCCGGATGCGAATTTGAGGCCAGGCTTGAGCTTGAACGTGTAGGTCAGGCCGTCGTCGGAGACGCTCCAGCTTTCGGCGAGATCGCCTTTGACCTTGGATGTGTCGCTGAGGTCGAGGCGTACCAGAAGATCATAGGTGTTGCCGGTGACCTCGGCGGTCGACAATTCGAATGCTTCGCCCGGATCCATGGTGATGATGTCGTCGATGGCGAAACCCTCGACCAGCGTGTCGGCGGGCGTGACCGCGAAGGCAGGCGCACCGGCCAGAAGCAGCGCGGACATGGCCGCGCCCGCGAGCAAGAAGCGGGAGCGTAGAGCAAACTTTTCCATCATCATTTTAACTGTTCCCTGTTTTTGTTGACCTGAGTTCCCGGCTCAGGATTGTGGCATTTCTTGCCGCGTCGAACGGTGATCCCCGGACCGTTGTCTTGGCGATTTTTTGTGCGGTTCCGGTTCACCATATCCGGCGGTTTCGAGCGCGGCAACGAGCATTTGCAGAACGGTCGATTGGGCCAGACCGGCGGTGCGAAAATCCGGCTATTTCAGCGCGGTAACCAGGTCGGCGTCGGGAAAGCAGGTAGCGGAACGGCCGTTGCTGGCCTGCCATTTGCCGATCGAGCGGCGCGTCTTGAAGCCAGGCAGGCCGTCGGCGCTGCCGACATCGTAGCCCTTAGCTTCCAGCGCCCGCTGCAGGGCGGCGATGTCGGAGCGGTAGAGCCCGCCGACCGCGCCCCAATTGCCCGAGAAATTGCTGTCGCCATGGGCGATGCGATCGGCGCCGTGGCCGATGAACAGGGCATAGAGATCGCTGGTGTTATACTGCTTCAGCACATAGAAATTGGGGGTGACGATGAAGGCCGGGCCGCTACGCCCGGCCGGCATCAAAAGAAAGCCCTCGGCTTTCAGTTCGCTCGCCGGGAACGGTTTACCCGACACACGCCTGATGCCCATATCAGCCCATTGGGAAATCTTCTTGCCCTGGTCCGGACCTTCGAGCGAGCACGAGACGCTGTCCGGCACAGTCACCTCGAAGCCCCAGCCGCGGCCCCTGACCCAGCCATAATGGACGAGATAATTGGCGATCGATGCCAGTATATCGGGCGTCGAATTCCAGATGTCGGTGCGGCCGTCGCCGTCGAAATCGACGGCATGCTTGAGGAACGATGTCGGCATGAACTGCGGCTGGCCAAGCGCGCCTGCCCAAGACGATTTCATCGCGCCGACCGGGGCAAGCCCGCGCTCGACGATCTCGAGCGCAGCCAAGAGCTCGGTGCGGAAGAATTCCTTCTTGGTCGACATGAACGCCTTGGTGCCCAGCACCTCGAAGGCGTCATAAGGCATCTTCGCCGCGCCGAAGCCGCTCTCGCGGCCCCAGATCGCCAGCAGCACTTCGCCAGGCACGCCGTAGCGTTTCTCGATCGCGGCAAGAGTCCTAGCGTTGGTCGCCTCGCGGGTGCGGCCGCCGGCGGTCACGGCACGGACTATCTTTTCAGCGAAATAGGCGCCCGGCGAACCGAACTCGGCCTGATGCTGCTTCCGCGGCGTCGTCGCCTTCTCGCCCGGCTTCACCAGGTCGGGCAGCTTCAGGTTCGGCTTGACGCCTTCGAAGGCGGCATCGAAGGTTTTCCTGGAGATGCCTTTGGCATTGGCTTCGGGCCAGAGGTCGTTGCCAAGCCAGGCGTGGAACTGGTCGTCGATTTTTGCCGCCGAGGCGGGGGTGGCGAGGAGGAAGGCAAAGAGGACTGCAAGAAAGATCGCCAATCCACAAAGCCGACGGAACGCAATCATCTCGGAAGCACTCTCCCCGCAACTCGCCTCAAAACACCGTCCGCGAGCGCAGTGCGGCGGCCAGCGTGCCTTCGTCGAGATAATCGAGTTCGCCGCCGACCGGAACACCGTGCGCCAGGCGCGTCACCTTGATGTCGAAGCCGGAAAGCTGGTCGGTGAGGTAGTGCGCGGTGGTCTGGCCCTCGACCGTGGCGTTGACGGCGAGGATCACTTCCTTGACTTCGCCGCCGGCGACGCGATCGACCAGCGAACGGATGTTTAGCTCATCAGGACCAATGCCGTCGAGCGGCGACAGCGTACCGCCGAGCACATGGTAGCGCACGTTCATGGCTGTCGCCCGCTCCAGCGCCCAAAGGTCGGCCACGTCCTCGACGACGATGAGCGTAGTGGGGTCGCGGCGGGGGTCGGTGCAGATCATGCATGGATCCGAGGTATCGACATTGCCGCAGGTCGAGCAGATGCGCACCTTGTCGACCGCCTCGCCCATGGCGGCGGCGAGCGGCGCCAGCAATTGTTCCTTCTTCTTGATGAGGTGGAGCGCGGCGCGGCGTGCCGAACGCGGACCGAGCCCCGGCACCTTGGCCAGCAGCTGGATCAGGCGTTCGATCTCGGGACCGGCGATTCGCTTCGACATCGCACCGGTTTAGGATTTTTCCGCACGCTTTGGAACAGTTGAGCGGCCAGGGGCTCCGCTCTTCCCTTCTCCCCTTGTTGTGGGAGAAGGGAAGGCCGACGTCGCGGCCAGTGCTGCCGTCCTCAGTTTTCTTCCAGTGGCCGGGTCTGGCCGGCGATCATCGCGCCGATGGCGTCGGTGTTCTCGGGCGTCGCCTCGAACGACATTGTCGGCTCTGCCGGCGCGGCCTGGAAGGAGGTGACAGGCCGCTCGCTCACGGTTCCGCCAAAACGGGCCGCATCCGGCTCCTGCATTGGTTCCTGCAGCGCAACAAGCATCGGCTTCTCCGCCGTCGCCTTCTCCGGGGTCGCCATTCCGGCGGTCACCCTTGTCTGCTTTGCCGGCAGCGATGCAGCGGCGGTCACATAGGTTGCCTTGGCGAATGTCGGCTTGACCTCGCGAGCCGGCTCCGCCGAGGCGACAAGTATGGCCTGAGCGGCAGGTGCTTGCGGCTTGGCCTGGGCCATGGCGACCACCGGTTCGTCCGGCAGCGGCTGCCAGTTGCGGCCGCGCTTTTCATAGAAGGCATTGCCGCCGGCGACCATGGTGTAGTGCATGTTCTTGTAGGGGAAGCGCAGGCCGGCGGTGTGGAAGAACATGGTGTTCTTCAGCTTGGCTTTGCGCTCGCCCTTGAGCACCGCCTCGGCGGCTTCCTCGACGTCGGGCATCGCCTTCGAATTCATCGGCCGTGTCATGACGCCCGGCGCGAACTGCCCGCGCTCGCCGACGACCTGGCAGATGGTGTTGCCGTGATTGCCGGACCGCAGCCGGTTCATCACCACCGTGCCGACCGCAATCATGCCGTCACGGCTCGACCGGTTGGACTCGAAGAACATTGCCCGCTCCAGGCACTCCTTTTCCTTCGGCGTGGAATTGTAGGAGCGCGAGCTCAGGAAACTCGGCGTAATAGCATCGGTCAGGTTGGATATGCCGTGCGAGGCGGTCTGACTGCAAGCGGCCAAAAACAGCGGCGAGATAACGACGCCGAGCCGCAACGGCGTCTTCCATCGGGTAGAGATCAACAGGTGTCCCCTCAATTCTGCTGCCAGCCCGCCCCTGGTTGCGGCAAGAATGAGACACTTTCAGGCAAAAAGATGGCTAAAGCGTTATTAAGTGTGGGAGTTGCCCAATAGACACAGCTGGCGGTACAGCGAGCACTGGGCCGCTGCACTCTTCGGCCACTGTAACGGCATACGATTGACTAGCGCGTCGCGTTCGACCGGCCTCATGCGACGCGCTTTAGGTTCTTGTTTTGATGCATGTCGTTATCGCAAAACCGCTGCACACTTTTGCGCGACATGCACTAGCCTTAGAACGGCAGTTTCATTCCCGGCGGGATCGGTAGGCCCGCGGTCAGCGCCCTGGTCTTCTCCTGCATGATCTGCTCGACCTTGGTCCTGGCGTCGTTGTGGGCAGCGAGAAGCAGGTCCTCGAGAATCTCGACCTCGTCTTCCTTGAACAGCGCCGGGTCGATCTTCAGCGACTTCATCTCGAATTTGCCGGTCAGCGTCACGCTGACCAGGCCGCCGCCGGCCTGCCCGGTGGCTTCCAGCGTGGCGATCTCATCCTGCATGGCCTGGAACTTGGCCTGCATTTCCTTTGCCTTGCCCATCATGCCGAGAAGGTCTTTCATCGCACGGTCCTTTGCAGCTGGTGCTGGTTGTTTCAGGTTTCGTCGTCGTCGGCCGGCGGCTCGACCGGCACTTCGGCCTCGGCCGCATCGGCTTCCGACGCGTCGGGAATGCGCACGTCGATGATCTTGGCACCGGGAAAGCGCGCCAGGATGGCGGCGACCGTCGGGTCGCTCTTGGCATCGAGGAAGGCGTTTTCGCGCTTTGTCGATTCCATCTCGGCCAAGGTCTGGCCGCCCTCGTCCTTCGACAGCGACACCAGCCAGTTGCGGCCCGTCCAGGCGCGCAGCTTGGCGGTCAAATCATTGAGCAACATCTTCGGCGCATCGTCGGTCAGGCTGACGTCGATACGACCGGGCTCGATGCGCACCAGGCGCACGCAACGCTTCACCAACACCTTGAAGGCCATGTCGCGCTGGGCGTCGGCAAAGGCGACAATGTCGGCCAGCGATTTTACCGGCACCGGCGGCGCCTCGACCGCCGGCTCCGGCGGAGCAACGAAACTAGTCGGCACCGGCTCGGCCTCGACTAGGCGCATCGTCTCGACCAGGCGCATCGTCTGGGCGCCGCCATTCGCCGTCGGCATCCGCGCCTGCGCCACGGCGCCGGCACCACCGCTTGCAGGCGCATGGTTTGCGGGGCCGGGGCTTGCCGGCGTGCCATTCACGCGTGGCGCAGCGCCCGGCAGGGTACCGCCGTTCTCCAGCGATTTCAGCGCCTCGTCCAGCGTCGGCAGGTCGGCGGCATGGGCCAGCCGGATCAGCACCATCTCGGCGGCGCTGACCGGGCGGTTGGAGGTCTGCACCTCGGGAATACCTTTCAAAAGCATCTGCCACGTCCGCGACAGCACCTTGACCGACAGCGTGCTGGCGAAATCGGCGCCGCGCCGGCGCTCGTCCTCGGACAGCGAGGCGTCGTCGATGGCAGCCGGCACGAAACGCAGACGGGTGACCAGATGGTTGAACTCGGCAAAGTCGGTCAGCACCGCGGCAGGATCGGCGCCGGTATCGTACTGGGCACGGAATTCGGCAAGTGCGGCGGCGACGTCGCCCTTCATGACATGTTCGAACAGGTCGACGATGCGGGCACGGTCGGCAAGGCCGAGCATAGCACGCACCGCTTCGGCGCTGACCGCGCCGCCGCCATGGGCGATCGCCTGGTCGAGGATCGACTGCGCATCGCGCATCGAGCCTTCGGCCGCGCGCGCGATCATCGCCAGCGCATCGTCTTCGACTTCGATGCCCTCCAGACCGGCTATCCTGGCAAGGTCGGCCTTGATCATTGCCGCATCGATGCGCCTGAGGTCGAAGCGCTGGCAGCGCGACAGGACGGTGATCGGCACCTTGCGGATTTCGGTGGTGGCGAAGATGAACTTGACGTGCGGCGGCGGCTCTTCCAGCGTCTTCAGCAGGCCGTTGAAGGCCTGGTTGGAAAGCATGTGCACTTCGTCGATGATGTAGACCTTGTAGCGCGCCGCCACCGGGGCGTAGCGCACGCGCTCGATGATGTCCCTGATGTCGTCGATGCCGGTATGCGAGGCGGCGTCCATCTCGATGACGTCGACATGCCGGCCTTCCATGATCGCCTGGCAATGCTCGCCGAGCACGGCAAGGTCGACGGACGGCTGGTCGACGGTCGATGTTTTGTAGTTCAGGGCCCGCGCGAGTATGCGCGCGGTCGTCGTCTTGCCGACGCCACGCACGCCGGTCAGCATCCAGGCCTGGGCGATGCGGCCGGTGGCAAAGGCATTGGTCAACGTGCGGACCATCGGCTCCTGGCCGATCAGTTCGGAGAAATTCGACGGTCGGTATTTGCGCGCCAGCACGCGGTAGGCGGCAGGCTTGTCCAATTTCCCGGCCTCGTTTCCGGCTTCGCTCATTCGCCCGTTAAGCTCCAAGGGCTGCCACTGGAGGCGGCCGATTCCTGCGCATAGTTTCGCCCGCACGGCTTGGCGCCGTCAATGTCGGGGCAAAAGGCGAAGAGGCGGGAGGCTGGAACAATGACCCGTTCCGGGCTCGTTAGGGCTGCTTCCTTCCGGACCTGACCCGGTTGGCGAGTGGACCGTCCACCACCAACCTCCCAGCCTCCATATCGGCAATCCGGCGATGAAATGCAAGTGCGGATGATAGGGGCCTTGAGCGACGGCGAAAGCTGAAACCAAAAACCCGCCTCGGCGGGCGGGTCGTTGGTGCGAATAATCACCATACCGAGATTAATAGCATAGCTGCGGGCACAAAGCAAGAACAACATGTGGCCGCGATCAAAATCGTTGACCTCGGCGGGGCAGCGCCAAGCTGATGCAATTTGCCCGGGCCCTCACTTCTTCGCGCACAATCAGCGCCGCGACGGCCGATGTTGCTTGCTGCCCCTTGCGGCCCTCCGGAAGCCGCTCTAGCGTCGATGGAGTTCAAAAAACGTCAAAAAGTGAGGGAAACGC
Organism: Mesorhizobium sp. M1307; assembly: GCF_040318155.1. NCBI lineage: Bacteria > Pseudomonadati > Pseudomonadota > Alphaproteobacteria > Hyphomicrobiales > Phyllobacteriaceae > Mesorhizobium > Mesorhizobium sp. M1307. Next base: position 54,571 of record NZ_JAMYLR010000008.1, on the reverse strand, counting down.
CGATGCTGCCGGGCCTCAAGGCCGGATTCACGCTTGACGCCCAGCTGGAAGCCGACAGCGAACAGCTGATGTGGCTCGGCCTGTGCGAATTGCGCGTCATGAACGACCGCCGCTGGCCATGGCTGCTGCTGGTGCCCCAGCGGCCGGGCATCGAGGAAATCCACGACATGACGCCGCTGGACCAGGCGATGCTGACCTTCGAGACCAACATGGTGGCGCTGGCGCTGAAGCGGGTGACCGGCTGCACCAAGATCAACACCGGCGCACTCGGCAACATCGTGCGCCAGCTGCATGTACACGTCATTGCGCGCTCGGAAGGCGATCCCGGCTGGCCCGGCCCGGTGTGGGGGCACGGCCTGCGCGAGCCCTATCAGCGCTCCGACCTTCGCAAGTTTGCGGAAAAGATCAAGGCAGCGCTATAAGCCTCTCCCGTGTCCACCTTGAACCTTCCCGAGTCTGCATGAGCTTTCGCCTGTTTGACGCGCCCTTGCGCGAGCCGAGCCAGTTCGTCGGCTTCGCCGGCAACATTATCGACCGGCAGTCCGAAAACCGCGCCGACGATTCCGTCGAAAAGGCACTCGCCGATCCCTCGGCGCGGCTTTTGCTGATGCGTGGCGGCCGGCTCTATCTGAAGCTTGCGCAAGGCGCATTCGACCCCTGGTTCGGCGTGGCCGAATGCCGGCCGCTCGAAGCATCGCTCGAAAACGGCGTCCTGCTCGGTTTTTCCGAAAGCGGCCCGGTGCTGGCGGTGCCGGCCGGGGTCGAGCCCGAGCAGCTTCCCGAGACGATCAAGGCGATCGACTATCGCTCGGTCTATATGCAGGGGCTGATCGACGAAGCGGCGGCCGGCGCGCTGGCGCAAGGGGCGGCGCTGCTCGCCTGGCATGCCAGCCATCGCTTCTGCAGCAAATGCGGCACCGAAGCCGAGATGCGGGCGGGCGGTTACAAGCGGCATTGCCCGGCCTGCGGTACGGAGCACTTTCCGCGCACCGACCCGGTGGCGATCATGCTGACGGCAACACGCGAAAAATGCCTGCTCGGCCGCGGCCGGCATTTCGGGCCCGGCATGTATTCGGCGCTCGCCGGTTTCATCGAGCCGGGCGAGACGATCGAGGCGGCGGTGCGCCGCGAAACGCAGGAGGAAGCCGGCATCCGGCTCGGCCGCGTCGTCTACCACGCCAGCCAGCCCTGGCCGTTTCCCTATTCGCTGATGATCGGCTGCTTCGGCGAACCGCTCAACGACGATATCCAGCCCGACCTCAACGAGCTGGAAGATTGCCGCTGGTTCTTTCACGACGAGGTGCTCTCGATGCTGGCCCGCGAGCATCCGGGCGGCCTGGTGACGCCGCCGAAAGGGGCGATCGCCTATAACCTGATCCGCGCCTGGGCTGACAGCGCGTGACACGAAGACATCGCAGGAGCAAAAAATGATCCGTCATACCGTCGCGTTCACGCTGAAACACCCGCCGCATTCGCTCGAGGAAAAACGGTTCCTCGCCGACGCCAAGAGGATTCTCACGGCGATAAAGGGCGTCACGCATTTCGAGCAGTTGCGGCAGGTCAGTCCCAAGAACGACTACCGCTTCGGCTTCTCGATGGAGTTCGCCGATCAGCGGGCCTATTCCGGCTACAACGACCATCCCGACCACGTCGCCTTCGTCCGCGACCGCTGGATCCCGGAAGTCGAGGCGTTTATGGAGATCGACTACGTGCCGCTCGGCTGGGGCTGAGACTGGAAAGCGGCGCTCTAACAAATCAATACCCGGCGTCGCGATCCACCACATTTTCCAGCGCTTCGCCGCGCTCGAAAGCATCCATCTGACGCAGCATGATCGGCGCCAGGTGGACCGGATCGGAGGTTGCCGCCGCGTGCGGCGTCACGAACACTTTGGGGTGGCTCCATAGCGGGCTGGTCTTCGGCAGCGGCTCGACCTCGAACACGTCGAGGCTGGCTTCCTTCAGCGTGCCGTCGTCCAGCGCGCGCAAAATGTCGGCGTCCTTCTGCAGCCTGCCGCGCCCGGCATTGATCAGCACTGAGCCGCCGAGGCCGTTGCGCTTCCGCAGCTCCTTCAGCACGCCGTGGTTGATGATACCGTGCGTCTCTGGCGTCAGCGGCAGCAGCACCACCAGGATATCGGTGGCGTTGAGGAACGGGATCAGGCCGGCCTCGCCCGCGTAAGTCGAGACACCTTGCATCGGCCGATCGCTGCGCGACCAGCCATTGACGGGAAAGCCGAGCGACAACAGCACCGATGCCGCCGCGCGGCCAAGCGTGCCGAGCCCCATAATGCCGACCGAGATGTCGCTGGCCGGCCGCTGCTGCGGTTCATGCCAGATCTTCTTCTGCTGCTGGGCGCGGTAGAGCATGCCTTGGCGATGGTGGTCGAGCACCCGCCAGACGACGTATTCGGTCATGTACTGGGTCAGGTTGTCGGCCACCACCTTGACGACCGGTACGTCGGGCAAGGTGGGATCGGCGAAGATGTGGTCGACGCCGGCGCCGATCGAGAAGATGGCGCGCAGATTGGGCAGCGACGACAACAGGTTCGGCCGCTGTTTCCACACCACAGCATAGGTAATCGAGGGATCGCCGGCGCCATTCGGCTCGAGCACCACCTCGCGCTCCGCCGACAGCAGTTCGCGCCAGCGCAGCGGATGAATACCGGTGAGGGCAAGCAGGATGCGGCCTTTTTCCATTGCGGATTGTTTTTCCCTTTTTACCAACAGCGTTCGAGTCCCGACGCGCAAGGCGCGGCAGCGTTTTGATTTTGTGCATGATCTCTGGCGAAAATCTACTCGCTGACGATGCCGACCGGCGCCGTTTCGATCTTGAAGGCGGCCGAGATCAACGCCTTTGTATAGTCGGTCCGCGGGCTGCCGAAAATCTGTTCGGAAGGACCGGCCTCGACGATCCTGCCGTTGCGCATGACGATGACTTCGTTGGCGAGCGCGCGGATGACCCTCAGATCGTGGCTGATGAAGAGGTAGGCGAGGTCGTGCTTGGCCTGCAGGCTGCGCAAGAGGTCGACGACCTGCGCCTGCACGCTCATGTCGAGCGCCGAGGTCGGCTCGTCCAGCATGACGAAACGCGGGTTGAGCACCATGGCGCGCGCGATGGCGACGCGCTGGCGCTGGCCGCCGGAGAATTCGTGCGGATAGCGGTTGCGCGTCGCCGGATCGAGGCCGACTTCCCCGAGCACGTCGACGACTCTGCTGTCGCGCTCATCGGGCGACAGCTTCGGCTCATGGATCTTCAACCCTTCCTCGATGATCTCGGCGACCGACATGCGCGGACTGAGCGAACCGAACGGATCCTGGAAGACGATCTGCAACGCGCGCCGCAACGGCCGCATTTCGTTGAAGGACAGCTGATCGATGCCGCGTCCGTTGAACTGGATGGTCCCGGTCGACGAGATCATCCTGGCCAGCGCCAGGCCGAGCGTCGTCTTGCCTGAGCCGGATTCGCCGACGACGCCGAGCGTCTGGCCGGCCCGCACGGTGACGTCGATGCCGTCGACCGCCTTCACATTGTCGACGGTGCGCCGGAAGAAGCCCTTCTTGATCGGAAACCAGACCTTGACGTCCTTGCCGACCATCACCGGCTTGGCGGCCTGGTTGGCCGCCGGCGGCTTGCCTTTCGGCTCGGCGGCAAGCAGATGCCGCGTGTAGGCGTGCTGCGGATTGGCGAATATCTCCTTGGTCGGGCCGGTCTCGACGATCTTGCCCTTGGTCATCACGCAGACCCGGTCGGCGATCTTCCTGACGATGCCGAGATCGTGGGTGATGAACAGCATCGACATGTTCTTGCGGCTTTTCAGGCCGGCGAGTAGCTCGAGGATCTGCGCCTGGACGGTGACGTCGAGCGCCGTCGTCGGCTCGTCGGCGATCAAAAGTTCAGGCTCGTTGGCCAGCGACATGGCGATCATGACGCGCTGGCGCTGGCCGCCGGAAAGCTGGTGCGGATAGGCGTCGAGCCGCTTCTCCGGCTCGCGGATGCCGACCTCGCGCAGAAGTTCCAGCGTGCGCGCCTTGGCTTTGCGATCCCCCAGGCCCTGATGCAGCTTCAATACCTCGACGATCTGCTGCTCTATCGTATGCAGCGGGTTGAGCGAGGTCATCGGCTCCTGGAAGATCATGGTGATCTTGTTGCCGCGCACGCGGCGCAGGTCTCTCTCGTCGGCGGCAAGCAGGTCGGCGCCGAGGAACAGTATCTTTCCCGACGGGTGGCTGGCGGTCGGATAGGGCAGCAGCTTCAGAACCGACAGCGCGGTGACCGACTTGCCGGAGCCGGATTCGCCGACCAGCGCCACCGTCTCGCCCCTGGCGAGGTCGAAGGAAATATGGTCGACGGCGATCGACTGGTTGCCGCCTTGCGTGAAAGCGACGCTGAGATCCTGGACCGAAAGCAGCGGGGTGTCGCTCATCTGAACGTCTTGCGCGGATCGAAGGCGTCGCGCGTGGCCTCGCCGACGAAGACCAGCAGCGACAGCATCAGCGAGATGACGACGAAGCCGGAAATGCCGAGCCATGGCGCGTTGAGATTGCGCTGTGCCTGCTTCAGCAACTCACCCAGCGACGCGGCGCCGGGCGGCAGACCGAAGCCGAGATAGTCGAGCGAGGTCAGCGTCGAAATCGAGCCACTGAGCAGGAAGGGCAAGAAGGTCAGCGTCGCCACCATGGCGTTGGGCAGCAGATGCCGGAACATGATGGTGACATTGGATACGCCGAGCGCGCGCGCCGCATTGACATATTCGAAGTTACGGGCGCGCAGGAACTCGGCCCGCACCACGCCGACCAGTGCCACCCAGGAGAACAGCAGCATCAATCCGAGCAGGATGAAGAAGCCAGGCGGCAGGATGGCGGCGACGATCAAGAGCAGGTACAGCACCGGGATCGCCGACCAGATCTCGATGAAACGCTGGAACAGGAGGTCGGTCCAGCCGCCGAAATAGCCCTGCAGAGCGCCGGCCGCCACGCCGATCAGCGCCGAGCCGGCGGTCAGGATCAGGCCGAACAGCACCGAGATCCTGAAGCCGTAGATGACGCGCGCCAGCACGTCGCGGGCCTGGTCGTCGGTGCCCAGCCAATTCCAGTTGCCGACGTTGCAATTGGGGTCTGCCTCGCCTTTCGGATACTGGTTGCAGCGCGTCTTCTTGTCGTAGAGCCAGGACGGCTTGGTCGGTGCTGCTTCGGGAATAGCGTTGTTGACGGTCTGGTAGGAGTAGCGCACCGGCGGCCAGATCATCCAGCCATTGGCATTGATCTCGTCCTGGATCACCGGATCGCGATAGTCGGTGACGGCATAGAAGCCACCGAACTTCTCCTCGGGATAGGCGACCAGGACCGGAAACAGGATCTCGCCCTTGTAGGAGGCGATGATCGGCTTGTCGTTGGCGATCAATTCGGAAACCAGCGATAGCACAAACAGGAACAGGAATATCCACAACGACCAGTAGCCGCGCCGGTTGGACTTGAAGTTCTGCAGGCGCCGCTGGTTGAGCGGCGACAGAAAGGGCCGCGCGATCCGTGCCGGCGCCGTTTCGGCTGAGGCCTGCGCCATCAGACGTCTCTCCGCTCGAAATCGATGCGCGGGTCGACCCAGGTGTAGATCAGGTCGGACAAAAGCCCGACGAACAGGCCAAGCAGCGAGAAGATGAAGAGATTGGCGAACACCACCGGATAGTCGCGCTGCACCACCGAGTTGAAGCCGAGCAGGCCGAGGCCGTCGAGCGAAAATATGTTCTCGATCAGCAGCGAGCCGGTGAAGAAGGCCGAGATGAAGGCGCCGGGAAAACCGGCGATGACGATCAGCATGGCGTTGCGGAAGACGTGGCCATAAAGCACCTGCCGCTCCGACAGGCCCTTGGCGCGGGCTGTGACCACATATTGCTTGCGGATTTCCTCGAGGAAGGAATTCTTGGTCAAAAGCGTCGTCGTGGCGAAGGCCGATAATACCAGCGCGGTCAGCGGCAAGGTCATATGCCAGAAATAGTCGACGATCCGCGCCGGCCACGACAGCTGGTCCCAATTGTCGGAGGTGATGCCGCGCAGCGGAAACCAGTCCCAGAACGAGCCGCCGGCAAACAGCACCATCAGCAAAATGCCGAACAGGAACCCAGGAATGGCGTAACCGACAATGACGACGCCGCTGGTCCAGACGTCGAAGGTGGAGCCGTCCTTGACCGCCTTGCGGATGCCGAGCGGGATCGAGATCAGGTAGGACAAAAGCGTGATCCACAGCCCGATCGAGATCGACACCGGCATCTTTTCCAGGATCAGGTCGAGCACCGAGATGTCGCGGAAATAGCTGTCGCCGAAATCGAAGCGGAGATAGTTCCACAGCATCATGCCGAAGCGCTCGAGCGGCGGCTTGTCGAAACCGAACTGCTTCTCCAGCTTCTTGATGAATTCCGGGTCGAGCCCTTGCGCGCCGCGGTATTTCGAGCCGACGTCGCCGGCGACGTCGAAATTGGCGCCGCCAGCATCACCGCCGCCGCCGCCGAGGCGATCGCTGCCGCCCTGGTTGGTCAGCCTGGCGATGACCTGCTCGACCGGCCCGCCCGGCGCGAACTGGATGACGGCGAACGACACCGCCATGATGCCGAACAGGGTCGGGATCATCAGCAGGATGCGGCGCAGTATATAGGCGCCCATCAGGTTCCCTGCCTCGCTTGTGCAAAAATCTCAGGCTTTGCCAATCTTTGCCGCCTTGTCTTTGTCGAACCACCACAGCGTCTCGACCGGAAAGTCGTAATCCGGCTTTTGAGCGGGAAAGCCGAACATATCCCAGAAGGCTGCCCGGTGATTCGCCAGATGATATGTTGGAATCCAGTCTAGCCGCGCGCGCAAGACCCGATCGAGCGCGTTGAGCGCTGTGACGAGTTCGATCCGGCTCTGCGCCTTGCCGGCTGCCTCGATCAGCGCGTCGATGGCTTTGCTTTCCGTGCCCGGATAGTTGCGCATCCCCGGCGTTTTCGCCATCCGGGAATTGTAGAGGATTTCCAGGCCGTCGGCAGTAGGCGTCGCCCCGATCAACCAATGTAGCATGTTGAAATCGAAATCGTAGTTGCTTTGCCGCGCTTCAAATTGCGTCGAATCGACCTGCCGGATCGAAGCGTCGATGCCAATCGCCTTCATATTCTCGGACCACGGCGCGAAAATGCGAACGAGACCCTCGTCCTCGGCCAGCATTTCCACCCGCAGTCGCTCGCCCTTCTCATTGACGACGAAATTGCCCGCTCGCTTCCAGCCGGCTTCGGCAAGCAGTCTCGAAGCTTCGCGCAGCACCTTACGGTCGTGACCGGAACCGTCCGAGACGGGTTGCACCACCGGTTCGCCGAAGGTTTCCGGCGGCAACTCGGCTCTAAACGGCTCAAGCAGTTTCAGTTCCTGAGGCGAGGGCAGGCCCTCGGCCTTGTAGTCCGATCGTTCGAAGTTCGATTGCGAGCGCTCGTAAGAGCCGAAAAACAGTACCCGCTTGGTCCATTCGAAATCGAAGCAATAGGCGATCGCCTGTCTCACGCGCACATCGCGGAATTGCGGCCGGCGCTGGTTCAGCGCGACAGCCTGCATGTCGGGCGATTTCTCGCCGGGAAATTCGCGTTTGACGACCCTGCCGTCCTTCAGGGCCGGAAAGTCGTAACCGGTCGCCCATACCCGCGCGGTGAATTCCTCGCGAAAATGCGTATCGCCTTTCTTGAACGCTTCAAAGGCCGCCTGGCGATCGAGATAGAAATCGATACGGATGCGGTCGAAATTATTAAGGCCGTGGTTCACGGCCAGATCGCGGCCCCAATAATCGGCGACGCGTTCATACTCGACAGTCTGCCCGGCCACCACCCGTCCCACCCTGTATGGTCCGGAGCTGAGCGGTGGGGTTAACGTCGAGGCGTCGAAATCATTGGCCGTGTAGAAGGCTTTGGACACGATCGGCATTACGACGATCGCGAGGATATTCTGCGCCGACTGTTGGCCGTTGAAGGTAAGGCTGACTGTAAGCGGATCGATTGCGACCGCATCCGTCATGTGCCGCAGCGCTTGGGAAAGGTTCGGATGTCCCCGATCTTTGTAGAGGTTCAAGGCGAAGGCAACGTCCTCGGCGGTCAGCGGCGAGCCGTCATGGAAACGCGCTTGTGGCCGCAGGCTGAAGCGGAAGCCGTTGCGGTCCTGCGACAAGGTAACGGATTCGGCAAGCAGGCCGTAGACCGCATCCGGCTCATCGACTGCCCTTGCCATCAGGGAATCGAAGCAGAGCTCGGTGCGCGGCGGCGAATCCCCTTTCAACACCAGCGAGTTCAGCGTGTTGAAAGTCAGGAAGCTCTGATTGAGGGTGGAGTTCGGCGGGGCGAAATTCATCCGGCCGCCCTTGGGAGCGTCCGGATTGACATAGTCGAAATGCGCGAAATCCGGAGGATATTTGAGATCGCCGAAGGCCGACAGGCCGTGCAGCTTCACGCCGGTCGGGATGGCGGCGAAAGCCCGGCCGGGCAGCAGCGCCGCGGCCGCGGCGGCACCGCCCAGGGCGAGGAAGTCGCGACGGGGCAGCGCCGTCATCAATTGCCACTCTTGTATTTGGCCGCCAGCGCCTTTTCCTTGACCGGATCAATCCACCAGGAATTCTGGTCGACGCCGCTATAGGCGGGCTGCTTCTCCGGCATGCCGAACTTGTTCCAGTAGGCCAGCCAGACCACGGCACGGTAATATTGCGGCACGACATAGTAGTTCCACAGCAGCACCCGGTCGAGCGCATGGGTGGCGGCAACCAGATCGTCGCGGTCGGTGGCAAAGATGACCCGGTCGACCAAGGCATCGACGACCGGATTCTTGATGCCGGCGTAATTGCGCGATCCCGGCGAATCGGCGGCCTTGGAACTCCAGAAATCGCGCTGTTCATTGCCAGGAGAGTCCGACTGCCCGAGTATCGAAGTGACCACGTCAAAGTCGAAGTGAGTGACTCGGTTGATATACTGGGTTTGGTCGATCAGGCGCAGCGTTGCGTCGACGCCGATCTTGCGCAGATTGGCGATGTAGGGGCTGGCGATGACCTGGTCGGTGTCGTTCCAGCCGAGGATTTCGAACTTGAATGGCTCGCCGGTCTTGGCGTTGACCATCTTGCCGCCTTTGATCACCCAGCCAGCCTTGGCGAACAGATCGACCGCGGTTTTCAGGTATTTGCGCTCCGCTTGGGCGGTGTCGTAGACCGGCAGCTTGAATTCCTGTGTGAAGACTTCAGGCGGCAGCTTGTCGCGGTACTGCTCGAGGATTTCCAGTTCCTTGCCTTGCGGCAGGCCGCTCGACGCCAGCTCAGTGCCCTGGAAATAGCTGCTGGTGCGGGTGTTGGATCCGAAGAACAGGGTCCGGTTCATCGTCTCGAAGTCGAACGGATACATCAACGCGGCGCGCACCAGGCGATCCCTAAACAGCGGGCGCCTGGTGTTGAGCATGAAGGCCTGCATCGGTTCGGGCGACGCGGTCTTGAATTCCTTCTTGATGACGTCGCCGGCCTGAACTGCCGGGAAGTCATAGGCCGTGTTCCAGCGCCTCGAACTGTTCTCCGGCTTGATGTCGTCCAGCCCGCCCTTGGTGAAGGCCTGCCAGGCGGCATTGTCGTCGAGAAAATAGGTGAAACGCTGCCTGTCGAAATTCTCACGGCCAACTTTCACCGGCAGCTTGGCCGCCCAGTAGTCCGGCACGCGCTGCCAGATGATTTCGGACCCCGGCTTGAAGCTGGCGATCTTGTAGGCGGCGGAGCCGAGCGGCGGCTCCTGCGTCGGCTTTGTGACGTCGCGCTTCTTGCCGTTGGCGTCGGTGCCCTCCCACCAGTGCTTGGGCAGCACGACGAGACCGCCGAGGATTTGAGGTAACTCCCGGTTGCCCTTCTGGTTGAAATGGAACTCCACCTCGCGGTCGGAGATCGCAACCGCGTCGGTGACGTTCTCGAAATAACGGCTGTACATCGGGCTGTTGGCCTTCAGCACCTGGAACGACCAGATCACATCGTCGGTCGTTATCGGCTGGCCGTCATGCCATTTCGCGCGCGGATCGAGCCTGTAGGTCGCCGAGGAATAGTCGGCCGGGTATTTGTAGGCATCGGCGATCAGCGGATGGTTGACGCTGCCCTCATCCGTCGCCTGCTCCATCAGCGTGTCGTAGAGCAGCCCGCCGCCGAACTGCGCGAAGCCGGCGGCCGGCGAACCCTGCACGATATAGGGGTTGAAGCTGTCGAACGTGCCGAGCACGACTGAGTTCACTGTGCCGCCCTTCGGCGCATCCGGATTGACGTAGTCGTAGTGCTGGAAATTGTCGCCGTATTTGGATTCGCCGATCAGCGACGAGGTCGTGCGCCATTCGTCCGCGAAGGCCGCCTGCAGGCCGCCGGCAAAAGCAGCCACAAACAGCACTGATTTCAGAAGCGCCCGCGCTCGGCCAACCGTCATGCGTTCTCCTCTTCGCGATATAGCGCCGTCACCATAGCGTCTGGGCCCAATCTAGATCATTTGGCGGCGCTGAAAACCGCAACCGAGCGGCTTTGTCGTCGCATATGCATTTTTCCTAACGAAAAAGCCGGGCTGAACCCGGCTTTTTCAAGGATTATGTCATTACGGTTTTGTTATTTTGCGGGTGCGGCCGGAGCGGCTGGCGCCGCGCCTTCTGCCGGCTTGGCAGGGGCCGCACCTTCGGCCGGCTTGGCGGGCTCATTTTCGGCCGAGGCGCCGGGCGCCGGCAGGGGCTTCGGATTGTCCGACAGCGTGCGCAGATAGGCGATGACGTTGGCGCGGTCCTCATCCTTCGGCAGGCCGGCGAAGCCCATCGCGGTGCCCTTCACGAACTTCTTCGGCGAGGTGATGAAGTGGTTGAGATTGTCGTAGGTCCACCTCTCGCTGCCGCCCTTGGAGAACTCCTTCATGCCGGCCGAATAGGCAAAGCCCTCATGCTCGGCGACCGGACGGTCGATGATGTCCCAGAGATCGGGGCCGACCTTGTTGGGGCCACCCTTTTCGCCGGAGTGGCAAGCCTGGCATTTCTTGAAGATGGCGGCGCCCGCTTCGGCGTTGGCAGTGGTCAGCAGCTCGGCAATCGGCTTCACGGCCGCGGCGGGAGCGGCCGGGCCGCCTTCGGCGGGCTCGGTCGCCTCGATGGCGAAGCCGGGCTTTTCCGGTGCCGGCGAGGCAAACAGCGCGTCGGACACGATGCCAACGGAAAAGACGATGAACACGGTGCCGAGGAGACCGGCGAGCAGCTTGTTGACTTCGTTGGCATCCATACGCCCCAGGCTCCCTTTTCCGGCGGACCGATCCGTCCACTCCGTCCGTCGGTATCGTGATCCACCCGGTGGAACCGGCCAAATCGCGCGGAAACTAGGTCTTTTGCTCCGGCGTTGCAACACCTATAAGGGCGCTGCCAGTGAGACCTTTTGCCACTTTGTCCTCCTCTTTTTCGAGCCCTTTGCCCGCCTCATGTCCACGCTCATCCTGATCCCGGCCCGCATGGCCTCGACCCGCCTGCCGGGCAAGCCGCTCGCCGACATTGCCGGCACTCCAATGATCGTCCACGTCGCCCGCCGCGCTGCCGAGGCCGGGCTCGGCCGGGTGGTCGTCGCCACCGATACGCAGAGCGTCGCCGATGCCGTGCGCGCGCATGATTTCGAGGCGGTGATGACGCGGGCGGACCACGAAACCGGCTCCGACCGCATCTTCGAAGCGCTGACCATTCTCGACCCTGGCAACAGCGTCGAGACCATCGTCAATGTGCAGGGCGATCTGCCGACCATCGACCCCCTTGTTATCGGCGCCGCGCTGAAGCCTTTCGAGAACGCAGCGGTCGATATCGCCACGCTCTGCGTCGAGATCGTCCGCGACGAGGAAAAGACCAATCCGAATGTCGTCAAGCTGGTCGGCTCGCCACTCTCGGCGACACGGCTCAGGGCGCTCTATTTCACCCGCGCCACCGCCCCCTGGGGCGAAGGCCCGCTCTACCATCATATCGGCCTCTATGCCTATCGCCGCGCCGCACTCGAACGCTTCGTTGCGCTGAGGCCGTCGCCGCTGGAGCGCCGCGAGCGGCTGGAGCAATTGCGGGCGCTGGAGGCCGGCATGCGCATCGATGCGGAGATCGTCCAGTCGGTGCCGCTTGGCGTCGATACGCCGGACGATCTCGAACGCGCCAGGGCGCTCCTTTCCAACTAAGAAATTCTTCCCCCAATTCCCGAGACTCCGCGCATGCCTGAAAAGACCAACAAAATATCCTTCCAGGGCGAGCCGGGCGCCAATTCCGACACCGCCTGCCGCAACATGTTCCCGTCGATGGAGCCGTTGCCGTGCCCGACCTTCGAGGACGCCTTCAACGCCGTCGAGACCGGCAAGGCCGATCTGGCCATGATCCCGATCGAGAACACCATTGCCGGCCGCGTCGCCGACATCCATCACCTCTTGCCGGAATCGAAGCTGCACATCATCGGCGAATACTTTCTGCCGATCCACTTCCAGCTGATGGTGCTGCGCGGCGTCAGGCGCGACGAGATCAGGACCGTGCACAGCCACATCCACGCGCTCGGCCAATGCCGCAAATACATCCGCAAGAACGGCTGGAAGGCGACGGTGGCCGGCGACACCGCGGGCGCCGCCAAGATGGTCGCCGCGATGAAGGACCGCACCATGGCCGCGCTGGCGCCGGCGCTGGCCTCGACGCTCTACGGGCTCGACATCATCGAAGAGAATGTCGAGGACACCGACAGCAACGTCACCCGCTTCGTCGTGCTGACCAAGAACAAGCAATGGGCCGAGCGCCCCTCGGCCGACGCCAGGATGATGACGACCTTCATCTTCCGCGTGCGCAACGTGCCGGCGGCGCTCTACAAGGCGATGGGCGGGTTTGCCACCAACGGCATCAACATGACCAAGCTGGAAAGCTACCAGCTCGGCGCGTTTACGGCGACGCTGTTCTACGCCGACATAGAGGGCCATCCCGACGATCCGCTGGTGAAGCTGGCACTCGACGAGTTGCGCTTTTTCTCGCGCGAAATGCGCATCCTCGGCGTCTATCCCGCCAGCGCCTCGCGCGAGCAGTGGAAGGTGGCGGATTAGGATCCGGTCAGGTCAGGCCGAGCTTGTTCTGCTTGGCCGGCTTGCCGCATTCGCGCCGGCTGATCGACCGGTTCATGGCGTCGATCTTGCCGCTTGCCTGGTCGGCGTCGCGCTTGGCTTTCGAGCGCATATCCGGCGTGAACGGGCCAAAGCCCGTCGCCGGGTTGGAGAAGGACGGCTTGGCGTCCACCGGCAGATGATATTGCTGCGCCAGGCCGTTTCGTTGCGCCAGCAATTGATCGCAAGGCACCTTGTCATACTGCAGCGAGGACTGGACGTTTTCGTCCTGCCGTTCGGACATCGAATTGCCGACACAGCCGGCCATCGCCAGGCAAGATGCCAAGACAATCATGTTCCAGCGCATGAACGTGCTCCTTGTCTTTCGCAGCTGCGGCTTCTCATGCGCAGCGGCAGGAGTCTTAGCCAGATTTTACGCTGCCGGAAAGCAAGCTTGCCACTACGGCCAGCCCTTCGACCGGTTGGCGGCGATCCTGCCGGATGATTGTTGCCTGCAGCGACAGGACCGAAAAGCCGTTGGCGTCCAGAACCCGCTCTACATAGCTTTGGGAATGCGCGTAGCGGCGGGACGGCAGCAAGGCGAAATCGCCGCTGCCAGACGAGTGGCCGCCAAGGAGCGTCTCGACGGAGAACGCAAACAGACCGCCTCCGGCAAGCATTCCGGCAATCTTGTTCACCACCGTGTCGAGTGCGCCGACATAGATGAACACATCGGCCGCCGTCACCAGATCGGCTTTCGGGCCAGAATAGCAAAAATCCTGCAGGTCCGTCTTGACGAGCAGATCGTAGACGCCTTTGGCGCGCGCCTGCCTCAGCATGGCGGCCGAGATGTCGTAACCCTCCAGCCGGTCGGCGATCGGCCGCAGCTTCTGGCCCATGAGGCCGGTGCCGCAGCCGAGATCGAGCACCAGCGAAAACCGGCCCGGCCGTGCCGCCCGGATACTGCGGTCGAGACATTCGGGCAGGCAATAGCCGAGCCTGTCGACCAGTTCAGCCTCGAAACTCCCGGCATAGTGGTCGTACAGCGTCTCGACAAAGGCGCTGGGCGGCGCCTGGGCCGCCGCTGCCCTGCCGATCAATTGCAGCTTGAGCACCGCGCCGAGCCTGTCCGCCGGGTCGAGCCGCAGTGCCGTCGTCCAGGCCTGCGCGGCACGATCGGGCGCGCCTGCCGCTTCCTGCATCTCGCCGAGGCGGAACCAGCCGGCTGGCCATTGCGGCGCCAGTTCGAGCGCGCCGAGCAGCAATTCCGCGGCTGCCGCATGATCGCCGGACGCATAGAGCATTTCGGCATAGTCGGCGCGGCGGTCGGCGGTCAAATCGCCGGACGAGGTCTGGAGCGGTTTCATGCGATCGGTTCCGCCGGGTGTTTGCAGCCGGCTTGCGCTCTATGCTGGAGTCAGCAGTGACTTACAACAGGCTTCCCGCGCCGGAATTAGCGCCTATCTTGGGGCCATGCGCGCCAGCGACCTGCTTCATCCCCGGCCGGAAGGGCTGTATTGCCCGCCCGGCGATTTCTTCATCGACCCGGTGCGGCCGGTCAACCGGGCGCTGATCACACATGGCCATTCCGACCATGCCCGCTCCGGCCACCGCTCGGTGATGGCGACGCAGCAGACGCTCGACATCATGGGGCTGCGCTACGGCGACAGTTTTGCCGGAACGACGCAAGCCGCCGTGCTCGGCGAGACGATTGCGCTCGAAGGCGTCACCGTCAGCTTTCACCCGGCCGGCCATGTGCTGGGCTCGGCGCAGATCAAGGTCGCGCATCAGGGCACGTGCATCGTCGCGTCCGGCGACTATAAACGCCAGAAGGACGCGACCTGCGAGCCGTTCGAGCCGCTCAAATGCGACGTCTTCATCACCGAGGCGACGTTCGGCCTGCCGGTGTTTCGGCATCCGCCCGATTCCGAAGAGATCGCCCGGCTGCTGAAATCGACCGAACAGTTTCCCGAGCGAACGCATCTGGTCGGCGCTTATGCGCTGGGCAAGGCGCAGCGCGTCATGCGGCTGCTGCGCGATGCCGGCTACGAAAAGCCTATCTACATCCACGGCGCGCTGGCCAAGCTCAGCGAGTATTACCAGAGCCAGAATATCGATCTCGGCACATTGGAACCGGCGACCGTCGAGACCGGCCAAAAAAGCGACTTTGCCGGCGCCATCGTCATCGGCCCGCCATCCGCCTTCGCCGATCGCTGGGCGCGGCGTTTTCCCGATCCGATGTCGTGCTTCGCCTCAGGCTGGATGCGCATCCGCCAGCGCGCCAAGCAGGGCGGCGTCGAACTGCCGCTGATCATCTCCGATCACTCCGACTGGGACGAACTGACGGCGACGATCAAGGAGACCGGCGCGGAAGAAATCTGGGTGACGCATGGCCGCGAGGAGGCGCTGGTGCGCTGGTGCGAACTCGAAGGCATTGCGGCTCGGCCGCTGCATCTGGTTGGTTATGAGGACGAGGGCGATTGATGGTGTCTTTGGATCCAGCAATCGCCGGTACGGCGCTCTGGGGCGCCCCCCTCTGTCCTGCCGGACATCTCCCCCTCAAGGGGGGAGATCGGCAGCTTTGGTTTTGCCGCTCATCCTGCAACGTTGGAAATTGGCGAAAGCAGTCGCGACAGCAAATCTCCCCCCTTGAGGGGGAGATGTCCGGCAGGACAGAGGGGGGCGCGACAGAACGCAAGCCTTTCCCATTGGCGTCGCCCCTCCCATGAACCGCTTCGCCGAGCTTCTCGACCGGCTGGTGCTGACGCCGTCGCGCAACGGCAAGCTGACGCTGTTGACCGACTATTTTCGCAGCGTCGAGGATCCGGACCGCGGGCTGGCGCTGGCGGCCATTACCGGCGATCTGTCCATCACCGCGGTCAAGCCGGCGATGCTGCGCACTCTGGTGATCGAGCGCATGGATCCGGTGCTGTTCGGCTATTCCTACGACTATGTCGGCGACCTGGCCGAGACCGTGTCGCTGGTCTGGCCGCAATCGCCTCTCGATATTGCGAACCACGAGCCGACGCTGGCCGAGGTGGTGGCCAAGCTGCAGGCGGCGAGCCGTTCCGACGGGCCGCAGGTGCTGGCCCGGCTGCTCGACAGCGCCAGCACTTCTGCGCGCTTTGCCATCATAAAGCTGGTCACCGGCGGCCTGCGCATCGGTGTCTCGGCGCGGCTCGCCAAGCAGGCGCTGGCCGATTTCGGCAAGGTCGATATCGCCGAGATCGAGGAACTCTGGCACGGACTGACGCCGCCTTATACGGCTCTGTTCGCCTGGCTGGAGGGCAAGGCAGAAAAACCCAGGAAGACGGCGCTGGCGCTGTTCAGGCCAGTGATGCTGTCGAATGCCGTCGGCGACGGCGACCTCGAAAAGCTCGACCCGGCCGACTACGCGGCCGAATGGAAATGGGACGGCATCCGCGTCCAGGCGGTTTGCGAAGGCGGCATTCGTCGGCT
The DNA here is from genome assembly GCF_040318155.1 of Mesorhizobium sp. M1307. Classification (NCBI taxonomy): domain Bacteria; kingdom Pseudomonadati; phylum Pseudomonadota; class Alphaproteobacteria; order Hyphomicrobiales; family Phyllobacteriaceae; genus Mesorhizobium; species Mesorhizobium sp. M1307. Next base: position 38,033 of record NZ_JAMYLR010000008.1, on the reverse strand, counting down.
CTATTCGCGCACCGGTGACGATGTCTCGGGTGCCTTTCCGGACCTTGCGGAGGCGATGGATTTTTCCGGCGCCCTCGACGGCGAGCTTCTGGTGGGAGACCCCAGGCAGGCGACGGGCACGTTCTCGGACCTGCAGCAGCGGCTGAACCGCAAGAGCGTGTCACCCAAGATGCAGCAGCAATACCCCGCCTTCATGCGCTGCTACGATGCGCTGCAGATTGGTGACGAGGATGTGCGCGGACTTCCCTTCCGCGAACGGCGCGGCCGGCTCGAGGCCTTCGTCAGGACGCTCGATCCGGGCCGCTTCGATCTGTCGCCGCTGGTCGAATTCACCAACTGGCAGGCGCTGGAGGAATTGCGCCGCAAGCCGCTGCATCCTGTCATCGAAGGCGTCATGCTGAAGCGCTGGGATTCGCCCTATGTGGCCGGGCGGCCGAAGGGCCCGTGGTTCAAATGGAAACGCGATCCGCACACGGTCGACGCGGTGCTGATGTATGCCCAGCGCGGCCACGGCAAGCGTTCGAGCTTCTATTCCGACTACACATTCGGCGTCTGGTCCGGGCCGGAAGGATCGGAGGAGCTGGTGCCGGTGGGAAAAGCCTATTTCGGCTTCACCGACGAGGAACTGAGGCAGATCGACAAATATGTCCGCGACAATACGATCGAGCGCTTTGGCCCGGTCCGCTCGGTGCGTGCCGACCGCAGGAACGGGCTGGTGCTTGAGGTAGCCTTCGAAGGGCTCAACCGCTCGACGCGGCACAAATCCGGCGTTGCCATGCGCTTTCCGCGCATTTCGCGGCTGCGCTGGGACAAGCCGGCCGCCGAAGCCGACCGCATCGAGACGCTGCAGGCGCTGCTCGATAGTTAATGCATGTCGCGCAAAAAGTGTGCAGCGGTTTTGCGGTAACGACATGCATCAAAACAAGAACCTAAAGTGCGTCGCATGAGGCCGGTCCGAATGCGACGTGCTTTAGGGAACGACTGAAACGCGGATCTCGTAGATGTCGACCGACTTGCCCTGCTTGTCGAAGTCGGAATTGATGGCGATGGTGCCGGCAGCACCCGGACGCTTGTCGGGAAAGCGCACGTCGAACAGATATTCATTGCGCTCGCGACCGACCGCATAGCGCTTGCGGCCGCAGTCGCCGAGTTCGCCGAAATTGCAATCGACGGAAATCTGCGTCTCCTGCCCCTCCTCGGAGCGCGCGATGATGTCGAATGTGGCATGCTTGCCGGCTAGTTTTTCCAACACGCCTTGTCCGACGTCGAAGCTGATGGCCGAGCCGGATGCCCCCGAGCGGATGCGCAGGAAGGAACCGCTTTCGTCCTGGATGACGTCGGCCTTGGCGTCCGACGGTGCATTGACCTGCGTCGGGTCACCCGGCGAAAAAACGTTGATCCAGTCGCGCGCCTCGTCCTGCTCGCCCTGCTTCGGCGGCGAAGCGGTGTCGTCCGGCGTGAAATCTTCGCCGTCGACCGTTGGCGGCGCTTCCGGTGGGGCTGTGTCGAGCTCGGTCGCCGATTTGAAGACGCCGGTCTGGTTGGCGAAATAAAGGCCGATGCCGGCGGCTGCGAGCAGCGTCACACCGAAGAAGATCGCGGTCAAGGGCAGGCGCCGCCGTCTCGCCCGCCGGTCGTCGCGGTCGGGCGTCACTTCCGCGTCGTCGGTTTCGACGTCGGCTTCGGTCGGAACCGAGGCCCCCATGTCGATCACCGGCGCCTCGGCAACAGGCGCGTCGGGCATGATGTCGGGGACGACCGGCAAGACGCGCGACCGGGGCGCATCGGATTCGGGCGGCTGCGCCGGACCCTCAACGACGACATCGGGCGACGGCGCGGGCTCGGCTTCGGCTTCGGCTTCGGCCGGAGGCTCCACCGCCGGTGCTGCCTGCAAACTGTCGGTCGGCGCGGCGACGTCGGCAACCGCCGGCAGGAATTCCGATTCGATTTCGGTGATCTTCGCCTGGACCGCCTTGCGGCGCTTGATGGCGACTTCCACGGTGACGTTTGGATTGGCCTGCAGGGCACGGTCGAGTGCCGCGAAAGCCGATCGATAGACCCGCTCGCGAAACGCCCGGTCGTCGGCATTGCCTTTCTCGAAGGCATTGCGGATCGCTTTTTCGATCGCGTCCAAGCGAATTCCCTCTGCAATTTCACTCACTTTGTCATGATCGTTAGCCGCAGGCGACCAATCAATCAACAAGCGAGCGGCCGCATTCTGCCTTGCCGAGGGGCACAAAGCTCATTTCGGCGGTTTTCGGTAAAGGAATCAACATTTTTCGCTGATTTTCCCGTCACGGCCAACGTGGCGGTCGCGCGGCGTGCCGATGCGGCATCACGCGGCCAATGGTAGATCCGCGCGGCGGCGGCCCTTGCGCCCGGCCGGAGGCGGCACGAATTGCCTCGTCCTGAAATCGCGACTGCCATCTTGAATTCGCGGCCGGTTGCGTCTATCACGCAGCCCATCTTGGAAGCTCGGCTTCCCGGGCCGCTTTAGCTCAGTTGGTAGAGCACATCATTCGTAATGATGGGGTCAGGTGTTCGAGTCACCTAAGCGGCACCAACAATTTCCCAGCATTTAGAATCGCTTGCGTAGGGCCCGCCCCGCAGAAACTTATTTGGGCTTGAATGCTAAATAAGGAAATACGCCCGCTTTCCGCGCTGCGATCTTGACTCACGGCGAACATCTCATCGTCGGCGGTTCCGGCCTGACGTTCAACAGGGGAGAAAAATGGAAAAGGAAGACGATGTCCTAAGCGACCTGAGCTATGTCGCCGAAAATTTCGATGATATGGCAAAGGAAACGATCGTCCTGGTGCTGGAGGCGGCGATCGCCGAGATCATTGGCCTGAGAATTGCCGTGCAGACTGCCGCGTCGAAGGCGACACGGACGACAGACTGAGTTGCAGCCGGGGTTGAACGAGCGCCTCAGCTCACCCGATTGTCACCCAGCGACGCCACCGTCTTCAGCGCGCCGTCGAGCATGTCGCCCTTCTCGTCCTTCAGTGCTGCTTCGCGCAGGCGCCGGATCCAGTCGGCGGCGTCCGGACGGCCCTTGACCAGGTCGAGCGCCGACAGCACCCGGTCAAATTTCGACTGGGCGCGGGCGTGGGTGTCGCTGTAACCCTTGATCAGCCGGCGGCAGTTGAGGATCTCCGTACCAAGCGCGTAGTCCTGGCCGACTTGGCCCAGCGCCAGCGCATACCAGCGCTCGAGATGCGCGGTCTCGACCTTGTGGCGCAGCAGCCGGCGGCGCCAGCGGCGCAGGCCGCCGATGAACCACAATGCGGCAAAGCCGGCAAAGCTGTCGGTGCGGATGTGACGGCCGCGATTGATGCGGCGGTCGAGGAAGGCGGCGAGCTTCGGCCGGCTTTCGATGTAGTTGCCGAGCCCGGCCGGCAGCGTGCCGCAGAATTCCTCGATGCGCGGATGGAAATATTCGGTCACCTGCAGGACCGAGCCGTCCTTGACGCCGACCTCGCGGCGTACGCGTCGGTCGCGGCTCGAGCGCGTCTTCAGGTCGGCGACGCGGATCATGTCGTCGTAGCACATCGCGTTGGCCAGATGCTTGGCGGCGGCAATCGACAGCGCGTAGGCGTGTTCGGCATCGTCCAGAGCGACGGCCCGGTCGAGCCTATCGAGATACTCGCCGCCATAAGCAACGTCCTGATAGTCGACCACTTTTTTCAGGCCGCGAAGCGCCATGTCGCGCACGGGTACAGGCAGCGTGGCGACGCGCGACGCCAATTGTTGCCAGCCCTTCAACAGGCTTTCCGGGCCGCTGACTTCTGTCGCGGCGCCCGAGCCGGTTTCAGCGGCCGCCGGCCCTGCAGTCTTGTCGCCCGAAGGCGCACTCGCGATGCCGCGCGCCCGATCGTAGGCGGCGCCGAAGGCGGCGAGGCTGGCCTTGACACCACGGCCGCCGGCACTGACCGCCTGCTCATAGCTTTCGCGACTGAACGGCAAGGCGTCGGAGCCGGCCAGCGCGCCGAGCAGGCTGGCCGAGATCATCGAGCCATTGTCGGCGGCGATCTTCTCCATGTCGAAGGCGATGAAGCGCTTGGCCGCGGCTTCCGCCGTGGCATGCACCTTCGAGGACGAAGCGAGGCCATCGCCGGGCTCGATCTTCTCCGAGACGGCGGCGATGCGGTGCGACGAGGCGATCAGCGTGGTGCGCTCGGGCGTGACGAAGCCGCGGATGATGGCGCGGCCGGCTTCCATCAGTTCGGCGGCGATCAGGATGTCGACGTCGCCCTGCGACGGCGACAGCGCGAAGACCGGCAGGCGGCCGGTGTCGCGGCACATTTCGACATAATAGATGGTGGCGCCGGTGCGCTGGGCGACGCCGGCGACCGAGGTCGATTGCGCGACGTAGCCGTTGCGCTCGGCGACGTCGGTGATCCAGTCGGCCAGCACACCACCGCCCTGGCCGCCGACCGCCAGCACGGCAAGCTTGATGACGCGCTCGTCGTCCGGCGCGCCGGCCTTTGAACGGGTTGATGGAACGGCGTCAAGCATCGGCGAATATCAGGCGCCGGCTTTCACGGCGCCGCTGCAAGAGACTGATCGTGGCGCGACGCGCGGCTCCAAGGAAACGGTCCCAGCGGCTCGGATTGTGCACGACATCGGCGCGGTAGAAGGACGGGCAGAGCACCGCCGCATCGGCGACCTCGCCGCAATTGCCGCAACCGACGCAGCTTTGGTCGATATGCGCCACCGGATCGTCGCGCAACGGATCGTCGAGCGACTTCACCGAAAGCGACGGACAGCCGGACAGCCGCATGCAGGCATGGTCGCCGGTGCAGATATCCTCGTCGACACCGAATTTCGGCTTGACTATGCGCGTCCCGCCCTTGATCGCCTTGTCGACCAGCGGCTTTTCGCGGCGCTGCCGGTTGAGCATGCATTCGGACGAGGCGACAATGACTTTTGGGCCCTTCTCGTCCGTCGTCAGCGCCTCGCGCAGCGTGTCTTGCATCTTGGTTACGTCATAGGTGCGGTCGATGTGGCGCAGCCATTTGACGCCCATGCCCTTCACCGCCTCGGTGATCGGGTGCTTGGTCGACTTGGTCTTGTTGCCGGCGCGGGACGACAGGATGTCCTGCCCTCCGGTCGCGGCCGAATAGAAATTGTCGACGATGACGATGACGCCGTCGTTCTTGTTGAACACGGCATTGCCGACCGAGGAGGTCAGGCCGTTGTGCCAGAAGCCGCCGTCGCCGACGAAGGAGATCGAGCGGCGCTTGGCGTCCGGCGAATTGAACGCCGAAGCCGAGGCCGGCCCCAGCCCGTAGCCCATGGTAGTGGCACCTAGCTCGAAAGGCGGCATGATCGAGAACAGATGGCAGCCAATGTCGGAGGCGATGTGGTGCTTGCCCAGCTCCTGCTCGACCAGCTTGGTGGCGGCGAAGATCGGCCGCTCCGGGCAGCCGACGCAGAAGCCGGGCGGCCGGCCCGGGACGACGTTGATCAGGTCGGCGGTGTCGAGCCCGTCGCCGATCTTGTTCGGCGCGCGGACCTCGCTTGGCAGCAGATGCGGGATGGTGGCGCGCAGAAACGATCCGATGCCGTCGAGCATCACCTGGCCGGTATATTCGCCGGCCATAGGCAGATGTTCCTTGCCGACGAGCCTGGTGCCGCGGCCGGCCTTGTGCAGCATCGCGGCAAAGGCCTGTTCGATGTAGTTGGGCTGGCCTTCCTCGACGACGAGGACGGCGTCCTTGCCTTCGCAGAAAGACAGGAACTCGTCGTCGACTAAGGGATAGACGGCGTTGAGCACATAGAGCGGCACGTCGGTGTCGCCATAAGTGTCGGCGAGGCCGAGCCGCTGCAGCGCCCGGATGACCGAATTGTACATGCCGCCCTGCATGACGATGCCGACCGAGCCGTGCTCCGGGCCGAAAAACTCGTTGATCTTGTTGGTGCGGATGAAATCCACCGCCGCCGGCCAGCGTTTCTGCACCTTTTCCTTCTCGTGCAGGAAGGACGCGGGCGGCAGCACGATGCGGCCGGTGTCGCGGCGCGGCGCCTCGAGCGCATCGGCCACAGTCATTGCCGGGCGCTTGTTGTTCTTGGCGATGAAATGGCCGTGGACATGGCAGCAGCGAATACGGACCTGCAGCATGACCGGCGTGTTGGAAACCTCGGACAGCTCGAAGCCGTCCTCCACCGCCTTGACGATCGACGGCAGGTTCGGTCGCGGGTCGAGCAGCCAGACCTGGCTCTTCATGGCAAAGGCGTGGCTGCGCTCCTGCATGATCGAGGAGCCTTCGCCGTAATCCTCGCCGACGATGATCAATGCACCGCCGGTGACGCCGCCGGAAGCGAGATTGGCGAGCGCGTCGGAGGCGACATTGGTGCCGACCGTCGACTTGAAGGTGGCCGCGCCACGGATCGGATAGTGCACCGATGCCGCCAGCATGGCGGTGGCGGTCGCTTCCGAGGCGCTCGCCTCGAAATGCACGCCGAGCTCGCCCAGGATATCCTGCGCGTCGGCCAGCACGTCCATCAAATGGCTGATCGGCGCGCCCTGATAGCCGCCGACATAGCCGACGCCGCATTGCAGCAGCGCCTTGGTGATGGCGAGAATGCCTTCGCCGGAAAACTCCTCGCCGGCGCCGAGCCTGAGCTTTTCGACTTCCTTGGCAAAAGACCGTTCGGCCATTTTGGGCTCCTTCCGTTACCGCCCCGATGGCGGCGCGTAAGATCAGATGTCGTGCTTGCGAATGTTCTTCAGCATCTTCTGCAATGTCGCGATCAGCGCCGCGTATTCGGCATCGTCGACATCGTCGAACATTGCCTCGAAAGCGTCGTGCATGGCCGGCCAGGCGCGCGCGAACTCGGCGCGGCCATCGTCGGTCAGGAACACATGGCGGATACGGCTGTCGGTGACCCCCTGCTCGCGCCGCACAAACCCTTGCCCCTCCAGCGTGTCGAGCGTCCGGCTCAAGGTCGACTGCTCGATGACGGTATAGACCGAGAGATCGTTGACGGTGACGCCATCGGTGACCGACAACACGGCCAGCGTGCGCACCTGCGGAATGGTCAGGCCCTGCCTGCGGAAATTGTCACGCAAAGTGGCGTTGTAGCGGCCCATGATGCGGTTCATCAGATAGGGCGCGAATTGCTGCAGGCCGATCTGGCCCAAAGTCGAGATGCGCTGGCGCTTTTCAACCTTCTGTTCCATCACAGCCTCCCCGCCAGGAGAAAGCCGGAGCCGCCGCCCAAGCCAGCACCCGGATGGGTCGAGGCACCGATGTGGTAGAGACCCCTGACCCCGGTGGCGTGATTGCGGCTCGTCTTGAACGGCCGCCACAGAAACGACTGGTCGATGGCCGAGGAACCGCCATAGGGATCGCCGCCGACCAGATTGATGTTCATCGCTTCCAGGTCGGCCGGCGAACAGGCGCGGCGTGCGATGACGCTGTCCTTGAACCCATCGATATGGCTGGCGAGGATCGCTTCGGCACGGTCGGCATAGGCTTCGCGCAGCGCCTCGGTCCAGCGACCGTCTGCCGGTGTTTGCAGTTTGCCGGCGGCATCGCCCTTGATATGCCGTGGCGCCTCGGGCAGTTGCAGCCACAGGACCGCCTTGCCGTCCGGGCAGCGCGATGGGTCGAGCGCGTGCGGCTGGCCGACGCAGATGGTCGGCACCTCCGGCAGCATGCCGCGCACGGCTTCGTTGCAGGCCTTCGAGACGCCGTCGAGCCCCGGCGTCAGATGCAGCAGCGCGACCTTGTCCAGGCCCTCGCCGCGCCATGCCGGCGGCTTGTCCAAGGCATAGTGGATCTGGAAATTGCCCTTGCCGTAGCGGTATTTTTGCGCTGCCTCGACGTCGGCTTTCGGCGCCGCGTCGCCGAGCAGCCGCTCGTAGAGCTGGGTCGGCGTGACCGAGCAGATGACGCTCTTGTTCACGTTGATCGTTTCGCCCGAAGCCAGCCGCACGCCGGCGGCGCGGCCTCCGCTTTGGACAATAGCCGCGACGTCGGCGCCGGTGCGGATTTCGCCGCCACGTTCCCTGATCAGGGCTTCGAAGGCGGCCAGCAGATTCCTGGCACCGCCCTTGACGATCGGCGCGCCGGCCGCCTCAAGCGCGAAAGCGATGACCTTGGCGATCTGGCCGGAGAACGCGTCCTCAGGCCCGAGGCCGGCATGCAGCACCCAGGGCGCCCACAGCGCGCGCATGGTTTCCGACTGGTAGGTGCTTTCCAGCCAACCGCGCGCCGGAACCAGCGCGCTGCCGAGAAAGGCGGCAAGGCCACGCGGGCCGCGCCGCCAGGCTTCACCCGCCAGCAGCCTGGCCGTCGGGTAGGACCACAGGCTGCCACCGAGCAGTCCGAACAGCAGACCGGCGTTGCGCTCGATCTCGCCGACATCGTTTGCGTGCCGGTCGCCGTCGGCCGCGGCAAGCGCATTGATCGCCGCTACATTGGCGATACGATCGGTGCGCAGGACGGCATGGCTGCCGTCCGGGCGCAGCACACCGGTCGGCGTGGAGGTGTTGCAAAACTCCAGGCCGTGCCGCGCCAGATCCTTGCCCAGCGCCGCATAGGCAGGCGAGGTGATGAACAGGACAAAGGTCGTCGCCATCACGTCGTGGATGAAGCCGGGCGCGGTGATTTCTTCGGTGCGCATGCAGCCGCCGATGCGGTCGTTGCGCTCGAGCACCAGCACCTTCGCCCCCTTGCCGCCAAGCATCGCCGCGCAGACCAGCGCGTTGATGCCGCTGCCGACGACGATGTGATCGGGAGCGCTCATCGATGCGTGCTCCTAGCCGGCAGGAGTTCAATTGCAGAGATTGGCGCTCTACGGCGCCGTAGAGCCGCAGCTTTGCAAGGCTGCCGCTCCCACTCCGTCACCACAGTGCCACTTCCGCACATGATCTTCTCCCGAAGACCGCAGCTACCCTATTGCCTTGGCACCAACGCCAACGCGCGGATCGGGCTGCCGGTGCCGTGCTCGATCTTGAGCGGCGCCGCGATCAGGATCGCGCCTTTCGGCGGCAGCCGGTCGAGGTTGCAGAGGCTGGCGAGGCCGTAGCGGTTGGCCTTGTGCATCAGGCTGTGCGCCGGGAACGGCGGCTCCATTCCCCCTGCTTTTCCAGCATCCGTGCCGATCGTCTCGCTGCCCCAGCCCTTGATGTCCTTGCTAATCAGATACTGGATGGCTTCGGCGGTCGGGCCAGGCGTGTGCGGTCCGGTCTCGTTGGCGTTAAGGAACTCGGCTTCCGAGCCGTTGCGCTTATACCAGTCGGTGCGCATCACCACCCACTCGCCGGGGTTGATAGCGCCATGTTCGGCTTCCCATGCCTTGATGTGATCGACGGTGAGCAGGAAATCGTGATCGGCTGCCGCTTGCTTCGAACAGTCGATGACGTTGACCGGGCCGACGAAGTTCTGCGCCGGAATGGTGTCGGTGGCGCCGTCCGGATAATCCTTGCCGGTGATCCAGTGGTTGGGTGCGTCGAAATGCGTGCCCGAATGCTCGCCGAGCTTGAGCCAGTTCCACGCCCACCACGGGCCATTCTTGTCATAGGCGGAGATGGCGTGGATCTCGACCTTCGGCGTGTCCACCGCCAGCTCCGGCGGCAGCTTGATCAGCGGCGTGTCGGGCCCGAGCGGCGCCGTCAGGTCGACCACCTGGATGGCGCCTGAAAGCAGCTGGCCGGCGACTTCGCCTAGAAGTTGTTGTGTGTCCATGGTCTCTGTTCCCTCTTTCTCGATGGTGCTGAAGGCTCTCGCGGCCCTTAATATCCTACTAGACGAAAACATATGCATCTGCAATTATCTTTAAGCGTAAAGGAAATGGGACGGGGCGTGAGCGAGTTCGACGCCATATTTGTCGGGGCAGGCCACAACAGTCTGGCATGCGCCGCGCATCTGGCGCTCAAAGGCTGGAAAACGGCAGTTTTCGAGCGTAATGCAACGATCGGCGGCGCCGTCCAGACGCGCGAATTGACGCTTCCGGGCTTCCGGCACGATTTCGGCGCGATGAATCTCAGCCTGTTCGCCGGCTCGGCCTTTCACAAGAAATATGCAAATGAATTGAAAACCCACGGGCTGGAATTCGTGCCGGTGGCCGACTGTTTTGCCAGCGCCTTCCCCGACGGTCGCTGGTTCGGCGTCAGCAGCGACCTGGAAAAGACCGCCTCGCGCACGGCCGCTTTTTCCGACGCCGACGCACAGACATGGCGCCGTCTGGTTGCGGCATTCCCGGCGGAGGCCGAGCATCTGTTCCGGCTGCTGGGCTCGCCGATGAGCGGCCGTGCGCTCGCCGGCACCGCCTGGAACCTCTGGCGCAAGAAGGGTTTTGCCGGCGCGCTCGATACTGGTCGGTTGCTGCTTTCGTCACCCCGCGCCTGGCTCGAGGAGACTTTCCAGTCACCGCATGTCAGGGCGACGCTCGCCACCTGGGGCATGCATCTCGACTTCGCCCCCGATATCGCCGGTGGCGCGGTGTTCCCTTACCTCGAATCCATGGCCAACCAGTGCTTCGGCATGGTGCTCGGCAGAGGCGGCGCCGACACGATTATCCGCGCTTTGTCGGGCATGCTCACGGCCGCCGGCGGCAAGATCGTCACCGGGGCTGATGTAGCCGAGATCACGGTTTCGGCCGGCAAAGCGACCGGCGTGCGGCTCGCTTCCGGCGAGACCCACACAGCCACCAAGGCCGTCATCGCCGGTGTCGCGCCCAAGGCGCTGACCGGGAAACTGTTGCCTAGCGGATCGGGCGACACCGGCTTCGACACGGCCGTGAAAAAATTCCGCCACGCGCCGGGGACGTTGATGATCCATCTGGCGCTCGACGATCTGCCGGACTGGCGCGCCGGCGCCGAGCTTCGGCAGTTCGCCTATGTGCACCTTTCGCCGTCGCTCGACGCCATGTCGCTGACCTACCAGCAGGCGATGGCAGGCATGCTGCCGGACGAACCGGTGCTGGTCGTCGGCCAGCCGACGGCCGTCGATCCCTCGCGCGCGCCGGACGGCAAGCACGTACTTTGGGTGCAGGTGCGCATGCTGCCAGCCGAGATTGCAGGCGATGCGGCGGGCACGATCGCGGCGGCTCACTGGGACGAGGCTAGGGAGCACTACGCCGGGCGCGTCCTCGACATTATCGAGCGCTATGCGCCCGGCCTTCGTCGGAAGATCCTCGGCCGCGCCGTATTCTCGCCCATCGACCTCGAACGCGAGAACCCGAACCTTGTCGGCGGCGACCAGATCTGTGGCAGCCATCATCTGGCGCAAAATTTCCTGTTCCGGCCGGTGCGCGGTTACGCCGGCTGGAACACGCCGGTCGGCAATCTGCATCTGACCGGGGCGGCAACATGGCCCGGCGCCGGCACCGGGGCGGCGTCGGGCTTCATGCTCGCGCAACAACTTGGCGGGAGGTAGGCTCCATTTTTCATCTAGGGTGAAGGAGGACAAGGCGCGGTTGCCCAAGGAGCCTGAACCCACCGATTGACAACGACACCGCGCATAAAAGCAACAGGGGAACGACCATGACAATCAACAGACGAGAATTGCTCGGATATGGCGCGGCCGCACTTGGCGCCACGGCGCTCGGCCTGCCGCAAATCGCCAAGGCTGCCGGCGAACTGACCATCGCCTACAATGTCAATTTGCCGTCCTGGGACCCGACCACCGGGCCTTCGGCGGTCAACCCGACCATCCAGGGTCTGTACCAGTCGGTGTTCGACCAGTTCATCCCGCAGAAGCCGGATCTTTCTTTCGCGCCCGGCCTGCTCACCGAATGGGGCTGGAACGAGGGTCGCAGCAAGATCATGATGACGGTGCGCGAGGGCGTCACCTGGCATGACGGCTCGCCATTCACGGCCGAAGACGTGGTCTGGTCGCTGCAGCGGGCGGGCGATGAAAAGACCGGCAACCCGATCCAGTTCGTCTGGAAGAACGTCAACAACTTCAAGATCGACGGCAACAAGATCACCGGCGACGTCGTGCAATTCGACCCGGTGTATTTCAAGTGGATGTCGTTCCTGACCGGCTACATCATGCCGAAGACCTATTACGAAAAGGTCGGCGCCGAGGGTTTTGAGAAAGCCCCGATCGGCACCGGGCCCTATATGGTCGACAAATTCGAGCGCAACGCCTTCCTGCGGCTCAAGGCCAACCCGAACTACTGGGGCGGCAAGCCGGCCTTCGAAAACGTAACCATCAAGTTCGTCACCGATGCGGCGAGCCGCGTCGCCGAGATCGAGTCCGGTTCCTCGCAGGTGACGCTGGAAATCCCCTATGAGGAATATGACCGCCTGATCGCCAAGGATGGACTTGCCGGCTCGTGCAAGAACGTTTCCGACATCGGCATGATCTTCTTCAACGACATCGACGTGATGCTGGACAAGAACGTGCGCCAGGCAGCGGTGATGGCCGTCGACAAAAAGCTTTTGGTCGACCGGCTGCTGCGCGGTTACGGCCAGCCCATCGATACGCTGGAGACGCCGGAATACGCGGCCTACGATGCGTCGATCAAGGTGGAGCACAATCCGGACAAGGCCAAGGAACTGCTGGCCGCCTCCGGCTATTCGCCGGAAAAGCCGGTCAAGTTCACGATACAGACGACCAAGGGCTTCAAGCCCAAGGACTACGAGATGATCCAGGCGATCGTCGGCATGTGGCGCAAGGTCGGCATCGAGGCGACGATCGAGGTCTACGAGATCGCCAAGCACTACGAGCTGCGCGCCGCCGACAAGCTGGCGCCGGCGGCCTTCTACAATTGGGGCAACGCCATCGGCGACCCGACCACCTCGACCGGTTTTGCCATGTATGGCCCGAGCCCGCATTCGGTGTGGGACAGTCAGGATCTGATCGACATGATCAATCCACTATGGGGCGAGAAGGACGAGGCCAAGCGCATTGCCGGCTGGAAGGCCGTCGACAAATACATCGCCGAACAGGCCTATGTGCTGCCGCTGATCCAGTATGCGCAGCCGATCGTGCATGCCAAGGGCGTCAATGTCGTGCAGCATGTGTCGGGCGCACTTCTGCCGGCGCTGATGAGCCCGGCCTGAGACAGTCTTCGGCTTGTCGCGCGCCGTCCGGAATGACGGCGCGCATTTTCCGCCACGGGCGACCATGCTGCTGCAAAGATTCCTGATCCGTCTTCTGACGATGGCGATCACGCTGTTCGGCGTGGCCGTCGTCGTCTTCGTCGTCATCCGTGTCGCGCCAGGCGATCCGATCGCGATGATGCTGCCGCCCGGTGCAACCGATGCCGACATCGCGCGTCTGCGCGCGCTTTACGGGCTGGACAAGACCATCGTCCAGCAATTTTTCATCTGGCTGGCAGGTGTCGTCAGGGGCGATTTCGGCACTTCGATTTCGCTCCGGCAGGATGTTCTGGGCCTGGTCTTCAACCGCCTGCCGGCGACGCTGGAACTCGCGATCGTCGCGCTTGTGATGGCGCTGGCGATCGGCGGCACGACGGCGATCCTCGGCGCGCGCGAACGCGGCACCGCGGTCGAAGCTGGCATCGACATCGCCAGCGGTGCGGCGCTCTCGATTCCCGATTTCCTGTGGGGTTTGGTGCTGATCCTTTTGTTCGGCGTGCTGGTGCCGGTTTTCGACATTTCCGGCCGGGTGTCGCCGCAACTCGATCTGCCCTTCGTCACGCAATTCTATCTGTTCGAAAGCATCGTACGGCTGCGCTTCGACCTGACCAGGGACCTGCTGGCACACATGCTGATGCCGGCGATTGCGCTGGCGCTGCCACTGGCCGCGATCATCTCGCAGCTGCTGAAACAGTCGCTGAAGGAAGTGCTCGACCTCGACTACGTCGTGCTGGCGCGGGTAAAGGGCTTTTCGGAAACGCAGGTCATCCTGCGCGAGGCGCTGAAGAACGCGGCCCTGCCGACGCTGACGCTGGTCGGCGTGCAGTTCACCTTCCTCATCGGCGGCACGGTCATCGTCGAACGGCTGTTTTCCTATGAAGGTCTCGGCAACATGGCGATCGATGCCGTCATCAACCGCGACCTGCCGCTGATCCAGGGCATCGTGCTGGTCTTCGCGCTGCTGTTCGTGCTGATCAACCTTGCCGTCGACATGATGTACGCCCTGCTCAATCCGAGGCTGCGCCATGGATGAGGCCCGCATTTCGAGACATGGCTCGCGGGCACGCCTGTGGCTGGCCGGCGGCTGGCTGCTGATTGCGCTGCTGGCCGCGATTTTTGCGCCGTTGGTCGCGCCGCAGGACCCACTGGCGCAGGATTTGATGCTGGAGCGGCTGCCGCCGTTCTGGCTGAGCGGTGCTGAGCCCGGCTACTGGCTCGGCACCGACAGCCTCGGCCGCGATCTTCTGTCACGGCTGATCTTCGGTGCCCGCATCGCCTTCATCGTCGCCTTCGCGGCAGCCCTTGCCGCCTGCCTGGTCGGCTCGACGCTGGGGCTGATCGCCGGCTATTTCGGCGGCTGGGCCGACCGCATCATCTCGCGCATCGTCGATGTCTGGATGGCGTTTCCGCCGGTGCTGTTTGCCATCCTTTTGGTCGCAGTGCTCGGCACCGGCTTGAGCTCGGTTATCATTGCCATTGCCGTCATCGACTGGACGCGCTTCTGCCGGGTGATCCGCGCCGAGACGTTGGGCCAGTCGCGCATGGACTATGTCGAGAACGCCCGCATCGCCGGCTACAGCCGCATCGGCATCATGCTGCGCGAAGTGCTGCCCAATGTGGTGCCGTCGATCGTCGCGCTGCTGTCGCTGGAGATGGGCATTGCCGTCATCGTCGAGGCGATCCTGTCCTTCGTCAATCTGTCGATCTCGACCGACGACCCAACCTGGGGCGGCATCATCGCCGAGGGCCGCCTGTCGATCCATCAGGCCTGGTGGGTGCTGGTGTTCCCGCTGGTCACGCTGATCCTGACAGTGCTGTCGTTCAGCCAGTTCGGCGAAGGTCTCAGGGCACGTTTCGATCCGGTGCTGCGATGAACGCGCTGGCGAAACCCTGCCTTGACATACGCAGCCTTAGCGCGGTGCTGCCTAATGGCTTGCGCGTGCTGCGCTCGGTGTCGCTCGCCGTCGAGCCCGGCGAGGTGCGCGCGCTGGTCGGCGAGAGCGGCGCCGGCAAGACGATGATCGGCAAGGCGGTGCTTGGCGTGCTGCCCTCGAGCGTGCGCATCGTCGAAGGCGACATGCTGCTGGAGGGCGAGGACCTCGGCAAGCTTCAGCCAAAGGCAAGGCGCACGCTGATCGGCGCGCGCACCGCGCTGATCCCGCAAGACCCGCTGACCGCGCTCAACCCGTCACGCCGCATCGGCCCGCAGATGACCGACCGGCTGGTGCGCATCCTCGGCTGGAGCGGTGAGAAGGCCGATACACGCATTCGCCAATTGCTGGACGAGGTGCAGATCCGCGACCCCGAGCGTGTCCTCAAATGCTATCCGCACGAGCTGTCCGGCGGCATGCGCCAGCGCGTGCTGATCGCCGCGGCGTTTGCGGCCGAACCAAGGCTGATCGTCGCCGACGAGCCGACCACGGCGCTCGACGTGACCGTGCAGAAGCAGATCCTGCGGCTGATCGCGCAGCTGCAGCGCGAGCACGGCACGGCGATCCTGTTCGTCACCCATGATCTCGGCGTCGTCGCCAAGATCAGCCAGAAGGTCTCGGTGCTCTATGCCGGCAAGGTGGTCGAGGAGGCCGAAACGGCCGCTCTCTTCGCCGCTCCGCAGCACCCCTACACGCGAGCGCTGATGGCCGCGACGCCACGCTACACCGACCCCTTCGCTTCGCTGAAGCCGGTGGACGAGGCGGTGCTGGCCGGGCTTGCTTCGGAGATCGCCGCCGCCGATCAGGCCTGGAGGCGCCCGCATGGCTGAGCCGCTGTTTTCCGTGCGTGGGCTGAAGGTCGCGCTGCCCGACATGACGCGCAAGCCGCTGATCGGCCGCGCGCCCTTGGCCGAGATCCTGAAAGGGCTGGATTTCGACCTGCCAAAGGGATCGGTGACCGGCATCGTCGGCGAATCCGGCTCCGGCAAATCGACGCTTGGCCGCGCCTTAGTGCGGCTTCTTGAGCCGAGCGCCGGCAAGGTCATCTTCGACGGCCGCGACATCACACATCTGCCTGAGGCCGAGCTCCGGCCGCTGCGCCGCAATCTGCAGATGATCTTCCAGGATCCGATGTCGTCGCTCAACCCGCGCCGCACCATCTTCAGCATCATCGCAGCACCGCTCAAGCAGAACGGGCTTGGCGACAATCTCAAGGGGCGTGTCGCGGAGGCATTGCAGCGCGTCGGCCTGCCGCAAGGCTTCGCCAGCCGCTATCGTCATGAATTGTCGGGCGGCCAGCGCCAGCGCATCGGCATTGCCCGCGCGCTGGCGCTGTCGCCGAAATTCGTGCTGGCCGACGAAATCGTCTCAGGCCTCGACGTGTCGACGCAGGCACAGATCCTGACGCTGCTGGAAAAACTCGCCGCCGAAATGGGCCTGACCGTTGCCTTCATCAGCCATGACCTGTCGGTGATCCGGCGGCTCTGCCGGCAAGTGATCGTCATGCGCGAAGGCGCGATCGTCGAAGCCAGTGCGACCGACGCTTTGTTCGAGCAGCCGCAGCAGGGCTACACGCGCGATCTGCTCGCCGCCATTCCGCTGCCCGAGATCGATGATGCCTGGCTACTTCCCGCCGCAAAGGCGCCGGCATGAAACACAATCCTATTCGCACGCTAAAGAGCGGGCCTCGGGCGTGCACCCGGCAAAATGTCCCGCGATTGAGGATGACTGACATGAAGAATGCAATCCGCTACGCAGCGCTCACCGCCACCGTGCTGGGAGGCATCGGCACGGCTTACGCCAGTTCCATTCCCGGCATGCGTGGCCACGACCACACCGGCGTCACCGTCCCCGACATGGAGCAGGCGGTCGATTTCTTCACCGAGGTGGTTGGCTGCAAGAAGGCGATGTCGTTCGGCCCGTTCGCCGACGACAAGGGCACATTCATGCAGGATCTGCTGGGCGTCGATCCCAAGGCGGTGATTGAGGAGATCACCCTGGTCCGCTGCGGACACGGGTCGAACATCGAGTTGTTCAAATACACCGCGCCGGACCAGAAGGACCTGAGGCCTCGCAACAGCGACATAGGCGGCTTCCATATCGCCTTCTATGTCGACGACATCGCCGCCGCAAAAGCCTATCTTGACGGCAAGGGCGTCAAGACGCGGATGGGACCGCTGCCGGTTACCGAAGGCCCGGCCGCCGGCCAGACCATCCTCTACTTCCAGGCGCCCTGGGGCTTGCAGTTGGAAGCGATCAGCTATCCCAATGGCATGGCCTATGAAAAAGATGCGGAGACGGTGCTGTGGAGCCCGAAGAACCCGGAAAAATAGCCCCGGGGCGTCCCTGGCCTGCGCAAGCCGACTGCCGGCAAGCTGGATTTCTGGGGCGGATTGTTTCAATCCTGAAACTTCAAGCTTGAATTAATCCGTCTCAGGCGTAAACTCGACAAACAGAAGCGAAGAGGAGATCGCACGATGAAAGTTGCGGTTCTCGGCGGCGGACCAGCCGGGCTCTACTTTGCAATCTCGCTGAAGCTCAGGGATGCCGCGCATGAGGTCACGGTGTTCGAGCGCAACCGTGCCGATGATACGTTTGGCTGGGGCGTCGTGCTGTCGGCCGAAACGCTGGAGAACCTGACCAAAAACGACCCGGTCAGCGCCGTCTGGATCCGCAAGCATTTCGCCTATTGGGACGATATCGCCGTCATCCATGACGGCGTGCGCACGGTCTCGACCGGTCACGGCTTTTGCGGCATTGGCCGCAAGCGGCTGCTCACGTTGCTGCAGCGGCGGGCGCGCGAACTCGGCGTCAAGCTGGTCTTCGAAACCGACATCGCCGATCCCAAGCCATATATGGAGACGCACGACCTGGTTGTCGCCGCCGACGGGTTGAACTCGAAAGCGCGGAGCGCCTTCGTCGACGTGTTCAAGCCCGATATCGACATCCGTAGATGCAAGTTCGTCTGGCTCGGCACCCACCAGAAATTCGACGACGCCTTCACCTTCATCTTCGAAAAGACCGAGCACGGCTGGGTGTGGGCGCATGCCTACCAGTTCGACAGCGACACCGCGACCTTCATCGTCGAATGCAGCGAGCAGACCTGGCAGCGCTTCGGCTTCGGCGCGATGTCGCAGCAGGAATCGATTGCCGTCTGCGAGCGCATCTTTGCCCGCCATCTCGGCGGCCACGCGCTGATGACCAACGCCAATCATATCCGCGGCTCGGCGTGGATCAATTTCCCGCGTGTCTTGTGCGAACGCTGGTCCTACAAGAACCTGGCGCTGATGGGCGACGCGGCGGCGAGCGCGCATTTCTCGATCGGTTCCGGCACCAAGCTGGCGCTGGAAAGCGCGGTGGCGCTGGCCGACTATGTCGAGTCCGAGCCAGACCTCGAGGCCGCCTTTAGCAAATATGAGGACGCCCGCCGCACCGAAGTGCTGAAGCTGCAGTCGGCGGCGCGCAATTCGCTCGAATGGTTCGAGGAGGTCGAGCGCTATCTCGGCCTCGATCCGGTGCAGTTCAACTATTCGCTGCTGACGCGTTCGCAACGCATCAGTCACGAGAATTTGCGGCTGCGCGATGCCGAATGGCTGGCCGGCGCCGAGGAGTGGTTCCAGCGCCAGGCCGGCGCCGGGGGCAACAATCTGCGTCGCGCGCCGATGTTCGCGCCGTTCCGGCTGCGCGGCATGGCGCTGCAGAACCGCGTCGTCGTCTCGCCGATGGCGCAGTACAAAGCGGTCGACGGCTGTCCGACCGATTGGCATTTCGCCCATTACGCCGAACGGGCCAAGGGCGGCGCCGGTCTCCTCTATATCGAGATGACGTGCGTCAGCGCGGAGGGCCGCATCACGCCTGGCTGCCCCGGTTTCTATGCGCCCGAGCATGAGGTCGCCTGGAAGCGGCTGGTCGAGTTCGTCCATGCCGAAACCGAGGCCAAGATCTGCGCCCAGATCGGCCATTCCGGTGCCAAGGGGTCGACCAGGCTCGGCTGGCAGGGAACCGACGTGCCGCTGCCCTCAGGCAATTGGCCCGTCATGGCAGCGTCTTCCGTGCCGTGGTCGCGGGAAAACCAGGTGCCGAAGGCGATGGACCGCGCCGACATGGATATGGTGCGCGACCAGTTTGTCGCTTCGGCCGAGATGGCGGCGCGCTGCGGCTTCGACATGCTCGAAATCCACGCCGCGCACGGCTATCTCCTGTCCTCCTTCATCACGCCCTTGACCAACCGGCGCACCGACTCCTATGGCGGCTCGCTGGAAAACCGCATGCGCTACCCCTTGGAAATCTTTCATGCGGTGCGCGCCGCGTGGCCGGCCGAGAAGCCGATCTCGATGCGCATCTCCGCTAATGACTGGCTGGGCATCGAAGGCGTGACGCCGGCCGATGCCGTAGAGATCGCGCGGCTGCTGCATGAGGCCGGCGTAGACATCTGCGACGTATCGGCCGGCCAGACTTCGGCCGTGGCAAGACCGGTCTATGGCCGCATGTTCCAGACGCCGTTTTCCGATCGCATCCGCAACGAGGTCGGCATGGCGACGATGGCGGTCGGCAATATCTATGAGCCGGACCACGTCAACTCGATCCTGATGGCGGGCCGCGCCGATCTCGTCGCACTGGCTAGGCCGCATCTTGCCGATCCGTATTGGACGCTGCACGCGGCCGTCACGCTTGGCGATCGCGGCGTCAAATGGCCGGATCCCTATCTGCCCGGCCGCGACCAGCTCTACCGGCTGGCCGAACGCGAAGCGGCAGCGGGGTTGAAAGTATGAGTGCCGCGGCGACGATTTCGGGGCGTCATGCGCTGGTCACCGGCGGCGGCTCCGGCGTCGGCCGCGCGATCGCGCTGGCGCTGGCCGGCGCGGGCATTGACGTGACCATCTGCGGCCGGCGCGTGGAGCCGCTTGCCGAGGTCGCCGCGGAGAACAAGTCCATCTTCGCCATTGCCGCCGACGTCACCGACGAGACGTCGATGGCGTCGCTCTACGAGGCAGCGGAAGCGGCACGCGGAGCGTTCGACATCGTCGTTGCCAATGCCGGCATGTCCGGCAGTGCCCCGGCGCAGCGGACCTCGCTGGCAGACTGGCAGCGCACGCTCGACGTCAACTTGACCGGTGCGTTCCTGACGGTGAAGCCGGCGTTGGCCGGCATGGCAGTGCGCAAGACTGGCCGTATCATCTTCGTCGCTTCCACCGCCGGACTGAAAGGTTATCCCTATGTCGCAGCTTACGTTGCCGCCAAGCATGGCGTCGTCGGCCTGATGCGGGCACTCGCCGTCGAGACCGCCAAGTCCGGCATAACAGTGAATGCCGTGTGCCCAGGGTTTGTCGAAACCGAGATGCTGGGGAGCACCGTCCAGCGCATCGTCCAAACGACCGGCCGCTCGTCCGAGCAGGCACGGACAAGCCTAGCCGCGACCAACCCGCAAGGCCGCTTCATCCAGCCGGAAGAAATTGCGGCCGCGGTACTTTATCTGTGTGGCGACGCCGCCCGGTCGATTACCGGGCAGACGATTTCGATCTCCGGAGGTGAGACATGGTAGCCGGTCCCCTGCCCGCCCCGTCCGGACCCGGCAAGGACCGCCTGCGGCTGTGGATACGCCTGCTGCGCGCCTCGCGCACCATCGAGGCCGAGCTGCGCGAACGACTGCGGCAAGAGTTCAACACAACGCTGCCACGCTTCGACGTGATGGCCGCGCTCTACCGCGCGCCGGAGGGCATGCTGATGAGCGATCTTTCGCGCTTCCTGCTGGTGTCCAACGGCAATGTCACCGGCATCATCGACCGGCTGGTCTCGGAAGGGTTGGTGATGCGGGCCCGACGCAATGGCGACCGCCGCACCTCGATGGTGCGGCTGACGGAAGAGGGATCGAAGATTTTCGCCGTGATCGCCGCCGCGCATGAAAAATGGGTCGGCGAGTTGCTGGGCAATGTGAGCGAGGATGAGGCGCGCCGGCTGACCGGCATGCTGACCTCCTTCCGCAGCAATTGGGAGGGACGGGAATGACGAAGCTGGCCGGCCGCAAGCCGAAGCATTTCCTCTGGCAGGTCGAAGGCAAGATCGCAAAGATCCGGCTCGATCGACCGGAGCGCAAGAACCCGCTGACCTTCGACAGCTATGCCGAATTGCGCGACATATTTCGCGACCTTGTCTACGCCGATGATGTCGATGCTGTGGTGTTCCTGCCCAATGGCGGCAATTTCTGCTCGGGCGGCGATGTCCACGAAATCATCGGCCCACTGGTCAAGATGGACATGAAGGCGCTGCTCGCCTTCACCCGCATGACGGGCGATTTCGTCAAGGCGATGCTGAATTGCGGCAAGCCGATTATTGCGGCGGTCGATGGCGTGGCGGTCGGCGCCGGCGCGATTATCGCCATGGCCTCCGATATCCGCATCGCCACGCCTCAAGCCAAGAC
Organism: Mesorhizobium sp. M1307; assembly: GCF_040318155.1. Classification (NCBI taxonomy): domain Bacteria; kingdom Pseudomonadati; phylum Pseudomonadota; class Alphaproteobacteria; order Hyphomicrobiales; family Phyllobacteriaceae; genus Mesorhizobium; species Mesorhizobium sp. M1307. The sequence goes on along the minus strand of NZ_JAMYLR010000008.1, from coordinate 16,621 downwards.
AGCATTCCTTTTTGCGCGCGTCGGCCTTGCCGGCTGCGACATGGGGGCCTGCGCGATCCTGCCGCGCATCATTGGCCAGGGCCGCGCCGCCGAGCTGCTCTATACCGGCCGCACGATGAGTGCCGAGGAAGGCGAGCGCTGGGGCTTCTATAATAGGCTGGTCGATGCCGCGGCGCTCGAGGCCGACGCGCTCGACATGGCCGCGCGCATCGTTTCCGGCCCGACCTTCGCCCATGGCATGACCAAGACGCAGCTGAACCAGGAATGGTCGATGGGTCTCGACCAGGCGATCGAAGCGGAAGCGCAGGCGCAGGCGATCTGCATGCAGACCCGCGATTTCGAGCGGGCGTACACGGCTTTCGTGGCTAAGGAGAAGCCGGTGTTCGAGGGAAATTGAGATGATCGCTTCCACGCTGGCGGGACAGCACCCCCCTCTGGCCTGCCGGCCGTCTCCCCCTCAAGGGGGTGTTTGGACCGGAGACATCGCGAACAGGTGTGCGAGGACATCGCGAACAGTTTGGCGCGCTTTGCGCCGGGAGGTTCGGGATGCCATTCGAGGACACGAGCGCGATGAAACAGAAGCTGGAATTTGTCAGATTGGCGAGCGCGCCGGGGGCGAATGTGAGCGCGTTGTGCCGGCGCTTTGGGATCGGTCGGACCGTGGCTCACAAGTTGATCGCGCGCTATCGGACGGAGGGCGAGGCCGGGCTTTTGGAGCGTTCGCGCCAACCGCTCTCGAGTCCCAGGCGCAGCGCCTGGGAGGTCGAAGCAGCGGCGCTTTCGGTGCGGGCGGCACATCCGGCCTGGGGCGGGCGCAAGATCGCCCGGGTCCTGGCGCGCCAGGGGATTGGCTGTCCGTCGCCCTCGACGGTGACCGGCATCTTGCGTCGCAACGGCGTCGAGCTCGGGGCGCTGGGCGGCGGGGCAAAGCCCTTCATCCGCTTCGAGCACGACGCGCCCAACGATCTGTGGCAGATGGACTTCAAGGGTTATGTGCCGTTGCGCGCCGGGCGCCTGCATCCGCTGACCGTGCTCGACGACCATTCGCGGTTCTCGATCGTGCTGTCGGCCTGCTCCGACCAGACCACCGAAACCGTGAAAACGCGCCTGATCACGGCCTTCCGCCGCTATGGCCTGCCCTTTCGTATCGCCACCGACAACGGCCCGCCTTGGGGCGATGGCGGCCGCAACGACTTTACCCTGCTCGGCGTCTGGCTGATCGAAATCGGCATCGCCATCGGGCATTCCAGGCCGTATCATCCCCAGACGCTGGGCAAGGAGGAGCGCTTTCACCGCACGCTCAAGGCCGAGGCGCTGCAGGGACCGCCGTTCGAGAACCTGGCGGCGGCCCAGCGGGCCTTCGACCGCTGGCGCCACATCTACAATGCAGAGCGCCCGCACGAGGCGATCGCCGGCGCCGTGCCGCTCGACCGCTACCGGTCTTCCCCGCGCGACTTCAGGGAGACCCCGCAGCCCTTCGACTATGCGCCCGGCGACCATATCCGCAAGATCCAGCAGAAGGGCGCGACCTCGCTGTTCGGCCGCCACTTCAAGATCTGCAATGCCTTCGCCGGGCGCGCCGTCGCCTTCCGTGCGACCGACAAGGACGGCGTCTTCAACGTCTTCTTCCGCCATCAGAAAATCCAAACCATCGACCTCAACCTCGTCGAGAGATAGCATGGAGCACTGTTCGCGATGTCCTCGCACACCTGTTCGCGATGTCTCCGGTCCAAACACCCCCTTGAGGGGGAGATGGCCGGCAGGCCAGAGGGGGGCGCTGTCCCGCCGGCGTGGCTAATTGATCCCACGTAAATAGCTCGCCAGTGCCACCGCATTGTTGTGCGCCTCGTCATGGGCGCCGTAGAGCAGCGTCACCTTGCCTTCACGGAGCAAGGCACGTAGTTCCGCCACCGCCTCGCCGTTCCGGTCGAGCTCATCGCGGTATCGCCGCTGGAACTCCGCCCAGCGCGCCGGCTCATGGCCGAACCATTTGCGCAACCCATTGCTTGGCGCGATGTCCTTTAGCCAGAGCGTCAGCGCCGCGTCCTCTTTGCGGACGCCGCGAGGCCATATGCGGTCGACGAGCACCCGCTGCCCGTCATCGGGCGCCGGCGGCTCATAGATGCGCTTGACCGCGAGCTCCATTGCCAACTCCGCATGGGCCAGCAGGCGCCGCTGCTTGCTGGCCTTCGTTTAGAGATCCCGGGCCTAAACCCACTCGCCCTTGCGCATCACCGGCACGCGGCTGCCGTCCTTATGGACACCGTCTATGTCGATCTTGTCCGAGCCGATCATCCAGTCGATGTGGATGAAACTCTTGTTGCCGCCGCGCGCCGCGATCTCGTCCTGGCTGAGCGAGGCGCCGTCGACGAAGCACTTCGAATAGCACTGGCCGAGCGCGATGTGGCAGGCGGCGTTCTCGTCGAACAGCGTGTTGAAAAACAGCAGCCCGCTCTTGGCGATCGGCGAGGAATGCGGCACCAGCGCCACCTCGCCGAGACGGCGCGAGCCTTCGTCGGTATCGAGCACCTTTTGCAGCACATCCTCGCCCTTCGTGGCCTTGGCCTCGACAATGCGGCCCGCCTCGAAACGCACCGCAATGCCGTCGATCAGGGTACCCTGATAGGACAGCGGCTTGGTGCTGGTGACATGGCCTTCGACGCGCCTTGCATGCGGCGTGGTGAAAACCTCTTCGGTCGGGATGTTGGGGTTGCAGGTGATGCCGTTCTTGGCGGTCGAGGCGCCGCCCATCCACTCGTGGCCGTCGGCCAGCCCGACGGTCAGGTCGGTGCCGGGGCCGGTGAAATGCAGTGCGTGGAAATTGTGGCCGTTCAGCCATTCGGTGCGGCTCTTCAACGCCGCATTGTGCGCCGTCCAGTTGCCGATCGGGTCTTCGACATCCACGCGCGAGGCGGCAAAGATAGCGTCGGCGAGCTTGGCCACGGCGACGTCTTCGGCATCGTCCGGAAATACCTGCTTGGCCCAGGCCTCATCGGGATAAGCGACGATGTTCCAGTTGATGTCGAAGCCGGTGATCTTCTCCAGCGCCGGCTGGTAAGCCATCGAATTCGCCTTGTTGGCACGCGCCACCTTTGCCGGGTCCTGCGCCGAAAGCAGCGACGGATCCTCGCCGCGCACGGCAAGCCTCGCCGCATTGTTGGCGAAGGCTTTTGTCATGCCTTCATAGAGCCAGCCGGCGGCGCGGTCGAAGCCGGCGTCGGCGCCGTAGCGGAAGCGCGCGAGAGTGATCTCATCGTCGTTGAAGATCGGCGTCACCAGGCCCGCGCCTGCCTTGTAGGCGTGCTCGACGATCCGCCGCGTCAAAGGCAGCGCGGCAATAGACGAGGTCAGCACCAAATCCTGCCCCGGCTGCAATTGCAGCCCGACCTTGACGGCGACCTCCGCCAGCCTGTCGAGCTTCACCGGGTCGATGCTTGCGGAAACGCCGCGCGAATGTGTGGTCATGATCCTGCCTGCCGTGATTGGGGACTGTTTCTTACATAGACCGGCGCTGCCGACCTTTCCACTGTGATGTGCCGGCAGGTTTAGCGCGCGCTCTCGAGCGACCTGAACTGCGCCATCGTCGCCTCGATCTCTTCGCGGATCCAGGTCTTGAAATCCCTGACCTTACGGCTTTCGCTCTTGCTGGCCGAGGTCACCAGCCAATAGCCGAGCCCGCTCTGGGCGCGTATGCCGAACGGCGCAACGAGACGGCCGTCAGCCAGCGCGTCGGCGGCCAGCAACTGCCAGCCGAGCATGACGCCGTGGCCGGCAATCGCCGATTCCAGGCACAGCATCGGATCGGTGAAGCGCGCGCCCTTCATGAAGGTGACAGGCTCCACTCCGGCCGCTTCGAACCAGCTCTCCCAACTGATCATCGATCTTTCGTCCGTGATCGCACAGGTCAAAGCAAGGTCCTCGATCGATTTCAGCTTGCTGGCGATCACCGGTGCACAGACCGGAAACACCTCCTGCGCCAGCAGCAATTCGGCCCGCCCGCCCGGCCATTTGCCGTCGCCGAGCCGAATGGCGACGTCGATGTCCGAACGATCGAGATCGGCAAGCCGCACCGAGGCATCGATGCGCAGAAGCACGTTCGGATGCCGGGCGAAATGCCGCGACAGCCGCGGCAGCAGCCATTTCGAGGCGAAAGCCGGCGCCACCGAAACCACCAGCGTGCACTCCGAGCTTTCATCGGCAAGCGCCACCGCCTGTGCGAGTTCGCGGAAGCCTGCGCTGAGCCGCGCGGTAAAGACGGTGCCGAATTCCGTCGCCACCAGGCCAGCTGGCGTTCGTTCGAATAGCGCCCGGCCGAGCTGCTTTTCTGTTCGGTTGATCTGCTGGCTGACGGCGCTGACCGAGACGTTGAGCTCGCCGGCCGCCGCCGCGAGCGAGCCCAGGCGGGCAACAGTTTCCACGGCGCGCAAGCCGTTGAGATGGACGCGGTTCAGAGTAGCCATACAGTTTTTCTAAACTGGAGCGGCTGAAATCTCAATTGCCAGACGCTAAGGAACGGCGGATTCTAAGTGGGCTACTCAGAGTGAGGAGGCAAATCCGATGAAGATTTTGTCATGGCTTGGCGCCTTTTCCCCGATCGGGGCGCAGCCGCACCGGGATGACAGCCAGGCCACCAGCTGGGTGACCGATCCGCTGTCGCATCCGGTGCTCGACACCATGTCGGAGCGCGAACTCGCCGACATGCCATTCAGGCTGACCGCGTGTCGTACCCGCTTCGAGACGGCGCCAAGGACCTGCTGCGGCTGAACAAGGACTTGCTGGCACTTCAGGTGAGCCGGCCGCCGACGCGGCTGCGCAACCCTTCTGGCCCAACAAAAGGCGGATTGTCTGACCGGCAGGCGCACCTATTGTGCATCGCGATGAAAGCCGCTTCGCCCTTGCGCCTGGCAATCGCCGGCATGATTGCCCTGGCCGTCGCCATGGGAATCGGCCGCTTCGTCTATACGCCGATCCTGCCTGGCATGATGGAAGAGCTCGGCCTGTCGCCGGCTGATGCCGGCTGGATCGCATCGGCCAATTATCTCGGCTATCTCGTCGGCGCGCTTGCCGCCACCGGCGGCTGGGCGCAAGGCCGCGAGCGCCAGCTGATGCTGGCCGGCCTTGCCGCCACCGCGATCCTCGCCGGCCTGATGGGCCTGAGCGGCACCATGCCCGGCTTTCTCCTCATCCGCTTTCTTGCCGGCCTCGCCAGCGCCTTCGTGCTGGTCTTCATGACCAGCATCGTTTTCGGTCATCTCGCCGCGGCCGGGCGAAACGACCTGCAGGCGCTGTATTTCGGCGGTGTCGGCCTCGGCATCGCGGCGTCCTCGGCGCTGTTGGCAGTCCTCGTCACCGAACATGCCGGCTGGGCGGCGGGCTGGCTGTGGTCCGCGGTGATTTCGGCCTGCGGCTTTGCCGTCGTCGCCTTGCTGGCCGGCGGCACCTCGGCCGCGAACAGCACCACCGGGAGCGAGCCGGCACTGCCGAAAGACCGGTCGCTGGTGAAGATCATCGTCGCCTACGGCCTGTTCGGCTTCGGCTACATCGTCACGGCAACGTTCCTGGTCGCCATCGTCCGCCAGGGCGGCGGCGGCCGCGTCTTCGAGGCCGTGGTCTGGATGGTCACCGGACTTGCCGGTTTCCCATCGGTCTGGCTGTGGCAGAAGCTTACGGCTAAAATCGGGCTCTATGCCACCTACGCCCTGGGGTGCCTGGTCGAGGTGGTCGGCGTCAGCGCCAGTGTCGTCATGGGCGGGCGCACCGGGCCGCTGCTCGGCGGCCTTCTTGTCGGCGGCACCTTCATCGCCATAACCGCGCTTGGCCTCCAGGCCGGACGGCAGCTTGCCCCGCAAGCACCACGCCGGATGCTGGCGGTGATGACGGCCGCCTTCGGCCTCGGCCAGATCATTGGCCCGATCGTCGCCGGTCTGCTTGCGCAGGCCTCGGGTAACTTTTTCCTTGCCTCGATCGTGGCCGCCGCCGTCCTGCTCGCCTCGGGTGCGATCGCCTGGTCGGCTGCGCCAAAATCGCCATGATTATGGTCTTGCTCGGCGCCGGGCGTTGGGCACGGGCATTTTCTTTCCCGCTAATGTGTGACTTTATGCCCGCTGAACCCGCTGATTTGCGCATCGACCGAGGATTTCGCCACAGTGTTCGTATCGTTTTTTCCGCAGCCGAAGCTGTTCTTCAGTTCGGTCGCCGTCTGGAGCCTCGCGGCCGTTCTGTTTTGGTTTTTTGGAGGAGAGCAACTTGGAGCAGTGTTTGGACTGCCCCCGATGGCCGCCGGCGTCGACAAGATCATTGGCGTGTCGCTCTTTTGGTCGAAGCCATTTCTCTGGTTCTATATATATTTTGCGGCTGTCGTCCTCATCTTCTACGGCTTTTGGGCCTGGTACCGACCTCATCCATGGCGGAATTGGTCGATCCTTGGCACCTCACTGATTCTCTTTGTGATCTATTACCAGGTGCAGGTAAATGTCGCCTTCAATGACTGGTATGGCCCTTTCTACGATCTTATTCAGAAGGCTTTAGGCACACCGTACTCTACGACGCCGTGGGACTTCTATATCCAACTGCTGACAATCATGTGGATTGCGCTTCTGGCTGTGACCGTTGGCGCCCTCAACCGGTTTTTTGTAAGTCATTGGATATTTCGTTGGCGCACCGCAATGAACGAATACTACATGACCAACTGGGAAAGATTGAGGCGCATCGAAGGTGCGTCCCAGCGTGTTCAAGAAGACACGATGCGCTTCTCCAGCACGATGGAGGATCTGGGCGTAAGCTTAGTCGGGTCCATCATGACACTGATAGCGTTCCTTCCCGTGCTGCTGCATCTCTCTGAAAACGTCACGGAACTGCCGATTGTCGGCACGGTGCCTTACTCCCTGGTCGTTGTAGCAATCCTTTGGTCGGCCTTCGGAACTACCTTCTTAGCTGCGGTAGGAATCAAACTGCCGGGTCTCGAATTCCGCACCCAACGTGTCGAGGCAGCCTACCGCAAAGAATTGGTCTATGGTGAGGACGATGCAGATCGCGCCCAACCGCCAACTGTCGCTGACCTTTTTAGAAGTGTAAGAAGCATCTATTTTCGTAAATACTTCCACTACTTATATTTTAACGTCGCTAGAATATTCTATCTACAGATCGACAATATATTTCCATATATTGTTCTTGTCCCTACGATGGTCGCGGGAAAGATCAAGCTCGGCGCTCTGAACCAGATTCTCAACTCCTTTGAGCAGGTCCGATCTTCATTTCAGTATCTGGTCAATGCCTGGCCGACGGTCGTGGAACTGATCTCGATCTACAAACGCTTGCGCGCCTTCGAGGCCACGCTCGAAGGCGAGCCGCTGCCGGAAATCGACCAGCGTTATCTCGAACGTGAGCAAGCCGGCTTGCGTCCGGAGGATCAGCCGGCAAGCTGAGATGGGGCAGCGGCGATCACTTGCGGCTCAGCCGCCCACAGCTGCCTGTCTTTCGCCTCGCCGCGAAACGTAGTCGCGAAAACTGATGCACTCGACATCGGACCTGGTGCAGACCTCGCCGGCAAAGCGTTCCAGCGCGTTCCAGTAGGCGCCGTCGTTCATCAGCGTGAAATGGAAGCCGAGCTCAAGCGGAATGCGCTTGCCCTGGTATTGCGCATCGAAGGCGGCGCGGAACGCGTTATAGGTCCGGTCAGCGAACTCTTCTGCCCTGCTCGGCCGCTCGAAGCCGCCGGAATGTCTGACATAGAGATTGTAATCCATGGCGATCACCCGCCTTGAGCTCGGCCCTTCCGGGATCTGCGGCAGCGAAAAGCGCGTGATGCCGTTGACAGTCGGCGGCTCGACCGGCCCGCGCGAAACGCCGCTTGCGTCGAGCAGGAAACCGGCCGCCGTCAGCGCCTCGTAGAGCGCCTTGTTTGCCGACAGATAAGGCGCGCGGAACCCGACCACCGACTTGCGCGCAAAATCGCGCCAGCCCGTTGGTTCGGGTGCGATGCCGTTGATCGAATAGGCGTTTTCGAGAACATGCCTGAAGGAGCCGAACTCGCTTAGCCAGTCGGCTTTGCTCCAGTCCTTGCCGTCGAAATGGCCGCAGCCATGGCTGCCGATGTCGTGGCCTTCCGAGGCGGCGAGGTTGATCTGCTCGAGCCGCTCGGCGACTTCCTGTTTGGAGGCGGCGAAGCCGATATTCGATTTGCCTTCTGTCTTGCCGGGCGCGGTGTATTGCTTGCGCGTCTCGGGCGACAGCAGGAACACGCAGGAGACGAAATAGGTGAAATGCGCGCCTGTGCGCCGGGCCAGCGCCCGGCTGCGCTGCCACTGCGAAATGTCGCGGGCGCTGTCGAATGAGATGATGACGATCTGCTTCGGTTTTGCCGGCGGCGCCGGCGGGTCGGCAAAAGCCGCGCCGGTAGCAAGCGCGGCAATCGAAAACGCAACAACGCGGGACAAACGGGGCAAAGGCATCTGACCGGATCAAGGAATGTAGAAGCGACGCCTACCGGTGAAATATGGCACGGGTACGATCGACCTGTACGGCCGCCGTTGGCGGTGACTGCCTCGTGAATAGGCGATTTTCCTGCCGAACCCCTTCCATGCCGGCAAAATTTCGCTAAAACGCGGGCTCATCAACCGCCCCGCCCGGGGCAGGAAATGGTTTTGATCCATGTCGGACGACAGTTTTATCCGCGAAGTCAACGAAGAGATTCGTCGCGACCAGGCGCATGCGCTGTGGGACCGTTTCGGTCCCGCCTTGATCGTGCTGGCCGTGCTGGTGGTGCTCGGCACTGCTGCTGTCGTCGGCTACCGCTATTGGGACGAAACTCGCGCCAACCGCTCGGGCGATGCTTTTTCGCAGGCGCTCAAGCTTGCCAATGACGGGAAGAACGACGAGGCGCTTGCCGCTCTGGAGGCGTTGGAGAAGGACGGCTACGGCGCCTATCCGCTGCTCGCCCGCATGCGCGCGGCAACCGTCAAGGCGGATAAGGGCGACGTCGACGCCGCCGTCAAGGATTTCGACGAGGTCGCCGCCGACACCAAGATCCCCTCCGGCATTCGCGACATGGCTCGTCTCAGGGCAGCGCTGCTTCTGGTCGACCACGGCTCTTTCGCCGATGTCTCCAGCCGCGTCGAGGCGCTCACCGCCGACACCAACACGCTGCGCCATACGGCGCGCGAGGCGCTTGGCCTTGCCGCCTGGAAGGAAGGCAAGGCGGCGGATGCATTGAAGCTGTTCGACCAGATCGCCGCGGATGACGGCGCCCCGCGCAACACGCGCGAGCGGGCGACTTTGATGTCCGAGCTGATCCGTGGCTCGGGCGGCGTGTCGTGATAGTCCATGACCTTCAAAGTCGCCATCATCGGCCGGCCTAACGTCGGCAAATCGACCCTTTTCAATCGGCTGGTGGGAAGGAAGCTGGCGCTTGTCGACGATACGCCCGGCGTCACCCGCGATCGCCGCGTCCATGCCGCAAAACTCTACGATCTGCATTTCGACGTCATCGACACCGCCGGCTTCGAGGATGCGGCCGCCTCGACGCTGCCCGGCCGCATGCGCGCCCAGACCGAGATCGCCATCCGCGAAGCCGACCTGATCTTTTTCACGATCGATGCCAAGTCCGGGCTGATGCCCGACGACAAGACCTTCGCCGAGATCGTGCGCAAGTCCGGCAAGCCGGTTGTCGTCGTCGCCAACAAGGCCGAGGCGCGCGGCGCCCAGGGCGGCATGCTGGAGGCCTGGGAGCTCGGCCTTGGCGAACCGATCCCGGTCTCGGCCGAACACGGCCAGGGCCTGCCCGATTTGCGCGACGCGGTGATCGCGGCACTGGGCGAGGCGCGCGCCTTCGGCGAGGACGAAGAGGCCGGCGAGGAGGAGGTCGCCGCCAGCGAGGTGCTGATCGGCGAGGATGTTACCGACCCGGACGCAGAGCCGAGCTATGACGACACCAAACCGATGCGCATCGCCGTCGTCGGCCGCCCCAACGCCGGCAAGTCGACGCTGATCAACGCACTAATCGGCGAGGAGCGGTTGTTGACCGGCCCTGAGGCCGGCATCACTCGCGATTCCATCTCGGTCGACTGGGACTGGCATGGCCGCCGCTTAAAATTGTTCGACACCGCCGGCATGCGCCGCAAGGCCAGGATCCACGAAAAGCTCGAAGTGATGTCGGTGCAGGACGGCTTGCGCGCCATCCGCTTTGCCGAGATCGTCATCATCGTGCTCGACGCCACCATTCCCTTCGAGAAGCAGGATCTGCAGATCGCCGACCTGATCATCCGCGAGGGCCGTGCCCCGGTGATCGCCTTCAACAAATGGGATCTTGTCGACCATCCCCAGGAGCTGCTGGCCGAGCTGCGCGAAAAAACCGAGCGGCTTCTTCCCCAGGCGCGCGGTATGCAGGCGGTGCCGGTGTCGGCCGAGACCGGGCGTGGCCTCGACAAGCTGATGGATGCCGTCATCCGGACGCATCGAGTTTGGAACAGCCGTGTGTCGACCGGCAAGCTCAACCGCTGGCTGGAAGGCATCCTGGCGCATCATCCGCCGCCCGCTGTCGCCGGGCGTCGGCTGAAGATCAAATATGTCACGCAGGCCAAGACGCGGCCGCCGGGCTTCGTCGTCTCCTGCTCACGGCCGGATGCGATGCCGCAATCCTACGTCCGCTATCTCTCGAACAGCCTGCGCGAGGCTTTCGACATGCCCGGCGTGCCGATCCGCATCGCCTTGCGCACCTCGGACAACCCGTTCGCCGGCAGGGCGAAGAAGCGCCGCTGAGCTGCGCGTCTTCTGGGCGCCAGCATCAGGCTACGCTCCGCAGGCCGCTCGCGGGCAGCGCCTGCACATTTTCGGGAAGGCGATTCCACCGACACCTGCAGCAGGATGTCGGCAAGTCGCGCCGCCACCGGGTCTGGCTCGGCCTTCCTTGCGATGCGGCAACAGGCCCATCTCAGGCAGTGCGGGCAGCCCGGCGATCTCCGGCGTCATCGCCCTGACGGTGGCCGGCGCGAGTGGGGGCAGCCTCTGCACCTAATGGGCGGTGTAAGCTCCGTCCACCAGATGGTAGCTCCCAGTGATAAAGCTGGCCTGGTCGGACAAGAGGAAGCATACAAGAGCCGCTACCTCTTCCGGTTTCCCGCGCCTGCCCATCGGCTGAAGACCTGCCATGCGCCGGCTGGCTAATGCCTCCATTTGCTCCGATAAAAGAGGCGTTTCGATCCAGCCGGGGCCGACTACATTGATCCGGATGCCCATCCTGGCATATTCGATCGCCGCAACTTTGGTTAGTCCAACGACTCCGTGTTTCGCTGCCGTGTATGCGGACGCAGTTGGCAAGCCGACGGAACCGAGAACGGAGGACATGTTCACGATGGCGCCTCCGCCTCGATCCAGCATCGCGGCGATTTCGTACTTCATGCTGTAGAAAACGCCATTAAGATTGACGTTTATCAGCTTGTGCCAGTTGTCGAGCGGATAGTCTGCCGTTGCTTTTCGAACGCCGTCGATACCTGCATTGTTTACCGCCATATCCAGTCCGCCGCATTTCTGGACAGTGAACTCGATCAGCTTTTCCACGGCTGCTGCATCCGTGACATCTACCGCAAAGTCGTAGGCCCTGCCTCCTTGCGAGCTTATTTCGGCGGCTTTGCACTGCGCGGCCTCGGCGTCAAGGTCGGCGACAACAACCTCGGCTCCTCCTTGCGCGAGTTGCCGTGAAACAGCGGCTCCTATTCCGGAGCCTGCGCCGGTCACAATCGCGACTTTACTATGGAAGTCAGGCTTCATCGTCTCTGTCCTATGCCCATTTTGACATAACCGAAACAGAGGCAGACGGTTATCGCAAGAAGTTTCGCTCCAATTCGCTTGTCAATCCTGTGAATTCATTTTTGCCACCACACAGCGAGACTTGGCCCGCAGCCCTTGGAATGGTAGAGACGAGGGCGGCGGTAGATGACCAGTTTCCTAGCAGGTAGAAATGGAAGAACACCACATTGCGCGCCGGGGGCTCGTGCTGGGTAGTCTGGCTCTGATGGTCTCCGGATGTACGTCGATTTCATCCGCGTTCGGACCAAGGCGTGGCCTGAATCCTCGTTACCGACGGCAGCATGTGCGGTACGACGGAAACGAGCCGGCCGGAACAATCGTCGTCGATACTTCGCAACGTTTTCTCTATGCCGTCGAGACGGACGGGTGGGCGACGCGCTACGGCGTCGGCGTCGGCGAGCAGGGACTTTCGTTCAAGGGTACAGCGACCGTCGGCCGCAAGGCGGACTGGCCGTCGTGGACACCCACCGCCAGCATGATGAAGCGCAAGCCGCGCCTGGTGCAGTATGCAGGGGGGGTCCCTGGCGGACCAAACAACCCGCTTGGTGCGCGTGCCCTTTATCTCTATCGCGACGGGCACGACACCCACTTCCGGATACATGGTACAAACGAGCCATGGACGATAGGCACAGCGGTATCGAACGGGTGCATCCGTATGATAAATGACGACGTCATTGACCTCTACGACCGTACTCCTTTGGGCACGACGGTGGTGGTTGTTTGATGGTGGGCAGGCTTGATCTCCGTTGGATGGTGAACCCTGCCAGCACGTCACCGCAAAGGTGCCGCCGGCAACCGGGTGCCAACTGTGTCATTTCTGCACTAGGCGTTGGTGTAGATCGCAGCTAACTTGGTGGGGCTGCATATCGTTCTAGTTGTGGCGATTCTATAGGCTATTCCGCCCCCGGGGAAAGGATTGCTTGATGAACAGGATATTGATTGCAATGGTTACTGTGCTCGCCGTTGCCAGCCTGAGCGGCTGCGCGAACGACTGGATCGGCAAAGGAAAGGGTAAGGCTCCGGCACCCGCTCCGGTAGAGGAACCAGTGATTAAGTAAGGACCGGCTTGTATGGGGAAGGGGTGCCAAGCCCTTCCCCATACATACGCAGCCGGGGCTTTGGCCGGCTTCATAGCATACGGCGCGGTTGGCGGGCATAGGCCGTTATTAGGTCTGTGCTTCGTGAAGTTCGGGAATGGACGCGGCGATGACGCTTGTAAGTAGCCGTCTCTTGCTTGTGGCGTTGGTGGCCCTCCCGGCAGCGGCATGTCAGACGAAAGACCTGCCGCCCCAGCCGAATTTCGTATCTTATGCCAATGGCGGAGCTGCGCCTCAAAAAAACGACGAGCGGTACTTCATCGAGTTCCGCTCCCGCTACGCCCTAAGCTACGGCCACACCTACGCAGTTTTTGGGCGCCTGGACCGGGCCGGGAGAATGATCGATCCCCAAGTCGCGGGCCTTCACCCGGCTTCGAACAGTGCGGTTCCCTATGTTCTGGGCCATATCGTGCCGGTGCCAGCCGAAACCGGGTGGAGCGACGGTGATCTGGAAGAACCATACAGATCCGCAAGCTGGCAAATCATATTGACCCGGGCCGAATACGACAAAGTCGTTGCCTACATCCGCAAGCTGCAGGCGAGCTCGCATGTCTGGCAGGCGACGGTCTTGAACTGCAACGGCTTCGTGGCGGACATCGCTCATTCCATGGGATATAAGACTCCCGCCATTCAGCTCCGGCCGCAACAATTCATAACCGAGCTTCGGGAGATGAATACATAACCAAGATTCGAGGGATGAATGGGACCGAATGCGATCGGTACTGCCCCTCCGGCTTTCGCGTCTGCGGACTAACTCGGAGAGGATCGCTGCGCCTGAAGGTCGGCCGGTGACGAAATCGAGGCGATGGGTGAACTGGCCATACTCAGGGGCAGCTGCTACAGTCGCGATCGCAGAAAGGGCGCTGGTGACCTGAAGTGAGCATTGCGGCAGCCTCACTTGGCGAGGTCATTTGGGTAATCGGCATCGTTGCTTGGTACGTGATCCGGTATCCCTTCGAGCGCCGGGCAAGGCGCGTGCGAATTGTAACTGGCTACCGCTCACGTTCCGACATCGTCGGGCTTGCATCTGCTCTGTTTGGCCTCGCAATCCTGCCTGCCTTCTATGTTGTCACCGGCATGCCCGCAGCGGCTGACCACCCGGCCAGCGCGTGGGCCGTGGCTCTCGGCACAATCATCTTCTGCTCCGCGCTATGGGTTTTTCGCAGGTCCCACAAGGAACTTGGCCGGAACTGGTCGATTACGCTGGAGATCCGCGAACGGCATGAACTGGTCAGCGCCGGGCCATACGCCTTGGTCCGTCACCCTATGTACACCTCTTTCCTGCTTATGGGGCTCGGCCAGGTCTTTCTGCTGCCGAACTGGATTGCGGGCATATCGGGTTTGATTGGGTTCGCAGTCCTTTTCCTGCTGAGAGTGGACGAGGAAGAGCGTATGATGCTGGAGAATTTCGGTCCGCAATACCGTGCCTATATGGAAAAGACCAAGCGAATATTCCCTTATCTTTATTAGAGGTACGTTTGATGCGAGGCCGAGCCCTCAAGCTTTCCGCGCCCCGGCGCCTTGTTGGCGATCTGATGAGGTTTTCGATCGGCGTGCCACGGGTCGCGGTGCAGCGTCAGATGAACCTCGGCCCACTCGTAAGGGCTAGGATGGCGCAGCAGGCCAGGCCCTCGTGGACCGCGATCTTCCTGAAAGGATATGCGCTTCTCGCCCTAGAGATGCCGGAGCTGCGGCGCGCCTATGTCAAGTTGCCCTGGCCGCAGCTTTACGAGTATCCGGCAAGCGTAGCCTCGATTGCCCACGAGCGCGAATATGATGGCGAGCCGGCCGTTCTGCTGAGCTGCATCAAGCGCCCGGAACGCTACTCCATCACGGAACTTGAGGGATCCATCCACGCGGCTCGATCACGGCCGATCCTGGAGGTCCCGGAGTTCCGGCGTGCCTTGCGCATGGCAGGTGCGCCCGCGCCAGTCAGGTGGCTGCTTATGTGGCTAGGGTTGAACATCGCCCGGCAAAGGTCAAATTACTTCGGTACCTTCCAACTGTCCGTCTATTCTGGTCTCGGTGCGGAATCACTCAACCCGCTGACACCATTGACCACGCTTCTCAACTACGGTCCCATCGGCAAAGACGGATCGGTGAATGTCCGCATCCACTACGATCACCGGGTCATGGATGGAGCGAACGTTGCACGAGCACTGGAGAGATTCGAAAAGATCCTGAACGGCATTGTCGCCAATGAAGTGATGCTGCTCGATCAAAGTGTTGCCGCTCCTGCAGGACAGAGGAACGCGACATGATTTCGCGCTGTGAATTCCGGCCAGCCGTCGTCGTGATTGGCGGCTCGGGTGGAATTGGCCGGGCAATTGCGAGCGTCGCTGCACGGGAGCGCGGTGCGGTTGTGCTGGTTGCCCGCTCGCCCGAGGGTTTGGCCGCTGCGGCGTCTGAGGTTCGGGAGAGGGGTGGCGAGGCATTCACGCTCGAGTTGGATCTCGTGGCAGGCGATGCGCCAACGCGCCTGGAGGGCTTCCTGTCCGCACACGGCCTGGTCTGTGATGTCCTGGTCAACAGCGCCGGCTATGGCCTGCGGGGCGCGACGACGGCGCTGCCTATTGATGGTCAACTCGGCATCATCGATCTCAACATACATTCCCTCACAGAACTGACCCTCCATTTTCTGCCGGGAATGGTGGCGCGCCGACGGGGCGGGGTGCTCAATCTCAGTTCCGTGGCCGGGTTCGTTCCCGGGCCTTATATGGCTCTGTACTTCGCTAGCAAAGCTTTCGTGCGCTTCTTCTCAGAGGCGCTTCACCAGGAATTGCGCCGAACCGGTGTGACGGTCACATGCGTTGCACCAGGCCCGGTGTCGACGGAGTTTCTCGCAAGGTCAGGCGCCAATCAGACGGTGCTCTTCAACATCTTGCCCAAGGTGGATCCGGAGTATGTGGCTGAACGGGCGTGGCGAGGGTTCAAATCCGGTCGTCGCCTCGTCGTACCGGGGATCTCGGCCAAGTTGGCTGCCCTTGCGGCAGCGCTCCTGCCTTCCGCAGCGCTGCTGCCCCTGGTCGGCCGGCTGCAACGCGGCGGCAATGATCAATGTCCTTGCGGTTCAGGTATGAAGTTCAAGAAATGCTGCGGTACCCGCCAGATTCAGCTACGCCGGGGCCCTCGGGGAATTAGCCCCTGACCGCAGCACGCCACCGAAAAACCTCATTGAAGCAAGAGACCGCTCGCCGATGACGGGCGTCGGCTGAAGATCAAATATGTCACGCAGGCCAAGACGCGGCCGCCGGGCTTCGTCGTCTCCTGCTCTCGCCCCGATGCGATGCCGCAATCCTATGTCCGCTATCTCTCGAACAGCCTGCGCGAGGCTTTCGACATGCCCGGCGTGCCGATCCGCATCGCCTTGCGCACCTCGGACAACCCGTTCGCCGGCAGGGCCAAGAAGCGCCACTGAGGGGAGCTTTCAGGGGCGCTGCGCCTGCGCTCGGCTCGGGAGTAACGCAAGAGCGTCGTTGCGGTGCAGGATCTTTGCTAACGCTGGCGGGACAGCACCCCCTCTGTCCTGCCGGACATCTCCCCCGCAAGGGGGAGATTGGATTTCGCGAATGCCTTCGCCAATCTCTAACGGTGCAAGAAAGGTGCCAAGAACGAAGCTGCCAATCTCCCCCTTGAGGGCAGGGCTATCGCATATGAGTGATGGCATTGATGAGATAGTCGTCGTTCCAGGCGCATTTCTTGATGCGATGGCTGATGGGAAC